>CAMLDR010000097.1 GCA_946478775.1 uncultured Flavobacteriales bacterium
TGATCGTTTTTGGTTTTTTGGTTTGTAGGGTTCGTTTGCCGGCGAGCCCTTTTTTTATTCCATAGAAAACACCTGCTTACCTCTGATAAACGTTCTGTTTGAATAGTTTGGACTATAAGTATCCTTTGAAGAAAACGGGCTTTCCAGGATAACCAGCGTAGCATCTTTCCCTTTTTCCAGACTTCCTTTTGTTCCTTCCTGAAAACTGGCAAATGCCGCCCAAATCGTCATTCCACGCAAACAAGCTTCTTCCGTAAGTGCTTCTTCCATCAAAAACCCGGCAATCGGATCGCCCTCGGCGTTTTTGCGGTTCACAGCCGCATGAATCGTCAGGAACGGATTCGTACTTTCCACCGGGAAATCAGTTCCGATAGCTAACATTCCCGCTTTCTGCAGCAAAGTATTATAAGCATAAGCCCCCTTCAAACGAGCCTTGCCTAAACGCGATTCTGCCCAGCGCTGATCACTCACGGCATGTGTAGGCTGAACGGAAGGAAATGCTCCCGAACTTGCCAGCAACTCAAAATCTTTCGGATCGATCACTTGCGCATGCTCCAATCTCCAGCGGTGGTCCGGATTTCTATTAGAGTAAGCCTGAATCAATTCCAGTACCAATCGATTGGTAGAATCCCCGATTGCATGGATATTCAGCTGGTAACCTGTTAGTTCCGCCAATGCTGAATAACGTAGCAGGTCCGGAAGGGAAGTTGTTAATAAACCATGGTTGTGCAAATCATCCGAATATGGCTGTTTCAAAAGCGCTCCTCTCGACCCCAAAGCTCCGTCACCCATCACTTTAAAAGAACGGACCAAAAGGTTTTTCTCCTTTAGAATCCCATGCTTCTTAGCAAAATCTGCGTTTTCTTTCTCAGGATAAAGCATCCCATAAATCCCGATAGTCAGTTTATTTTCTTTAACCAGCCGGCGGATCAGTTTGAAGTCATGCGGGGTCAAACCTGCCTCATGAACATCTGTAACGCCATAGCCATAAAGCTCCTGTTGAATTTCCAATAAAGTCTGCGCCAACTCCTGGTCCGGAAAATCCGGTAATTTGTCACTGATCAGTGAGATGGCGTTATCCAGTAAAAGTCCCGTAAGACTTCCGTCCTCATTTTTCAAAATCGCTCCGCCTTCAACCACTGACGATTCGGTAATCCCGAATTTCTTCAGCGCTGCATTATTCACCAAAATAGCATGACCGTCTATCCGGTATAAAACCACCGGTTTGTGGGGGAATTTCTCATTCAGTTCTCTATTCGTAGGCAATTGGGAAGTATTCGTACTCCACAAACTTTGGTCCCATCCTCCACCAACAATCACCGGACGCTCTTTTTTCTGGGAATACTTTTCAACCCGCACAACCAGCTCTTCCATGGAAGCGCTTCCAACCAGGTTTGCCGACAACTTTTGGCGCGCCAGGCTCATCAAATGCCCGTGTGCATCGGCAAATCCGGGAAAAATATCTTTTCCTTCCGCATCGATAAACTCGTCTGCACTGTACTTATTCATGATCTGTCGGTCCGGACCCACTTCAATCACTTTCCCGTCACGGATTGCAATGGCCTGAACCACCGAATTTTGGTCGTCCATGGTGTGAATTTTCGCATTGTGAATAACCAAGTCCACAGATTGGCCTTTCATACAGGAAGCACCAATCAGCAAAATAAAAGAAAATAGGAAATAACGCATTAGGAATGTGTTTTATGAAAAATAGTTGAACTTGCCTGGGCGCTCGGCATAATTACCAGGTCATTGATACATACGTGTTTCGGTCTGGAACATACGTAATAAACTGCATCTGCAATATCTTCTGCCAAAAGGGGATCATATCCATCGTATACATTCCTGGCAGTTTGTTCATCACCCTTGAAACGGACCAGCGAAAATTCAGTTTCAGCAGCTCCCGGAGCAATATTGGTCACTTTGATATTGTCGTGCACCAGGTCAATACGGATAGCTCTCGACAAGGCATCCACAGCGTGTTTGGTTGCACAGTAAACATTTCCTCCGGCATAAACTTCTTTTCCGGCAATACTTGCAATGTTTACAATATGTCCGCCGCCATTCTTTTTCAAAATCGGAGAAATAGCCCTTGTCACGTACAACAATCCTTTTACGTTCGTATCGATCATCCGGTCCCAATCGTCCGTCACTCCGGAATCTATCGGGCCGCGACCAACAGCCAAACCGGCATTATTGATCAGGATGGAAAGCCTGTCCTTCACTTCTTCGGATAAGGATTGAACCGCTTGGTTCACTTCCTCTTCATTCCGAACATCAAAATTCAACAGGATGACATTCACTCCTTTTGACTGCAGTTCGTTTTTCAATGACTGCAAACGTTCCATTCTCCGACCTGTTAAAACCAGGTCCCATCCATGATCGGCAAATATGCGTGCCGTTGCTTCTCCGAAACCGGCGGTTGCCCCGGTAATAAAAACGATTTTTTTCATAATTTAAATTTGAACGGTCGTGAACCGATAAAAGCGACTAAAAACAAGGCCAGATATGCCGGTAAGCGATAACGCACTAACGCTCCCAGAACAGGAGTTGTCCAGCCGATCAGCACCAATAAAACAAGTGAAAATGTCATTAAAAAAACGATCAGGTTCTTTTCTTCTGCAGTTCTGGATTTCCGGTTATACCAAAGTCCAAAAGCAAGTAATGCGAACAAACCGATTGTTTCCAGAAAGCTAAGCACTTTCAGTTTTCCTCCCGGATCCCAAAAGGCAGGCCTGAAAGCAGCGTTTAAAAGAGCTTCCGGAACGTTCTTTATCAGCTGCCCGAAATCGTTTCCGATAGAGGTCAATTCGATATAACTTCCGCATTTTGTACCGATAAAATCGATTCTCCAAGGTCCATCCGAAGGTTTCAGGCGAATATCTTCAAATGGATAGTTCATGCCGAAAGTCACTTTCTTAGCAACCAATTCTTCCTTTACACGGAGGTCACCGGATTTCAAAAAATCCAGTTCCGCATACTGATCTGTACGGAAATAATAATAACACGAATCTGCATAAACGTGGACACCTCCCCTTCCTACATTCATGAAATCAAATTGCATACGGGTTAAGCGATGTGTAACCTGGGATCTGAAACCAGAAAAAATCAAAAAAAACAGCGTAAATCCAGCCAACACAACCAAAGGAGCCAATAACACCCTTTTTTTGAACACAAATTTCCCCAGCAGGAAAACCGGAATACTCACAAGTAAACACCCCAAAACATAAGGCTTGAAGCCCAGCATCAATACCAAGCCGGATGCGATCCGCCACAAACGCGACTTCAAAGACAATGTCCCAAACAACGCATTTAAAAGAAAAGCGAAACCTAAGATCATCAGCGGCTCTTTCAAAACAGAACTCGTCCAGAAACTTAAAGTGGGAAATAAGAACAATGCAAACCAAAACCAACGCCTATCATAGAAAATCCGATCCTTAAATGCGTTGAAAATTTCCTTTAATCCGATAAAAGAAAAGAAAGAAAAGAACAGAATATGGATATAGACATTACCCCTTGAAAGAAATACGATCAAACTGTTTACCCGAAGTACATTTCGAGAGTCGTTCATCAGGTCCAGGTCTCCGGCCGACCAATGATGGGTATGAGCCAGATATTGTCCCACCGCTGCTTCAGAATTTGTCCCGAATAAAAACCTCAGGTAATCGCCAAAAGACTGATAAGCCACTCCGTTCAATGTCACACTGTCATCCATGTATTCCTCCCAGTCAACGGTTATTTCACCGATCCCGTAAATTTTGGTATGGATGATCATGAATAAAACACCGAACAGCACCTTAATCCCCCAGCCAATCAACAAATTAGTCCGCGACAAGCCATCTGTTCTGAATTTCCAGACAAACCAGGTTAAAAATATCAGAACCAGTGTGAATACCATGCGGGCTCTAAGTTAATTACGAATGTCGAATTACGAATGCCTAATCAGGGATTTTTTCAAGATCCTCAGACCTGTGGAAATCTTGTCATTCGGAATTCGGAATTCGGCATTCGGAATTACCGGGGAATGATTACTTTTGCATCAAAGTTATAACGAAATGAGTACTTCCATCAAGCAAGAAGCTACAGTAGAGCAAGCAGTTGAATTAGGTTTGCGCGCTGATGAATTTGAAATGATTAAAGGAATTCTGGGCCGTACGCCAAACTTCACTGAAACAGCCGTTTATTCTGTTATGTGGTCTGAGCACTGCTCTTACAAAAACTCCATTTACTGGTTAAAGCAATTGCCGAAAGACGGACCGCATATGCTGGTAAAGGCTGGTGAAGAAAACGCCGGACTGGTAGATTTGGGAGATGGGATAGGATGTGTTTTTAAAATTGAATCCCACAATCACCCTTCTGCTTTGGAGCCTTATCAGGGAGCTGCAACTGGTGTTGGAGGAATCAACCGCGATATTTTCACGATGGGAGCCCGACCGGTTGCTCAGTTAAACTCATTGCGTTTCGGAGACATCGAAGAAGCCCGCACGAAATGGTTGGTGAAAGGTGTGGTGAAAGGAATTGGTGATTACGGAAATGCTTTCGGAATTCCAATCGTTGGTGGAGAAGTGTTCTTCGATAAGTCTTATAACCAAAATCCGCTGGTAAATGCATTCTCTGCAGGGATCATCGATACAAAAAAAGTGATTTCAGCGAAAGCAAAAGGTCCGGGAAATCCGGTTTATATCGTAGGTTCTTCTACAGGTAAAGACGGGATTGCAGGAGCTGCATTTGCATCAAAAGATATCACGGAAGAATCTGCTCAGGATTTGCCGTCAGTACAAGTGGGCGACCCGTTCATGGAGAAATTGCTTTTGGAAGCTACCATGGAATTGGCAAACACAGACGCAATCGTTGGAATGCAGGATATGGGCGCTGCAGGAATCACTTGTTCTACTTGTGAGATGAGCGCCGGTGGAGGGGTTGGAATGGAAATCCATTTGGACCGCGTTCCTACACGCCAGGAAAATATGCTTCCATATGAGATTCTGCTTTCGGAATCCCAGGAACGCATGCTGGTGGTAATCCAAAAAGGAAAAGAAGATGTGGTAAAACGCATTTTTGACAAATGGGATTTACATGCCGAAGAAATCGGAACGGTAACGGACGATGGCCGTGTTCGCTATTACATGAGCGGTGAATTGGTGGGAGATGTTCCCGCAGAATCATTGGTTCTTGGTGGTGGTGCTCCGGTTTATCAGCGTGAATACTCTGAGCCTGCATATTACCAGGAATACAAGAAATTTAATATCGATTCGGTAGAACAACCTGATAACCTGAAAGAAATCGGATTCTTCTTATTGAGCCAGCCGAATATTGCTTCCAAACGTTGGGTTTACGAACAGTATGACTCCATGGTCGGAACAAAAACAATGACCACCAACCGTCCTACGGATGCTGGAATTGTGAATCTGAAAGGAACAGAAAAAGCATTGGCAATGACAGTGGATTGTAATTCACGTTATGTTAACGCTGATCCGGAAATAGGAACTGCGATTGCGGTATCCGAAGCGGCTCGTAATATTGTTGTTTCGGGAGGTATTCCAAGCGCCATTACGAACTGTTTGAACTTTGGTAATCCTTACAACCCGGAATCCTACTGGCAATTTGTGGGCGCGATCAAAGGAATGTCAAGAGCATGTTTGAAATTTGGAACACCGGTTACAGGAGGAAACGTTTCTTTCTACAACCAAAGTAATATCGGCGGTAAAGAGATTCCGGTATTCCCTACTCCAACTATCGGAATGATTGGGGTGGTGGAAGACAAATCGAAGATCATGTCTCTGGACTTTAAGCAGAAAGGTGATTTGATTTTCATCCTCGGAGATTGTGTAAACGATATTTCATCTTCAGAGTACCTGGCGAAATACCACAAAATTGAAGCTTCTCCGGCTCCGCATTTCGATTTGGAAAAAGAATACGTATTGCAGGAAGCTGTTAAAGGATTGATCAGCCAGGAGTTGATTAATGCTGCTCACGACTGTGCTGATGGCGGATTGTTTGTTTCATTGGTTGAAATGTCTATGCCGCGCGGACTTGGTTTCGATATCGTTACGGATTCCGAAGTGCGTGAAGATGCATTCCTGTTTGGTGAAGCTCAAAGCCGTGTAGTGGTAACTGTTTCGGAAGATACAGAAGAAGATTTCATCGAATTCATGATGGGAAGCGGTGTGAATTACACACTTCTTGGCCACGTTACAAAAGGTAAAATGATGGTTGACGATGAGCATTTCGGATTCATCTCTGAAGCAAAAGAGATTTTTGACAATGCTTTAGGAAAACTGATCGAAGGATAAAAAAACGATCCATTAAGCCACCCTCCTCAATCCTCCCTCAAGGGAGGAGGCGGTTTAAACTCCCCCTTTGAAGGGGGATAAAGGGGATGGCTCAAAACCAACTTATGCAATTAATCCTCAAATACTTTCCCAATCTCACAGAGATACAGCGTTCGCAATTTGAGCAGCTGGAAGAATTGTATTTGTTCTGGAATGCCCAGATAAACGTAATTTCCCGAAAGGATACGGAAGAATTTTATGAACGTCATGTACTGCATTCACTCGGAATTGCAAAGATCATGGAATTCACTCCGGGATCATCGGTTTTAGACATCGGAACAGGTGGTGGTTTTCCCGGAATTCCCCTGGCAATTTTATTTCCGGAAGTGCAATTCCACCTGGTAGATTCCATCGGAAAGAAAATCAAAGTGGTGAATGAAGTAGCACAGGCGTTGGGTTTGAAAAATGTTCGTGCAACACATGCACGTGCCGAGGAAATCAAAGAACCATTCGATTTCATTGTAAGCAGAGCTGTAACCGCTATGCCGGCTTTTCTTCCATGGACAAAGGGCAAATTCCTGAAAGAAAATAAAAATCCGCTTCCAAATGGAATCTTGTACCTGAAAGGCGGTGATCTGAAAGAAGAAATGGCTCCTGTAAAACAACCTTACAAAATTCAGTCCCTGCAAACCATTTTCTCCGGTGAGTTTTTCGAGACAAAAGCCGTTGTATACGTTGATATGACAAGCAAATAGTTCAATAAACTGCTTTTCAACCACTTAAATAGTGGGGTTTATCTAAAATTCACGAAATATTCACCCATAATTAATATTCAATCAGCAAAACCCTTCATTTGTTCATTGACCACATTGTTACTCTTTTAACCATCTGTTATTTTAGTATTTTTATCTGAAATCATTTTGATTATGAAGATATTATACCTACTACTCTGCGTAACAGTAGTTCCGTTTAGCGGAATTTTTGCCCAAACCGAGTATGCTGTGATTGCGTCCAACCGCATGGTACAAAAGCATCACTTACCGGAAAAAATCCAAAAAATTGCTCAAATTGACCCTCAAAGACTACAGGTACTTTGGAACTATTTTTCTGCCAGCTTTTCATTTAACAGCAGCGAAACCGGAATTTCAGTCCAGGAATTACTGAATATTCAGCATTTCGATGTTTCGGAATACGAGCATTTAAGACAATCAAATCAGGAAGTTCAATTCGTTTACCGGGGAAGTATTCAAATCACGCTGAAATCAGGGAATGAATTAACAAATCTGCTTCAGGGATACAATTTAAATTCCCTTATCCATGAAATCCCGCAAAGACCTTTTCCTGCCTGGACAAGCTATGCTTTTTCCGAAGATGATTTTCAATCCTACAAAAAACAGGTTTGGGACTGGGCAAGAGATTATCCAAATGAGTACTTATTATATACCTCAGATGAAACAATTAAACATGTACGTTTTTCAGACTTATCACTCATGAGTGATGAAAAAAAACAGGAAATATTAGGCACAACAGCTTATATCATCGTTGATTAAAATTACAAATATGAAAAGAAACGTACTCCTTTGTTTCGCTATGATCTTCATGGTATGCGCGAATCTTTATAGTCAATGCAGTGGCGGAACATTTTTTGCCTCAGCAACAGCACCAACAAATGCCACACCAACTACTATTACTACCTGCAATTATGCTGGAGAATACAATGAAGTTACCAATGTAATAGCCGGTAACTCGTATACTATCACTTCTTCAGTTAACTCCAATGGAAACTTACGATGCATTACTGTTCATACAGGATCATCCAATGGTCCCGTGGTTGCTTTCGCATTAGGATCAGTTACATTTACAGCACCAAGTTCCGGAACATATTACATCAATATCAATGCGAATTGCGTAGGATGTGGTACTGGCTCGAATTGTATAACCACCATTATAACTTGTAATTCCTGTGCAACCGGCCCGTGCGCATCACCTTCTCCGATCTCAGGATGCGGACAGGCATTTACGCTCACAACTACAGGAGCCTCCTCTTTTATCTCAACACTTTGTGCAACTGCTACTCCGGGTCTGGAACAAGTTTACAGTTACACAGCTACTGCTACAGGAAATTACTCTTTCAATGTAACTTCGGTTACTGGTGGAGGCTATGTAATTGGATGGAAACTTGCTTCAGGCGGGTGCTCCGGAACAGGCTGGAACTGTGGCGGAATTGCTACCGTACCCGGATCGGTCGGATCAATTGCCCTTACAGCAGGAACTACTTATTTCTTTGTAATGGATGCCACTTCTACAGCCGCTTCCGGAATCACTTTTTCATTGACATGTCCGGCTGGAGGACCAACAGTAGCAGGAGACTGTGTAGTTGCAGCAAGTGTTTGTTCCAATGCTTCTTTTGCTATTGACCCCAACGGATATGGCGCGATTGATGAAATTTGCATTGCCGGAACCTGTGCAGCGAACCCGGACATCAATGTGAACGGAAGTACCAACCCGGGATGTTTATTATCTGAAGAACTAAACAGTACCTGGATGGTCGTGAACGTACTAACAGGAGGATCACTAACTTTTGAATTGGGAACCCCGAATTCCGGAACATTTAACTGCCTGGATTGGGCCATGTGGGATTACAGCCCCACAACATGTGCAGCTATTCAGGCTGGAACTCAGGCTCCGATCCGTTGCAATTACAATGGTTCATGCGAACAGTTTACCGGTCTTGCAAGCACTCTCCCTGCAGGAGCAACTTCCATGACCAATTGGGAGGCCCCTGTTGCAGCAGGAACTTACACCCAATATTTGATTTGCTTGTCTAATTTCTCATCTGCCACTACGACTATTCCACTATCTTTCGGTGGGACAGCAGTTGTCAGTTGTTCACCGCTCGGTGCAGAAACCATGAACCTGACAGGTAAAAACGAATCCGGGTTCAATTCGTTGCAATGGACGAGTTCCGGAGAATTCAATGTCGACAAATACCTCATCGAACGCAGTGAAAACGGCAACGAATTCACCGCAATAGGAGAAATGGATGCTCAGGGCCTAAGTATTGATGCTTTAACCTACCAGTTCGAAGATTTGCAGCCAATCAGCGGATCTGCTTACTATCGTGTGAGATTGGTTCGCAACAACGGAACAAACGCCACATCAAACACCCTGTTAATTGAACAGCAATTCATGAACGACCTGGAATTGGTAAAAGCATTTCCAAATCCTGCTGAAAACAACCTGAACGTAGTTCTTTCATCCAAAAGCGAATCGGTTTATCAACTGACACTTTCTACTTTGAACGGTCAAAAAGTCTTTGACAGCAATCAAAGCGTTGAAAAGGGATTATCTTATACTTCCATTGATGTTCGTGAATTCCAAAACGGTTTTTACCTGCTCACAGTGACACAGGAAGGAAAAGTTCTTTCAACCCATAAGATCATTATCGAATAAGGCGCTTTAAGCTTTTCATATCAAGCGACCGATTCAATGCTGAATCGGTCGTTTGTATTTATGGCAGGTCTATTTTCACAAATTTTACAACGGACTAACTTGGTTTTCTCCTAAATTCATACTTACTGATAAAAGCAGAGGAATTGCTATGAGAAACAGAAGGTGGAAATTTACAGAATACGGGTTTGAATCTTTTTGGTATCTTCGGGAATCATGAAAGCAGAAGGAACAACACCGGAACAAATCATTGCAAATTGTCCGGAAGATCGGCAGGAGGCAATGAAGAAATTAAGGAAAACAATCCTGGACAATCTCCCTACAGGATTTAGTGAAGGAATCGGCTATGGAATGATTGGTTATGCAGTACCGCATTCCCTGTACCCGGCAGGATATCACTG
Organism: uncultured Flavobacteriales bacterium; assembly: GCA_946478775.1. The sequence goes on from CAMLDR010000097.1 coordinate 10,124, forward strand.
CGATCCGAAATTACCTTTGCCATTCATGAGTTTTGCCTCACAAAAGAATTTTATCGCTTTCTACCACATGGGCATATACGCAGATCCCGATTTATTGAACTGGTTCCTGGAAGAATATGCCCAAGTAAGCAAGACCAAATTAGATATGGGAAAAAGCTGTATGCGCTTCAAGAAACCCGACCAAATTCCTTTCGAACTCATTGGCCGGCTGGTCTCAAAAGTAAGCCCGGAAGAATGGATCGGTACCTATGAGAAAAATTATAAATCCAAATCAAAATAGATTATGAGTGAAGTATTAGATAACATGAGCTTTTTTTCTCAGAAGAACGTAGACCTTAGTGAATTAAACTATCCTTTGAAGTTTACTTTCAAGATCGGGACATTGGCTAACGATTTCGTGATCGAAGATGCGAACTCAGCAACCCTGGCTTATGTCCGGCAGAAAATGTTCAAATTCATCGATGAGATCCAGGTATTTACAGACACGAAGAAAACGAAGCTGGAATTCACTATCAAAGCTAATAAGTGGATCGATTTTTCCGCAGCCTATGTTTTCACCGATAAGAACGGGATTGAAAAGGGACGCGTGGCGCGCAAAGGCTGGGCTTCGATCTGGAAAGCACGTTACGACGTATTCGATCAAAACGAACATTTGGCTTTCCATATTATGGAGGAAAATGCCTGGACAAAGGTTTTTGACACCTTGTTTAGCGAAATTCCTGTTTTGGGAATGTTTACAGGTTATGTTTTCAATCCGAAATACATTGTAGGAAGACCCGACGGATCAAAAGTGATGCGTCTGAAGAAAAATGCTTCGATGTTCGGACGAAAATTTACTTTGGAAAAGATCGGACCAACACACAACGCAAGTGAAGATGAATGCATTGTGCTTTCGCTGATGATGATGATTTTGCTGGAAAGAAGACGAGGATAAAAAAACAGGGGGTTCAATGAGCTCCCTTTTTAATTGAAACAATTTATTCTGGTCTGTTTCGTTTTCATTAAAAAGCGATTCAAAAACCGAATGAAAAAACGTTCTTATCTGTTTTCTACTCCAAACCTCATCTTTTCAATCATTTATGTAATCGGGTTCATTTTTTCGTTCTTTTCGCTACTGATTACATGCGATGAATACTATGGCGGAAGTCCTGCTGCTGAATTCGGCACAGTCTTATTCCATTTTTATAGTTTCCCGATTTTCACGGTACTGGAAAATACCAATCTTTCTTTTTCGTCTGAGTACAATTGGTTATTGGGCTATCTTTTCATTCTCAACATCGGGATCAATTACCTGGTCACGAGTTTTCTCGTGCGTCTGCTTTTGAAAGTACTCAAACGGACCTTTCTCAGAAAATCTCATTAGTTTCGTTGTATTATTCCGAATTATATGGCAGTAATTATAGCGAGTACCTTATTTATGATCTTTCTTTTTCTTTCCGGAATCCATTTTTACTGGGCTTTCGGCGGAAAATGGGGTTCCGGAGCCGTAATCCCAACAAAAGATGAATCACACCCTGTGATGAATCCCGGAATTATCGCCACGTTGATTGTCGCTTTCGGACTGTTGGCATTTGGCTTGTTCCCATTGATCATTATTGATGTGATTCATTTTATCCTTCCGGGCTGGTTGGAAAAATCCGGTTTATGGATCATTGCAGGAATTTTCGGTATTCGGGCAATCGGAGAATTCAACTATGTTGGCTTTTTCAAAAAATACAAACACACAAAGTTTAGTAAGAACGATACAAAATACTACTCTCCCCTTTGTTTGATCATAAGTCTTTTGACAATCGGCCTAATTTACATTCAAACATAACATTATCGGATATTGTCATGAAAGAAAAAATCGGAATAGCACTCCTTATCCTCCTGAATTCCGGCTTCATTTACCTACTGATTATCTTTCCATTTTTTGAATACGGAATGATTAATGGTCGTCATGGATTGAAAGCTATTGAAACTGCAAATCATGTTGCCCAAAGCCTGCTAAAAACAGCTATTCTTCTTTCTTCCCTTGGACTGGTGATCAATTACATCATCTTCAGATTGCTGATTTCCAGCAAAAAACCACTAATCTACGGCCTGATTGTTACTATTTTGGGAATTGCGATCTCCATTCCTTTCTTTCTCAACGAAAAACAAAGATTTATTGAAAGGCAATACAGCCAAATCATGCTAAGCGACTATATTCCATATGATTCCATTTCTGAGATTCGGTTATTTACATCAACGGATACTATTCCAATAGCCTATTATCGGGAATTTGTTCAAATCATCGGAAATGCTTCTTATGCGGAAGGAATCTGGAAATATCAGAAATCTCTTAAAATCATGATTCGAAAAACCGATGGAACAAAAGACAGTATTATTAGTAATGGAGAGTTATTCGAACTTTCCAACGGGAAATTTTTCAAAGCGAATGAGGACCTGGTTGAAAAATACCTTCTGATCTCACATTCTGAAAACCTTAAGTCCAACTAACGAAAAAATACGGATCCCGCAGGTGCGGGATTAGCCCAGGATTAAAGGGCAGTTCCGGGAGATTTATTGCTGTTTTGCTGAAACAGCCCAAAGGTCTAAATCGTTTCCTATTCTTCCGCGTAACTCGTTTTATTTTAACGAACTTGTTATCATATCGCTAAAATACTATATTTATGCAAAAATAAAATAGTATCCGATGAAAATTGAAAGCTGCCCGAAGTGCCGAAGTCCTAAAATCATCAAAAGCGGCATTGTAAACAACCGTCAACGCTACACTTGCAAACAATGTGCTTACAACTTCACGGTTGATAAGATCGGAAAGAAAATCGATGATTACTACATCACCAAAGCACTTCAATTATACCTGGAAGGATTGAGTTACCGGGAAATCGAACGCATTATCGGAGTTTCTCACGTCACCGTTTCCAACTGGGTAAGACACTACAAAATCAAGCGCTTAAACGACGGGATGTACCACCCCACCTACCGCATCATTACTCACCAGGAATTGGTCGAGCAATTAAAAAATAAAGAATTTTTGACCGGTGCAGGAATGATCATCACCGAACTTGGAGACAAGTTTATGCTCATTAAATGGGAGCGTTTTCGAGATTAACTATACTATTTACAAAAATATATAACTCTTTTTATACTTTAGTTTGAATTACGGAATATTGGTAAAACGAAAACAACCAAGAGCTTCCGGAACTCGACGGTTGTTTTAGCTACGAACTTATTAAACCGTAATTCGAACAAACATGAGTAACAATACATCTACTAAAGGAATCTGGAAAGTCATTTCCGCTTCCTCTGTCGGAACTCTCATTGAGTGGTACGACTTCTACATATTCGGAAGCCTTGCAGTGGTTATCTCTACCAAATTTTTCCCCGCAGATAATCCGGTAGCAGCATTTCTATCCACTTTGGCAACTTTCGCAGCTGGTTTTGTTGTAAGGCCATTCGGAGCATTGTTCTTCGGACGTTTAGGTGATTTGATCGGAAGGAAATACACCTTTATGGTAACCCTCCTTTTAATGGGTGGAGCGACTTTTTTAATAGGCTGCGTCCCCTCCTACGAAAGCATTGGAGTGTTCGCTCCCATTCTCATCTTAGTACTCCGCCTGCTTCAAGGCCTTGCGCTGGGAGGGGAATACGGAGGAGCTGCAACTTACGTAGCCGAACATTCACCAAGTAATCAGCGCGGATACTGGACTTCCTGGATTCAGACAACTGCCACTTTCGGACTATTCGTTTCCTTAATGGTGATCTTGTTAACCCGAGGGCTTTTAAGCGAAGAGCAATTCGATACCTGGGGATGGCGAGTTCCATTTTGGGTTTCCATTCTAATGGTGTTGGTTTCTTACCTCATCCGCAAGAAAATGCACGAATCCCCTGAATTTGAAAAGGCAAAAACAGAAGGGAAAATCTCCAAAAATCCGCTGAAAGAAAGCTTCGGAAATAAATTGAATTTCAAGTTCGTACTGCTAGCCTTATTTGGTGTTGCCATGGGACAAGGTGTGGTTTGGTACACCGGACAATTCTACGCGATGAGTTTTCTCAAAACGGTCATGAGCATCGATGCACAACAGGTCGATACGCTCATGGGAGTTGCACTGTTAATAGGCACACCTTTCTTCGTCGTCTTCGGCTGGATGTCGGATAAAATAGGACGCAAGAAGATCATGCTAGCCGGGATGCTTTTGGCCATCATCTGCTATCGACCGATCTACCGTTTGATGTACGAACGGACCAATGTGGACAACAAGAAAGAACTGATCGTTTCATCAAAAACTGACGCATCTGCAACCCTTGTGGCTGACGGGACGGATTCACTCTATGCTACAACAACTAATTATTCTGACGGAACTGTTTGGAACCAAAAGAAAACGGTTCACCTGGACGAATCCGGGAAAGTAATTGTAGCAGCAGGAAAACCACGCATTGATACTAAAACCGCTATCACCATTCCAAGTTCGGACAAATGGTTCCTGACCTTCCTTGTTTTCATACAAGTCATCTTCGTAACGATGGTTTATGGTCCGATTGCCGCGTTCCTGGTAGAAATGTTCCCGGTTCAGATCCGATACACTTCCATGTCCTTACCTTATCATATCGGAAACGGAATCTTCGGCGGACTTCTACCTGCCATTTCAACTTACCTGGTTACCCAATCAAAAGAAGTAGGCAATGCAGAGTTCTATCTCGACGGTTTGTGGTACCCGATCATCATAGCTGGAGTCAGCTTCCTCATCGGATTGATTTATGTGAAGGATAAAAAACCGGAACAAGTAACCGGTTAATGCAAAATAGTATACTCATTAAAAAAATACACTATGAATATTTTTAAACGAATTTTAGGAGTTGTATGGCTTTTACTAGCCGCTCTCTCAGCATACTTCTGCATTGTTCAATTTGGAATTCCCAAATTCTCAACAGGAAGTCAGGACGACTTAGTATTCGGGATCATCATTCTCTTTATTCTAACTCCGCTAATTGTTTTAGGATTGGCTATTTTCGGGGTGTACGCTTTGAAAGGTGAATATGACGACGAATAGTTAATCAGCATATTTAACCAAAGAAAAACGCTTTCTCGCTTCGGTGGAAGGCGTTTTTTTATCTAAACCAGTAGGGGCGTAAAATTTTACGCCCCTACTGGTTATTCTATGATTTAAGATAAAATCCCGACCCACCGCAGCAGATCGGGATTCCCGATTTTATTTAGTTCTGCTTACAAAGCGTTCTCCACGATCTCATCGACCACCAAAGGATCCAACAAGGTAGAAGTATCTCCCAAACTTGTTACATCCCCTTCTGCAATTTTACGCAGGATACGCCGCATGATCTTTCCGGAACGTGTTTTCGGCAAGCCTGTAACAAACTGGATTTTCTCCGGAATGGCGATTTTACCAATCTCTGCAACAACAGACTCGACGATCTCACCCCTTGCCTGATCCTGGTTTTCTCCCGGAACCTCGTGCTCACAAACTACAAAAGCATAGATTGACTGACCTTTCACCGGATGCGGATAACCAACCACTGCCGATTCAATCACCAATTTATTCGTATTGATTGCATTTTCAATTTCCGCAGTC
>CAMLDR010000098.1 GCA_946478775.1 uncultured Flavobacteriales bacterium
GAGAGAACGGAGGAAGACCGATGTATTCCTGGTCAATGAACGATCTGCAAACAACCATTTCCGATCGAAATGTGCTCGCTTCTGCTCTCGACCTGATCAATCTGGTTCCGAATCCCTATTACGCTTATTCGGAGTATGAGCGGAATAAAGTAGATAAGCGGATCAAGATCGTGAACCTGCCGGAAGTTTGTACCGTCACTATTTATACGATGTCGGGTAAAATGGTCAATCAGTTCAAGAAGGATAACCCGCTGACTTATATGGATTGGACACTTGCAAACCGCGCAGGAATTCCGGTAGCATCCGGTGTGTACTTAGTTCATGTAGATGTTCCGGGAATTGGTGAACGTGTGCTGAAATCCTTTGTTGCAATGCGTGAATTGGATATTGAAGGGTTTTAAGATTCCAGGAATACAAGCAGGAACATCAATCCAATGATCAGCAGGAGCAGGAACAGCTTGGGATCTTTGTACAAGGGCCGTTTCGGACGCTTTGCCAAACGCTCATATTTATGAGAAAGCGAGGCAAAATCTTTGTAACGCACCAGTTGTTCCTTGGTGGGTTCTTGTGATTTTTCGTTCGATATTCTTTGAAATTTTCTCATGATTCGCGTTTCCAGTTTGTATTGATCTTCTCCAGCAGCCTGTAAATTCTCATTTTAGCATTTGCTTCGCTAATATGATAGATATCGGCAATTTCTTTGAAACTGAGTTCCTGGAAAAATCGTAATTCTATTAAATCCGTTTGGGTGTCATCTAAGTTATTGATTATTTCAATCAGTTGGTCTAAATCTTCTTGTCGAATGGAACTCTCGCCGCTTTCTTCCAAAATGGAATAGAGCTGACGGTCATTGATTTCAACGGAATAGTTCTTTTTTTCAGAACGGAAGAACATATTTACTTCGTTTTGGGCAATGCGGTAAAGCCAGGCGCTGAACGGAAGTCCGCGGTCCTCGTATTTGGTAATGTTGGCCATTGCCTTGATGAAACATTGCTGTACCAAATCACCTGCTACTTCCTCATTTCCTCCAAGCCGTTTAAAAATAAACCGGAATATCTGTTCAAAATAGCGCTCATAAAGCGGTCCGAAATGCCTGTGGTCTTTTTGAGCAAGTTCGATTTGCTGAGCTTCGTTGAATGCAGTATGTGTTTTTTTCTTAAACAAAGTTCGGAGTTTTCATAGGTAATGAAGTGTTTTGGAAAAGTAACAAAGTAATTACGAATTTCTAATGGCTAATTCCGAATTGTTTTGATAATTAAGTAATTCTATCCCGATAGCTATCGGGATAGAATTACTTAATTATCTAAGGTATTTACTCGCTTCCCTCAAAGCCAATCCTTTAATGGGATTATTCCCAAGGATCCGGATTACTTCTTCGGGTTTGTATTTGGATAATTGTCTCAAGGACCAGCCAATGGCTTTCTGAATAAAGAATTCGTTGTTCCCGTTTAGTTGCTGAATGAGGTTTTCCAGGTAAGCACTGTCAACCTGGTCTTTGTATTTTAATTGGTAAATCAGGCAGGAACGCTGCAGCCAAAAGGATTCGTGATAACGCCATTTTTCGAATGTTTCCCTGGCTTTTTCAGGAAACAGGAGTGCCCATTTGCCCAAATAGTTCGAAGCAATGGAGTCAACACTGTCCCACCAGGATTTTTGATCCAGGAGCCATTCCAATTCTGCCGCATCTTCTTCTGAATAGAATTTCTTTGGCCACGAATTGAGGTAATCAATTGCCGTATGGTGGTAATCGCGCTCTTCTTTTTCCCAAAGAGCGCGAATAATAGACCACCTGAGTTTTCTGTCTTCAATTGTTTTGAGGGAATCAACCCAGCTTTTTTGAGCCGCTCTTCGAATGTCCGTTTTCATTCCAATGAATGGAAACTGGTCTCGCATATATGCACTGGCGGTTTGCCCGCGTTTTGCATGACGAAAGGGTTCAAAGAGTTCTTCCAGTTGGCTGATTGTTTCCTCAACCATATTTAAAACTGGTAAAACTGGAATACAGGCTTCAAATCTGTTGCTTTACTGATAGAAGTTCCCATATCTCGCAGCACCCCGTCTTTCAGGCTGTAAACCAATGCGTGGATCTCCAGCGGATTTCCCTGTTGCCACTCTTCCTGGATGAAAGAAATCTTAGCCATATTAACCGATTGCTGAATGGCGTTCAGTTCCACCAGGCGGTTTGTTCTTTCTTCCATATCGGCTATATTTTCCAGTTCTGTCTGATTTTTTAAGTAGACATTTTTGATGCTTACCAGCCAGTTATCAAGGAATCCGAAGCTGTTGTTGCTCATTGCTGCAGCAACACCACCACAACCGTAATGGCCCACGATCAAAATGTGTTTTACTTTCAGGTATTTTACGGCATAGTAAACCACGCTTAAAAGGTTCATGTCCGAGTTGATCACCTGGTTTGCAATGTTACGCTGAACGAAAATACTTCCCGGAGGAAGGTTTACGATCTCATTTGCCGGTACGCGGCTGTCTGAACAACCTATCCACAAGTATTCCGGTGTTTGACCTTGTGATAAGTTATTAAAAAATTCGGGGTCTTTTGCCAATGTCGATTCGACCCATGCTTTATTTCCTTCAAATATTTCTTTCATCTTCTGTTTCTTTTGGTGTTATAATTTCAATTTCTATGTTTTTGTCTATTGCACGAATTTTAAAATCTTCGATAGATTCAAGAATGTCGTTTGCCACAAATTTGGCTTCGGTTTGATCTATGATCACTTTTGCATTGTTCGGGATCTTCAGTAAAGTCTCAATTAATGAAGCTTTATTCAGGAACGTCATATGTTCAGTCAATCGGATATGGTACACCTCATTTTGGACGGAAAGGTAATGAGATAATTTAAAATTGTAATAGAGGATCACTAAGAATGAAACTCCCAATCCAATTGATATCCCGATCAGCAAGTCTGTAAAAAGGATTCCGATAATCGTTGCCATGAAAGGAATGAACTGAAGCCAGCCTTCCTTAAAAACTTTTTTAAACAAAGCAGGTTTTGCCAGTTTGAATCCGACCATGATCAAAATTGCCGCAAGTGATGCGTAGGGGATCAAACTAAACACCTGCGGAATGGAGAAAACGGTAACCGCTATAAGCAGTCCATGAATAATGGCAGCCAGTTTATTGGTTCCTCCGGCATTGACGTTTGCAGATGTCCGTACCACTACCTGGGTGACAGGAAGTCCGCCGATCAATCCGGAAGTCATATTAGCAATACCCTGTGCAAGCAATTCCCTGTTTCCGGGAGTAATCCTTTTTTTAACGTCCAGCTTATCCGATGCATCCACACTTAAGAGGGTTTCCAAACTGGCTACAATTGCTATCGTAGCAGCTGTAAGATAGAGTTTGTAATTCGCCCACTGACTGAAATCAGGAAAGGTGAAGAGTTCTTTGAACGGTTTGCCGGTAATTCCCAAATCCACCCGGTGTTTCGGGATTAAATTCCAGGAAGTGTGCTGCAGGGAAATAGTTGCAATGATTCCGATCACTACCACAATGAGTGGTCCGGGAACAAATTTCAGGAACGTTTTCTGAATACTTTTGCTGTCCCAAAGAATAAGCACTCCGATAGAAACAACACAAATCACAAGGGCCGGAACGGTAATGTAATTAAAACTGTAAAACAATTCGGAAAAGGTATTGTGTCCATCTTTCTGGAAGAAGGATTCGTCCCCTTCAAAATCGGCATCGTACCCTACTGCATGTGGAATCTGTTTGAAAATAATGAGTAATCCGATTGCTGCAAGCATTCCTTTGATCACCACATTCGGGAAATAATAGGAAATGAAACCGGCCCTTACTAATCCGAGAATGATTTGAATCACTCCTGCAATCACCACTGCTGAAAGGAAGATCTCAAAAGATCCCAAATCGGTAATAGCGGCTGCTACTATTGCGGCAAGTCCGGCGGCAGGTCCTGAAACTCCGATAGCTGAACCGGAAATAAAACCAACGATAACTCCACCGATAATCCCGGCGATCAAACCTGAAAATGCAGGAGCCTCAGATGCTAAAGCAATTCCCAAACAGAGTGGAACTGCGACTAAAAATACAACGAGTCCGGCAGGAACATCCTGCTTCCAAGTCTTGAATAAATTCTTCATGAAAAATTGGATAATGAATAAACTAGTAACTAATGTTAGCTGAATTTATATCCAATTTCGGGAGGATTATCGAGTGGTGGCTTTTCGGAACCAATCGGTTTATCGATGATGGCAGAAAAACTGCTTTTCGTCATTAAGTTGAAATCAATCTCCAAGTTTGAAAGATAAGGGTGCTCTGCCAGGTGAAGTTCTTCTTCCAGGAGATTGATCCCTCTTTTGCTGCCTCCGCTTTTGTTTTCATCTGTGTCTGAATCACGTTCTTCGCTGTCGTCTTCTTCGGAAAGCGTGATGGATTGCCTGTCCTCCAGGTAAGTCCACACGAAATTCCCAACGATGTTGCTGGTGAGCGCCATGAGACAAATAAGAGAAATTAAATGCAATCGTTTAAACACAGCGTAAATATAATTACTTATGAAAGCTTCCACCAAAGCTTGGGAGGTTTTTTTGTTAAAAAAACAGTTTGGAGATATATTCGGTTCACTTTTGTTTAATTACTGTCTTTCAATTAATTTAGCCGGGAAATTGCATGGATTATTGAACGTGAGTTTATTAGTTCAGGTAACTGAGGAATAAGCATTCACAAGTACAGAAGCAAAATTCCCTGAAAACAGATCATTTATCGGGTATTAAGTATTGGTCCAAAAGAGTAGGTATGACAAAAGCAGATTTGCGTCAAAAGTATAAGGAAATGAGGCTTCAACTTTCTCCCGGCGAGATTGAACGGCTCTCGGAAACAATTGTTGAACAAACATTGACCCATTTTCAACTTTCTGAAAAAACAATTTCTTTATTTCTTCCCATTGAAAGACAGCGCGAGGTAAATACCTACCTGCTTCTGGAAAGGGCCATCGGTATTGGCGCTTCCGTGGCTATTCCGAAGTCAAATTTTGAGAGTATGGAAATGCGCCATTACCTGTTCGAATCAACAGATCAACTGGAAGTCAACCAGAAAGGAATCCCGGAACCAAAGAAAGGAAAAGTCATCGCTGCTGACCGCTTTGATTTGGTGTTTGTGCCCCTTTTGGCTGCTGATGTGAAAGGAAACAGAGTAGGTTATGGAAAAGGTTTCTACGATCGTTTCCTGCGTAAATGTGCTCCGAATTGCATCTTTGTCGGATTACACTATTTTGATCCGGAAGCAAAGATCGAAGATGTACTGCCAACCGACATCCGTCTGAATGCCCTGGTTACTCCAACAAAAGTGATCCGCTTCGACTAAAGACGGAATGAGACGTAATTGAACTAGTGTTTGATGACATCCTTTGCGCTCTATATTATTCTGCCCTTGCTCATTTCATTTTCGCTCTCATTCTGTTATACTGAAATAGTTTAACCGATCCGAAACAAAATCGATCGAATCTCCGTTTAAAGAATTGTGAAATACTGCGTATTGATTTTACTGCTTTTGTGCTCGTTTTCATTTTCTAAAGTGAAACAGCCTTCTTATCGAATTGTTTTTGGTGCAAAGATATCCACAGGGGCAAATTCAAGCGTAGTGAGTTTTGTGGCTATGAGGTACTCCGACGACGGAATTCTCCGGGCAAAAAGGTCTTTCACCAGTAGAGACGAATTCATCAAGGTTTTGAGCGGGTATTGGCCCAGTCCTTTCAATCCGGGTAAGATTGATTATTTCAGACAAAATAAGATCATTGGCGGCGTTTTTGTGAACGATACGATCCGCGTTGAAATGGGCTATTGTCCTGCACTCGACAGTTTGTGGAAGATCCGTTTTTCAGACTGGCCCTACCATGGGAGAAATGAAGCCGGTTGGAGTTTGAATCGCACCAGGCCAAGCCTGAAACAGGAAGAGTACCTGGCAAAAAGGTATCACATCAAACAGCTGGATTTCGATTATATTGTAGATACGAATTTCTGGAAGCTGTTATATGATGTAACAGATTCCACGTGGATTGAGAATTATAAGTTTATTCAGTAGAAAAAGGTTGTTTCAAAAAAAGTGGGCACGCGATTAATCGCGTGCCCACAAGGTTCTCAAATTAGTTTAATTGATTTATCCTCGTCTCAATTCTTTCAATGAATTAAAGAATACAATTGCGTAACCGATAGTCAGCATCAAATGGAAAGGAACCATTCCTAAATCACCATAAATAGCTCTGTTTACAACCGTAAATCCGAATACACACATTAAGATTCCTTCTCCGATTGTGATCAAAGAGATACTTTTCTTATCGTATTTGTTTCCTTTGAACTCGTTTTTCTTGCTGACGTTGAATTTAGGCGTTCTAACGAAGGAACTCTTGATTCCCATAAATCCTTCCAATACTGCGATTGTATTCGCCAGGGAAAGCCCCAGAGAGACCGTAAGGAATAGTAAGAATCTTCCAAGGAAGCGGAAAAACGAAGTAAACAGGTTGTCTGTTTTGTCCCGGTATGCCAACCAGTAATAATACATCAGGAAAACAGTACTCAGGATAAATACGGAACCATACTGGATCACGAAATTCAAATCAGAGAAACTGTCTTTGATCTGCAGTACTACCAAACTCAATAAAGACATGAGTAAAATGAACATGAACACAGATGAATTGAACAAATGCGCCATTCCGTGAATACGATTGGAAAGTCTTACGTTCTTAAACGTCAGGATCGTTTTCCACATTTTCACAAAACATTCTGCTCCACCTTTCATCCAGCGGTGCTGCTGTGCTTTCAATGCCGACATGGTAATCGGTAATTCAGCAGGGGCAACCACATCTTCCAGGTACTTGAATCGCCATCCTCTCAACTGGGCACGGTAACTCAAATCCAAATCTTCTGTTAGGGTATCGTGTTCCCAACCACCTGCACTTTCGATGCATTTTTTGCGCCAGATACCGCCAGTACCGTTAAAGTTGATGAAATGTCCTGCAGCATTACGACCTCCCTGCTCTGCAGCAAAATGTCCGTTCAGACCGAATGCCTGTAATTCTGTCAATAAAGAATAGTTTTTATTTAAATGTCCCCAGCGTGTTTGAACCACACCAATATTGTCATCGGTTTCGAAATAAGGCATGGTTCTTTGCAGCCAATCACTTTCCGGCACGAAATCCGCATCAAAGATGGCAATAAACTCGCCCTGTACTTTGTTCATTGCAGAATCCAAAGCTCCGGCTTTATATCCCGTTCTGTCTGTGCGGTGTATGTGTTCGATCCGGATTCCTCGAGCAGCTACTTCAGCTACTTTTTTAGCAATCAGGTCTTTCGTTTCATCTGTGGAATCATCCAGTACCTGGATGTCGAATTTGTCTCTTGGGTAATCAAATGCAGCCGCCGCTTCAATGATTCTGTCAGCAACATACATTTCGTTGTACATCGGGAGCTGAACAGTAACGGTCAAGGCTGTTTCCGGATTGTAAACCGGTTTTACTTCCTGTGATTTGCGTTTTTTGCTTCTTGCGTATGCAATAGACAATGAAAGCTGCAATACCGAGTAAATGAATACTAAGACCAGGCAAAATCCATAAATCACCAACACTGCTTTTGCAGTGAAATGTGACCAGTAATTTTCTTTTCCGTTCCAGGTCCCCCAGTCAAACATCCACGTAACTTTTGTAGAGGTTTTGAAAGGGTTCTTTCGGTCCATTTTATATTCACCGGTATGATCCGCATCGATCTTGATCAGGAATGTTTCCTGTTTGTATTTTTTGTTCGCAACGGAAAGTTCAAAAAGCGTAGTATCCGCACCCTTTAGCAAGGCTACATCTTTGAAGAAGAATTTACCGTCCTCATCTGTAATGGCAGTATAGGTTTTACCTGTTTCCCTGTTGACCAATTGAACCGGAACTTCTTCGGAAGGTCCTTTTGTTCTGTAGTCCTGGTAGTAACCGGAAACATCGCGTTTGATCTGCCCAAAAGCAGAAAGCGTGAATACCGCACAAAATAAAACAAGTAAAGACCTTGTCATAGATTTTCTTTGTTAATTGTTGAAGGACTAATACAAACCCGATTGCATTAGAATTTTAGCGCACAAAGATAGTTTTTATTCCATTGAACCAATGGTTTTTTTTGCGGAGATTTGAATCCCGTTAAATGACACAGGGACGTTCCGTACATACGGGACATCCCTGCAATTATCCATTCAATTTACTGAAACATTATTTGATCACATTCAATTCTTTTCCAACTTTGATAAAGGCAGCAATGGCCTTGTCCAGGTCCGCAATGCTGTGAGCTGCAGAAATTTGTGTGCGGATGCGCGCTGCTCCTTTTGCAACAACAGGGTAGAAGAATCCGATTGCGTAAACGCCTTCCTGCAATAATTTATCGGCAAACTGCTGAGACAAAGCAGCATCATACAACATGATCGGAACGATGGGTGAATCTCCCGGTTTGATATCGAATCCTGCGGCAATGATTTTCTCTTTGAAGTATTTGGTATTGGACTCCAGTTTATCGCGCAATTCGGTTGAACTTCCCAGGATGTCAAATACGGCATTGGATGCTCCAACGATGGAAGGAGCCAAAGAGTTCGAGAATAAATAAGGTCTTGAACGCTGACGCAGCATTTCAATCACTTCTTTTTTTCCGGTTGTGTAACCGCCCATTGCACCGCCAAGTGCTTTACCCAAGGTTCCTGTAATGATGTCTACACGATCCATGCAGTTGTGGTATTCGGGAACTCCGCGGCCTGTTTTTCCGATAAATCCGGCACTGTGACATTCGTCTGTCATTACCAATGCATCGTATTTGTCGGCCAAATCACAGATCTCGTTCATTTTGGCAATATCTCCGTCCATAGAGAACACGCCGTCGGTAACAATGATCCGGTGACGCTGTCCCTGTGCTTTTTTCAATTGTTCTTCCAGGTCAGCCATGTCGGAGTGCTTGTAACGGTAGCGCTGTGCTTTGCACAAACGAATTCCGTCGATGATAGAAGCATGGTTTAATTCATCTGAAATGATGGCATCTTCTTCGCCGAACAGGGGTTCGAAAACTCCTCCGTTCGCGTCAAAAGCTGCGGCATATAAAATAGTGTCCTCCGTACCGTAGAATTTGGCGATTTTTGCTTCCAGTTCTTTATGGATATCCTGTGTTCCACAGATAAAACGAACAGATGACATACCGAATCCGTGTGTGTCCAAAGCATCTTTCGCAGCCTGAATTACGGAAGGATGAGATGAAAGTCCAAGATAATTATTCGCACACATGATAACTACTTCGTCACCCGAGCTAACATTTACTTTTGCCCCCTGCGGAGATGTAATGATGCGTTCTTTCTTAAATATTCCACCTTCCTTAATTGCATTCAATTCCTCGGAAAGGTATTGTTTCATTTTTCCGTACATGACCTTAATTTGTTTTGAGTTGTAAAGATAGGATTAATTGAAAATGTAAAATTGAGAATTGAAAAGGTTTTGAAGAATTCCTTCTTTTCACTTTTACATTCTCCATTTTCAATTACTCAACCCACACTTTCGCACCTTCCGAACAATTAGTGCAGATTTCTATGGAACTGCGGTCCTGCAAAACCGAATTCCGGAATGAACGGTAAGCCGGACTTTTCCAGATTGTTTCAAAGGATTGTTCCTGCAGACTCCCTAATGTATGATGTGCATCCTTATCAAAACAGCAGGGAACCACTTGCCCGTCCCAGGTCAGTACACTGGATGACCACATTCTCCAGCAGCTGTTCCCGCCTTTGTATTTGAAACGGTAAGTCCCATCCTTTTGTTTCACATAGCGGGAATAAGCTTCGTTGTCCGGAATCAATTCATTTCCGTGTTCGTAATCATAAACCTGGGCGGTTTTAAAACGTACTTCATCAATGCCGATTTCTGTTGCCAGTTCCTGCACTTCTGAAATTTGGTGCTCGTTTGCTTTTACCACTAAAAATTGAAAGATCAGGTGCGGAGTTGAGCTGTTGGCTTCTTTTTTGGCCTGAACGAGTGCTTTGGAACCCGCAATTACTTTTTCCAGTTTTCCGTGAACGCGATACGATTCATAGGTTTCCTGTGTTAGCCCGTCAATGGAAATAATCAAACGGTCGAGACCCGATGCCACAATTTCCTGCGCTTTTTTTTCGTCAATAAAATGAGCGTTCGTAGAAGTGGCTGTATAGATCTTTCTGCGTTTGGCTTCTTTGATCAATTCCAGGAACTGCGGATGCAGAAAGGGTTCACCCTGGAAATAATAATTGATATAGAAAACGGAGCCTGAAACCTGTGAAAGCCAGTTTTGATGATATCCCAAATCAATTTTCCCGGTTGGCCGGCTGAATGCTTTCAAACCGCTCGGACATGCCGGACAACCCAAATTGCACGCCGTGGTTGGTTCAATGCTTAAAGCAAAAGGCTTCCCCCAATTTTTCTGAATTTTAAAAACCCGTGCAAGACTATACGAAAAACGAAGCACGGCAATATTCCAAACACGTTGAATGTTAAGGTATTTGATAATATTCCGCTGATCTTTAAAAGTGCTCATCTTTCCTTACGAAATTACGGAAGTCCAACGAAACTTCTCGCTTTTTTTGAGTAACTGTAACTTTTTTTGACTTAGTTTGTCTTACCAATAAGACAAAGATTTTTATGAAAACCATTTTACTAAGCTTATTTGCCCTTCTATTATCCCATTCATTCTTCGCACAACAGGTTCAGATCCAGGAGAGTATTTCTCATGCAACGATCCCGTTTGTGAAGGTTTATCCCGAGGTTGGAAAGCCTTTTTTGGCAGATTTGGACGGAAGGTTTACAAATCCTCCGGGGAATACGCGGGTAACTTTGAAAATGACCAGTTTTCGTGATACTACCATTGTCATTACAGGCGACATGATCGTTTTCATGACTGAGCAGGCAAGTGAAATAGAAGAAGTAACCATTTTGCCGGGAGTGAATCCGGCGGAACGCATTATGGAATTGGCTATAGAGAATAGAAAGAAGAACCATCCGAAATCCGATGTGGCATTTAAATACGATAGCTACAATAAGTTCGTATTTACGATCAATCAGGATGCATTGGGACAAATTTCAGATACAACAGCAGACACCAACCTGATTGATTTGAAAAAATTCTTCAATCAACAACACATCTTTTTGCTGGAAAGTACTTCAACTAAATATTTTAAACCGCCTTTCAAAGAAAAAGAAGTGATCAGTGCTTACCGCGTTTCTGGTTTTTCAGATCCCATGCTTTCCACTTTCGCAAATGAATTGCAATCCTTCAATTTTTATGACAATCAATTCGATATTTTCGGGAGATCTTACCTGAATCCGCTTGCATTGGGTTCTATTCGCAGGTACTTATTTATCCTGGAAGATACCACCATTACTGCTCCCGGAGATACCACTTATACGATTCGTTTTCAGCCAAGAAGAGATAAGAATTTTGAAGGGATGAAAGGAAAACTGTATATCAATACGAGAGGATATGCCGTTGAAAAAGTGGTTGCCGAGCCTGCAGAGAATAAAGGAGGTATTCATCCTACCATTATCCAGGAATATGCTTTGCTGGAAGGAAAGAAATGGTTCCCTTACAAACTGTCAACGGAAGTCATTGCTCCGGGACTATCCTTTTCTTCAAAGATCAAAGATGCTTACCTGGTGGGGAAGGGCAATACATACATTGACCACGTGGTGCTGAATGCAGACATGAAAGATGAACGATTCAATGCCGTATTTGTGGAAACGGAGCGGGATGCAAATAAGAAAGACAGCACGCATTGGGATGAGAAACGGAAATACGACCTGGATGCAAAAGACTTAAGAACGTATGAGTTTGTGGACAGTCTTTCTGAAAAAGAGAACCTGGAGGGTAAATTAAAAACACTTCAATCGCTTTTGCAGGGAAAAATTCCTTTGGGATACCTGCAGGCGGATATTTTGAGATTGGTAAACTTCAGAGACTACGAAGGGTTCCGCTTGGGAATCGGATTGGAGACAAGCGATAAGTTGTCGGATCGGTTCCGTGTAGGCGGCTATTTTGCCTATGGTTTCAAGGATAAAATGTGGAAATACGGAGGCTATGGAAAGGTAACACTGATCCCAAAATATTTCCTGGATTTTGAAGCACGCTACCAGCAGGACATCATCGAAAGGGGCGGAACAGGTTTGACCTCCGAACCGGTTGTAACACAATTGAATTCCTTCTACCGGAATATTTATATCCGTCAGATGGACAAGCAGCGAATCGGTGAAATTGCTTTCTCAGGATACATTTTTCCGCGCATGAAATTCCGACTATCAGGTTCTTACCAGCGCATCGAGTTTACAGATGGCTATCAGTACCAATGGACGAAATCGGAGATGGGAACCATTGATCGTTATGACATTGCGGAAAGCTCTTTGGAGTTGACCTGGGCAATTCGTGACAAAGTCATTTCATTGGGAACAAAACGGGTGTCCAAAGGATCCGACTGGCCGATCATTACGGCTAAGATTACCAAAAGTCTTCCGGGTGTTACGGCAGCTAAAATTGACTACACGCGTTTAACCGGGGCCGTTCAGCAAATTGTGCCTGTTCGTGCAGTTGGTAAATTGACTTATGTTTTAATGGGAACGGTGGTTGAAGGCGATGCGCCTTTATTATTGCAGCAGGTTGGCCAGGGTACCGGTGGAATGTGGAAATTATCAGCCGCAAATTCATTCGAAACCATGATCGCCTCTACGTATTATTCTTCCAAAATGGCGGCTTTGTTTACACGCTTTGATTTTAAAGCGATTAAAACGAAGGTGAAATGGACAAAACCACAATTTGCAATTCATCATGCCGTTGGTTATGGAAGTAAAGAAGATGCCGGCCGTCATTCCATTGCTTTCAACTCCTTGGATAAAGGATATGCTGAAGCAGGATTGCTTGCAAACAACCTAATAATCCTTAGCAGAATCGGATTTGGGATCGGAGGTTTCTACCATTATGCGGGAGGAGTGATTTCACCGAAGGTTGAAAATAACATCACTGCTAAGTTCACTTTGAATATCAGTTTGTTTTAGCGACCGGAAATAATTTCGGTAATCAGTATCGTAATTCCGATCAGGAGAACAAATATGCCGAACCCTTTTTTCAGTTTGGCAGCATTTAATTTGTGATTGAGTTTCAGACCAACAATTAATCCGGCAGTTGCGATTAAGGTGAATCCAAGAAGAATGACCCAGTTTAGCTTTAGATTGGGGGTAAATAACTCTGCTGTAAAACCACTGAGGGAATTAATGGCAATGATGACGATGGAAGTTGCAATGGCGTTTTTAATGGGAACTTTCATGAAGATGGAAAGGGAGGGGATGATCATGAAACCGCCGCCTGCTCCGACAAGTCCGCTGATAAATCCAATGATAGCTCCGAAAATGACCAAAATAGCGGGTCTGTTTTTCTTAGTAGCCGGATGTTCTTTCTGACCCCGGATCATAGGAATAGAAGCAAGGATCATCAGGATCGCAAAGAGGATCATGATGAACGTGTTCTTTTCAAAAACAATGTGTTCTCCCAGGCGAATCACCGGAGGAAGCGCAGGGACCACAAATAAACGTGTAAGGGAAATACTGATCACCGCCGGAATACCGAATAGTAAGGTGTTCTTCGGATTGATGAGTTTGGAATTAAAGTGTTTAATAGCGCCGAACAAGGAAGTTACCCCTACAATGAACAGGGAATAAACGGTAGCATTTTGTGGCTCCAGTTGAAAGAACACGACCAAAATAGGAACTGCTAAAATAGAACCGCCACCACCTAATGTTCCGATTACCATCCCTACAAAGAGCGCTAAAAAATATCCGATTATTTCTAAAGTCAAGGATTCCGGTTTAATGTAAGGTTAAGTGTTCTGCTTCGATTTGATCATTCATCAATAAAGACGCCTTTTCGCTGAAATCTTTTGCACTTTCGGTAGTCAGGTAGCGAACCGATCCTCCTTTTAAGCAGTTGGCGTCCATTTCCGGGTGCCGGGTCAGATAATCAGCCAGGCTTTCCGCAACGATCTTGCCCTGCGACAATACTTCAATATGCGCTGGAAGCAAACGCTGCAATTGTTCCTGCAAAATAGGGTAGTGCGTACACGCCAGTAAAATAGTATCGATTTTGGGGTCTTGCTGCATCAGGGAAACCAAGTCGTTCTGGATGAAATAAACTCCCCCGGGCGTATCAAATTGATTGTTCTCAACAAGTGGGACCCACATCGGGCAGGAATGTTGGTTGACTACTAAATCGGGAGCAAATTTTGCCAATTCGATCTGATAGCTGTTTGATCGGATCGTTCCCTCGGTTCCCAGAACGCCCACATGTTTTGTTTTGGTGTGTTTATCCAGTTCTTCCGTACTTGGTCTGATAACACCCAGTACGCGCTTATCCGGGTATAATTCCGGAAGCTTTAAGCGCTGAATGCTGCGAAGTGCTTTTGCAGATGCCGTGTTGCAGGCCAAAATCACCAGGGAGCAATCCCTGTCGAACAAGGCCTGAACAGCCTGCCAGGTGTATTGATAAATGACGTCGAAGCTTCTTGAACCGTATGGAGCTCTTGCATTGTCTCCCAGATACAGAAAATCATATTCAGGTAGTTTTTCTCTGATTTCCTTCAGGACGGTTAAACCACCGTATCCGGAATCAAAAACACCAATTGGACCTTTAACTGACATGAGCCAAAAGTACACAACGTTTCTGTTTTACCCAAATCGAACGGAGGTCATATTCAACGATCCTCCAACCAATTCATTGTTGAATATTGAAATCTCATCTCTGGAGTCCGACAGGCCCAAACTGTAAATCAACGGATAATAATGGTCCGGCGTAGGGATAGCCAGCTGCGCAAATTGCCCCAGTTTTTGATAATCGATCAAGACAGGGTGATTTCTGTCTGTGATCAGTTTGTTGAATGTCTCATTTGCTTCAATAGCCCAGTCAAAACCATAATTGGGAGTGTTTAATTGATCCCAGGCTACCATTCGAAGGTTGTGGACGATATTTCCGCTTCCGATGATCAGAACGCCTTTTTTGCGCAGTTCTTTTAATTCCTGTGCTAAGGCATAGTGGTATGCAGCCGGTTTATTGTAATCGATGGAAAGTTGAAGGACCGGAATGTCTGCATTTGGGTACATGTGGCGAACAACCGTCCAGGTACCGTGGTCCAGTCCCCATTCGTGATCCAGGTGGACCGTGGTGCTTTTTACCAGGTCTTTGGTTTGCTGTGCCCATTCCGGACTTCCGGGAGCTGGATATTGAACAGCGAACAGGTCATCCGGGAAACCACCGAAATCATGAATGGTTTGCGGATGTTCCATAGCCGTAACAAATGTTCCTTTCGTTAACCAGTGAGCAGAGATCACCAACACCGCTTTCGGGTCGGGTAAATGGGTCACTTCGCTTTTCCATTGCCTGGAAAAATGGGTGTCTTCAATTCCATTCATAGGAGAACCATGACCGATAAACAATACCGGGTAGGTGTAATCCTCTTCTTTCAATAATTTTCCAAGTGACACAACCGAAGTCAATCCACCGAGTGCTGCGAATCCTAACATACCTTTTACAAATGATTGGCGTTTCATGGTACAAAGATACGATGTTATTAATTACCATGGTAATTAAAGTGTGTTAAATA
>CAMLDR010000099.1 GCA_946478775.1 uncultured Flavobacteriales bacterium
GCTCCTGTAATTAAGCTAGTAGCTAAGAGTAAATTTAATTTCATAGTTTATTTTTTTCTAAAATTACAATTTTACATGGTTACCAAATCGCTTTTTATTTGAATGGTAACGTTTGTTTACTTATTGAATACTTATTTAACAAAAAGGTTGGAAAATGAATCCTTACAGCATGATCACCAGGCCGGTCCGGAAACTGAATAAATTCTGAAAACGGTACTTGGACAATTGAATCCGGTATTCTTCATCGTAATCTCCATAGCCCAAATCAATGGTGCCAATGAAATCATCAAGCGCAACTTGTACCGGAATATTGATATGAACATATCCGCCAAAATTCAAGGCAATGTTTTTGGAAAGTGCCAAACGGTATTCCAAACCGTACATCAAGGTCAGGTTGATTGCAAATTCATCGTTAAATTTCAGGTTCTGGTTGCTGATCGAAACTGAATCAGATTCGTAATCCGAATACTGGTAATATTCATAAGAAGAGATTGCTTTGTAGTTTCCTGATTTTAGTTTGGAAAGTTCTACACCCAAGCCCAATACATTTACGAGTCCTGTTGGCATATTGGAACCTTTCGATCCGATTTCAATACGCGGCATAATGCGCAGGGTGGTGTATTTTACACGTGCGTCATATCCTCCGCTGGAGGTATAATAATAGCCGTCATAAGTGGTTTTCTGATTGACGGTTTGCACGAAAATATTGCCGGAGTAATAGTTAAAGTCCAAAGACAAAGCGGTACGCTCTTTCAAAACAATCCCTAAGTTTCCATAGAAACTATAGTTGAAGTTATCGTTTTTAATTTGTTTCCTGTAATTGCTGTAATAAGCTGTTGTTCTGAGCGTTCGCTCCGGGTAACTTACCAGTTTCAAAATCGAATTGTGATGGACACTTGCCCCCAGCTGCATGACAAAACGTTTGCCGTAAAAACCGGTGGTTTTATTTTTTTTCTTCGATACAGGATCCGATGTGCCTGTTTGCGCAATCGAATTTGCAGTGCCGATGAAAGATACTGCAAGCAGGATAAATAGAATTCTTAACATAGGATTTTAGTTAGTCGATTTGAAAATTTCATAAATTTTGGATCCCAGGAGCACTTTGGATGGTTTGCCGCTGATCATGTAAACATCCGAATAATCGGCATGACCGTTTTTCAGGTCCACACCTATAAAATTGATGTATGTTTTTTGTGCGTCCAATAATTTTCCTGTTAAAAGAATCAATGCAATCGGCGGAACATAGAAGGTTCCGATAACCGGTCTTGCAATTTCCATCGGATTACTTTTTTTGTTGTCGATGAAAAGAATGGTTGGAATCAGGATCACATCAGAATTGTACTTTTTGGACATATTCTGCAATTCGGTATAGTCTACCGGGAAAAAGTTCACTTTGGAATATCCTTCGGTTTGTCTCAATGCCGATTTCAGGTACATAAATGCATTAATCCCTTCAATGGTCAGTTCACTCGGTGCGTTGTCCGTATTGATATTGTAGCCGTTATCTGCTGCTTCCTCCAGGATTAAGGCGGTGGAATTGGTTTTAACGGATTCTGAAATGTTGATGGTTTTTTTAGAAGATTCCAGGATTTCCACATCGGGATCCACCATGGCAATGGATTTTGTTTTCAAATCCGGAATGGCAGGGATTAATTTGGATTTATCCGCAGGGCTGTCTGAAGTGTTTGCAGATTTAACCTGAGTAGCTTTGAATGATCTTACAAAACTGCTGTCAGCCATAATATCCTTCATTCCATAGAGGTAATACGCAGTAGAATCAAAAACCTGGGCGTCAATGTTGCCATCTGCAGACCGTTTTTTCTTGATCTTATCGTATTTGGATTCTTTTTTCAGCATTTCTGCTTTTGCCAGACTATCTACCGGTATTTTAGCAATGGAATCGTTGTAGGATTTATTGCGCAGAACCGCCTGGTGATAGTCGTATTTGGAAAATGATTCCAATGTCAATTGCTTCGTATTTGCAGCCGTTTCAACCATCCGGTCATAAATTGCCTGGATTTCCGTATCGGAAGCGTTTGCTGCACGTATATCGTAAATGTGTCTGAGTGCAATGGATGAAACTTCGAGTTTGTCCATCTTCTTCAACATCGTGTGAAGACTTGCAATTTCTCCTTCTTTGT
The DNA here is from genome assembly GCA_946478775.1 of uncultured Flavobacteriales bacterium. The sequence goes on from CAMLDR010000099.1 coordinate 2,142, forward strand.
GAATTTTTGATTCGAAAGGTTTTGACATTCCCGCATTTTTTGTTTGTGCCAATGCAAGCCATGTTTTTGCCTTCATGGTAGTGAGGTATTGCGACGCAGGGAACTCTTTTTCCAAAACGAAAATAGAGTAGAGGGCATTTGTAAGGTCTAAAGCCAAAATACTGTTTCGAACAGATTCAAATCGGGCAATAGTGCGGATGTCGTTAAAACGCTCTGCACTAAGTACATTGGGACCTCCTTCCCAGCCGGTTCCTTTTTCAAGAATCTCCATCACTTGTTTTTTGCGTTTGGAAATGTTCGGATGGGAACTTTTGCTGTCGTTGTAGTTTTCTTCAGCAGTTATCGTGAAAGGTTCTTTCGGGAATTTGAAAGAGGGTACGTAAAAGTCGTTCGAGTTAAAAAAGTTCTCGGGGATTTTTAATTCGTCAAAAGGCAGGTAGGAATACATCAGTACATCAAAAGTAGGTTCAATAAGTGCTTCGTCGTATCCTGCATTTTTATACAATTCAATGGCATCCGCATCTGCTTCCAACTCGCGTTCCTTGCTGTAGGTGCTCAATTCGTAATAATTGGCGTTTTTCAGGACTGTTTTTTGCTTGAAGCGTTCGAGTACGTGCTTTCGCTTGTAATGAGCTATTTCATGCGCCAGTACATAAGCGATCTGCGCTTCGGAACTTACCTGTGAAATGAGACCTGTTGTAACGAAAATAATTCCCTGATCTGTAGAAAAGGCATTGGTTTCATTCGATTTCAGCGTGTAGAACCGAAGTTCTTTAAATGTTTCATCGTCATTTTTCAACAGGTTTTTAGCAATGTCCTTCACGTATATGGAAATGGGATCCCCGAATACACAAACTTCGGAATGAAGAATGTCATCGATAGAAGAATGGATTCCTGTGTAGAACTTTTTACGGAGAGAGACAGCCAGGTCAGGACGGTCCGTTTTTACATCCCGGTCCACTTTTTCGTATGTAGAAAGACTAAAATCTTCCGGGATTGATCCGCTTGAAAGTATCGTTTTGTAATGGTTGAAATCTGTTTTGTTTTGAGCGGAGACTCCACCGGAAACAAGGATTGATACTAGGCAGGTTAGAATGAATGTTTGTTTTAACATAACCGGTTTTTTAGGTAACTGGCTGTAAAAGTAATGAATCTGCCAGAATATCAGTAAGTGAAGACAAGATTTATGTGGGTAGGGATTGAAAGGTTTTTGAAATTTGGCATTCGGGACAGATACTAGCGGGTTCGAGAATTCTCGAACTCTTCCGGTATACTGCTCAACCTCATGAATGGAGATAATTACCAGCCAATCTAAGGGCGTCAAAGTCGAAAAGGATCGCTTAAGGCAGAATAATGCTTTTTCTTTTTAAATTTGCTACCCTTGCGAAATACTATGAAACAGAATTCTCTCTTCCGTAAAAAAACTGTCCAGGATATCCTGGCATCTGCACAACAAGGTTCCTCCGATGGACATGAGGCGCTTGGAAAGCATTTGAAAGTAAGGGATTTAGCTGCTTTCGGAATTGCTGCGATCATTGGGGCAGGAATTTTCAGTACCATTGGTACGGCCAGCGCTGAGGGCGGACCTGCAGTCATTTTCCTGTTCTTGTTTACGGCTGTAGCCTGCGGATTTGCAGCATTTGCCTATGCCGAATTTGCATCCATGGTTCCGGTTGCAGGATCTGCCTATACGTATTCGTATGTCGCTTTCGGAGAGATCATTGCCTGGATCATAGGTTGGGCGCTCATCATGGAATATGCCATTGGAAACATTACCGTGGCGATAAGCTGGAGTGATTATTTTACCGGAATGCTCGAAGGACTGAACATTCACCTGCCGCAATGGATACAAACGGATTACCTCACTGCACATAATGGCTTTACCGAAGCTGAAGCACTTATCCGGGGCGGAAAAGATTTTGTCAACCTGGATTCAGGTCTGCAGGCCGCACACAGAGCATGGGAAACGGCACCAACGATCTTCAATTTCCACATCATATTTGATCTTCCTGCTTTATTCATTATTGTGCTGATTACCTGGCTGGTTTACCGCGGAATGAAAGAAAGCCGGAATGCCAGCAACGTCATGGTGGTAGTGAAACTGGCCATTATTCTATTGGTTATAGCAGTCGGAATATTCTATGTGGATACGGAAAACTGGAGCCCCTTTGCTCCGAATGGAGTTTCAGGGATCCTGAAAGGAGTTTCAGCGGTTTTCTTTGCTTATATCGGGTTTGACGCCATTTCCACCACAGCCGAAGAATGTGAAAATCCTCAACGAGATCTTCCGCGTGGAATGATGTGGGCAATTATCATTTGTACCGTTTTATACATTATTATTTCATTGATCCTTACCGGAATGGTTCAATACAATGTCTTGAATGTGGGAGACCCATTAGCTTTTGTATTCCGGGAAGTAGACCTGAAATGGATGTCGGGAATCATTGCCGTTTCGGCCGTTGTTGCCATGGCTTCCGTTTTATTGGTTTTCCAAATGGGGCAGCCGCGCATCTGGATGTCGATGAGCCGGGACGGATTGCTTCCGAAGAAATTCTCCAAGGTGCATCCAAAATACAAAACACCTTCTTTTGCTACGATAGTGGTTGGTTTTGTGGTTGCGGTTCCGGCCTTGTTTATGAACCTGACCATGGTTACGGATTTATGCAGTATCGGTACTTTGTTTGCTTTTGTTTTGGTTTGCGGCGGCGTTTTGATCCTTCAGAACAGAACAGATATCCCACGCGGGAAATTTAGAACACCTTATGTAAACGGGAAATACGTATTGCCGTTTTTAGTGATCGGAGGAATGATCTATGGGTTTATGGAACACAAAGATTCGCTGACGGGCTTCCTGAAAAATGAATCGGAACTCAAAGAAACCAAAGACCTGATTGTGGACCTTTCGGAAAAAGAATCAACCCAATTGAAAGCGATTATTATTGAGGCGGATAAGGAAGGTTTGGCGCTTGTGGGGTCAGATTTACTGGCTTATTTTGAGTTGGCTCCAAAGATCGATCTGGAACATTCATTGAAAGGAATTAAAAGTTCTTCCAAAGCCGCATCAGTTGCTGAATTGGATCCGAAAACCTCAGATCACCTGAGACATTTCCTGGAAGGGTACGATGAAAAAGGATTTAAATTGATGGATTCTGATTTGGAGAAATATTACGGTCAGGGACCCAAGATCGGGATAGATGACGCATTCAAGGCAATGCATATTTCCGGAAAGCGTTTGTACAACAGCGGGTTTTCGCACTTCGCCCATAAAATTCCGACCTGGATCTTCATCCTGTTTACCTTGTTCATCACGGTGGTGACCATTCGGAAAAACCTTTCCCTGATTCCACTTTTGGGCTTGCTCTCGTGTTTGTATATGATGAGTCAGATTGAACTGAAAAACTGGATCGCTTTTGTGATTTGGCTTTGTGTGGGATTGGTGATCTATTTCGTCTACAGCCGCAAGAATTCCAAACTTGGATTGAAGAACGCATCATAGAACTGTAACTTTTTGGCATTCATTTTGGTCTTAAGTTTATTATAACTAATTGATTATGAAAGCTACTACAATTTTCTCTGTTTTAATCCTGATAAGCCTTGTTTTTGGTGCTTGTAAAAAGAAACCGGTTGATCCTGAAAATGACGGAACAACTTACGCATACATGGAAGTCTATAAAGAAAATGCCATGGGTGTGATCTACAACCAGACAACGAACAGCGTGGCTTATAATAAGCCGGACGCCAACGGGACCTACAAAATCTACCTATCCAATTACGACGGAACCGGTGAGGTTCAGCTGACCTTTCCGGGTTGGGATGCAAACAGACATCAATGGGCCGAAGAGTGGGATCCGAGCGGACAATACTTATACTGTTATGTTGAAAAAACGGATTACGTAACTGAAACAGGTCACACGCGAATTCCCGATGATGCCATACCCGGTTACGGAGCTTATACCGATCTCTGGATCATAAAGCGGGACGGAAGCCAGGCTTGGCAGATGACCAATTTCCCGAATGATTATAATCATGGGATTATTCACGGCGCAATTTCGGAAGATGGGACGGTGTTTTCCTGGACAGAACGCATTCAGGCACCGGTTTTCCTCGATTTGAACCTGGGAGCCGGAGCATATGTGTTTAAAGTTGCAGATGTAAGCTGGGGACCAAATCCGGTTTTCTCCAATATTCGAACCTACCAGCCAAATGGAGAACTTGCAGGCGGAGAAGTGGAAAGCATCAGTCCTGCGAAAACAGATATTTTGGTTTACAGCAGCTTTGAATCACACAATATGGTGGCAACACCAATTTACCGGATTGACCTTGCAAGTGGGAATACGACCAAACTCACGGAAGAAAGCTTTTCGCAGGCGCCAACTTATACTCCAAACGGACAAAAGATCGTTTACATGACAGGAGCATATTGCGATATTTTCCCCGGGCAATTGCAGGGAGCCGACTGGTGGATCATGAATGCCGACGGAAGCAATAAAAAACGCCTCACTTTCATGAATAAGAAAGATCATCCTCAAAGTGTGAATAATTACCGCCTGGCCGGAACACTTTCTTTTATTAACGATTCGACCTTTATCGGTGGAGTGATGACCCAGTCTTTGGGGCTGACAGGATACAGCGCCTTAGTCAAGTTTTAAAGTGAGAAGTTAAAGGTAAAAAAAGGGAATGGGAATTTATAATTGATAATTCCTTTTCACTTTTATCTTTTACCTTTTCAATTAGTTTTATCTTTGTATTCGAAAAAAATCGCTCAATAGCATGTTTGATAATCTTACCGATAAGTTTGAACGCGCCTTTAAAGTTTTAAAAGGACAGGGACAAATTACTGAAATTAACGTTGCAGAAACATTGAAAGAAGTTCGAAGAGCTTTGCTTGATGCCGATGTGAACTTTAAAACTGCCAAAGATTTCACCGTTCGCGTGAAAGACAAGGCAATGGGTGCAAATGTGCTGACCGCTATTTCTCCGAGTCAATTGATGATTAAGATCTGCCACGAAGAACTGGCGGAATTAATGGGAGGAAACGAAAGCGAAATCCAGATCCAGGGAAATCCGGGAATTGTTTTGATGTCGGGACTTCAGGGTTCGGGTAAAACAACCTTCTCAGGAAAGCTGGCGAACTACCTGAAAACAAAAAAGAATAAAAAACCATTGTTGGTGGCCTGTGACGTTTATCGTCCTGCGGCTATCGACCAGCTCCATGTGCTTGGTGAGCAGCTTGGAATTGAGGTTTATTCGAATAAAGAAGAAAAAGATCCGGTTAAGATTGCAACTGAAGCGATTAATTACGCAAGAAGCAAAGGATTTAACGTAGTGATCGTCGATACTGCCGGCCGTTTGGCAATTGACGAAGTGATGATGGACGAAATTGCACGTGTTAAACAGGCAATTAATCCAACTGAAACTTTGTTCGTGGTGGATTCCATGACGGGTCAGGATGCAGTCAATACAGCAAAGGCGTTTAACGAACGCATCAATTTTGATGGAGTTGTTTTAACGAAGTTAGATGGTGATACACGTGGTGGAGCCGCTTTGTCGATCAAAACAGTGGTAGATAAGCCCATCAAGTTTGTTGGTACGGGAGAAAAGATGGATGCGTTAGACGTGTTCTATCCGAAACGTATGGCAGACCGTATTTTGGGAATGGGTGACGTTGTTTCATTAGTAGAACGCGCTCAGGAACAATTTAACGAAGAAGAAGCACGAAAACTTCAGAAACGCATTCAGAAAGATCAATTTGATTTCAATGACTTCTTAGGACAGATCCAACAAATCAAAAAGATGGGGAATGTCAAAGATTTAATGGGGATGATTCCGGGAATGGGTAAAGCCGTTAAAGATGTAGACATTCAGGATGATGCCTTTAAACATATCGAAGCGATTATTTATTCGATGACCCCAAAAGAGCGTGCAAATCCTTCCTTAATGAATGGTCAGCGTAAAACACGGATTGCAAACGGTTCGGGAACAAATATCCAGGAAGTGAACAAGTTGCTGAAACAGTTCGAGGATACGAAGAAAATGATGAAAATGATGAGTAATCCCAAGAACATGATGGGGATGATGAAGCAGATGAAAGGAATGAAAGGCGGAATGCCGGGAATGTAGTAATAACGCAATGCTTTGCGTTCCAATAGGTAACGCAAAACTGAATTCATATGCTTGATTTTAAACTCACTTCCAGCGAACAATATTCCACGCGTTTTCGTGAAGCAGGTATTCATTCCTTCAAAGAAGCTTGCGAATTCACTGCGAATCTTCCCTACGGAAGAAATGCAAACCGCGAAGATTTTGGGTTGGTACTTTCAGAAGGAAAAGGAACCTGCTCTTCAAAACATGCCTTGCTTGCTTCATTGGCTTTGGAAAATGGACATCCTGAAATTGAACTGATTGCAGGCATTTTCCTGATGAGTGAAGAAACCCATTTGAAATTGACCGACTTCTTTCAGGATAAAACGTATGCAGCTATTCCGGAATGCCATTGTTACCTGCGTTTGAATGGTGAGCGATTTGACTTTACGGATACATCCAATGGCTTGGAACGAATAAGTCCAAAACTGGTTCGTGAACAGCGAATCGATCCAAATCAGGTAAGTGACTGGAAGGTCATGATTCATAAACATTATTTACAGGGCTGGCTAAACAGGAATCCGCCTTTTCAACTGACTTTGGATGAGATTTGGAAAGATAGGGAAGAGGCGATTGCTTTGCTGAGTCAGCAAGATATTCATTTCACACCTTTGAATTGAATAGTATACGCCTTCGTTAAAACATGATATCATGATATCATGTGAAATGTTTAGAACAACTAATTGAACAATTTTTTAAGATCTTCTTTAGAACAGACACCTGTAATTCGTTTTACTTCCGTTCCGTTTTTAATAGTAATGAATGTAGGGAAGGTAGTTGCTCCCAGCTCTTTAACCAATTGTGTTTGTGAACCACCATCCACGTAAATAACCGGATATTCTTTAGCGAATTCCTCCACAATCGGAGCCATTTTTTTACACGGAGGACACCACGTTGCCCCAACATCAATCAAAACTGTTTTGTCTTTAGGGAGTGATGTCAGGAACTCCTGCAGCGACAATTGTTTTACCTCCTTTTTTCCTTCCACAGGGAGATCTTCCAGGTTCCAGGAATTAATTCCTCCCCGGAGATTGTAAACTGTTTCAAATCCTTCTTTGAGCAACCATTTTTGAGCGGCCAAACTTCTCGAGCCCGCCAGGCAATAAATGTAAAGCGGTTTGTGCTTGTCGAGCGATGCCGTGCGTTCCTTAAACTGTTCAAAATCATTCCAGTCAGCCTGGAAAGCACCGGTTAGATGCCCCTGATTGTATTCGCCGGCAGTTCGCACATCCAAAACCTGGTTTTTTGGGTCTTGAATCGAGTCAAAAAACGATTTAGCAATCAATTCGCCCTTCTGAGCAATCCCAGTGATAGATAATGTTAAAAAAATCATTAACACAACCTGTTTTGTGAAAAAATTAATATATATCATTGATTGTCAAACTTCTATTGCACATTAAAAACGCGTATTTGATGGATTAGTTGAATCTTTTGGAAACCAAATCACCCATTCCGCCGTAAATGTAATCATGTCCGTTTGGAATACTTGTAAAAAACTGTTAATTTCGATCTAGTTAATGTTAGAAAATTCCATTATTATAGCTTATCAACACTTATACTCTATGTTTCGCCGATACTTATTCTTGTTGATCTTACTTACCACATTTTCTTCTATAACAAGGGCGCAGGATGTTTGGTTACAAAATCATTTTTCTCCGAATTCCGGTTGTGCCTTATCAACCACGGAGACTGTGACCGTATTGGTGAACAATAACTCTCCGGTCATTATGCCTTCCAACACGATTCAGGTTTACTATACCATAGATGGAGGCGCAATTGTGAATCAGCCGTTATCGTCTAATTTAACGGCAGGGGCTTCCTGGAATTTTAGTTTTTCAACGCAGGCTAACTTATCTGTATGTGGAAGTCATATCGTAAAAGTTTGGGTTGCAAGGGCAGGGGATGTTAATCATTTGAATGACACCTTGGTCTGGACGGTTCAAAACGATTGTCCGATTGTTCCGGGAACAGTTACTTCAGATATTACCGTTTGTCAGGGAGCAAACGCCGGAACATTATCCCTTTCAGGGTGGTCATACGGAACAATTACCGGGTGGGAGTCCTCAATAAATGGCGGTACAACCTGGTCGCCGGTAGCTCCTCCAACAACAACACCTTCTTATGCTTATACTAACGTGGCACAAACTACCCAATACCATGTATTGATAGATGGAGGTTATTGTCCGGACGCAACCTCGGCATTTGCGACTGTTACTGTTCAATCCCCGCCAATTCCGGGTACTTTATCCGGGGCAGATTCTTTGTGTGAGAATATGGCAAATGGTGTTATAACACTTTCAGGAAACAATCAACCGGTTGTGCAGTGGGAATATTCTACCACTGGCGGAGCGCCCTGGACAACTCTGGCAAATACAACTACAACATTAAATTATTCAGGATTGACAAGTACAACGATCTACCGCGTATTGGTAGACGGTGCAATCTGTGCGGATGCATATTCCGATACAGCAATGATCTATGTCGATCCGATTTATCCGCAAACTGTTTTGACCGGAAGTGATTCTTTATGTATTACGAATGCAACCGGTTTTATAGTTGCCACAGGTACTTTTGGATCTGTTTTGGAATGGGAGAGTTCTGCTGATGGTGTAATCTGGTCTGCTGTTGGAAATCAGACAGGAAGTCAGGGATATACCAACCTGACTCAAACCATGTATTACAGAATGTTTACAGAGGGCGGATATTGTCCGGATGTGATTTCAGATACAGCCATAGTTTATGTACAACCACTACCTGTTCAACCAACTATCGGACCTTCTGATACGGTTTGTGCAGCTGCTGTTGCAGGTATCCTGAATATGACGGGTGCAACAACTCCGGTTTTGAATTGGGATTCATCAATCGATGGGGGGAATGTCTGGACAGATATTGGAAATCCAACAACTTCTTATGATTATACCGGTCAGACCGTTACAACCATTTACCGCGCATTACTTGATGGAGGTTTTTGTCCGGATTATTATTCCGATACGGCAATAATTAAATTAGACTCGATTCCTGTGGTTGGTGTTTTGAACCAAAGTGGAAGTGCGTGTGAGTTCACGTCAGAAGATCTGCATTTGGTTGGTTCAGTCGCAGATTCTTTGTTTTGGCAGTATTCTAACGATAATGGTGTGAGTTGGCAAACCATTCCGAATTCGGACACCATTGATTACAATACCTTTGCAATTACCCAGGATGTTCAGTTCCAAGTAGTAGCATTAAACGGCGTTTGTCCTCCCGCAATTTCAAACCAGGTGGTTATTACAATGCTTCCTTCTCCTATTGCAGATGCGGGTATCGATACAGCAATTTACCTGGGTGAAGCCGTTACATTGAATGGTTCTGGAGGAATAACCGGGATATGGATGCCGGGATCAACACTTTCGGATTCAACGATTACAAATCCTGTATCAACACCTCCTGCAACAATATCCTATACTTATTATGTAATCGATGGTTCGGGTTGTATTGGAAGTGATACGGTTGTAATTACTGTGATGGATCCGATCCAGTTTAATATTCGGAATGTTGTCACAATGAACAGCGACAATTTTAATGACACCTGGAATATTACAGGCGTGGAGTTTTTCCCGATGACTGCCGTTAAGGTCTTTAATCAGTATGGAAAAGTACTTTATGAGAATGAAGATTATAAGAATGACTGGGATGGTAGTTTCAAAGGGGCTAAATTGCCAAACGGAACTTACTACTATGTGGTTCTGAAAGGAGGTACCGAAGAAGAATATAAAGGAACAATTACACTATTGGGAAATGAATAAATTACTACTGCTTTGTATTTGTTTGTGCTGGGGAAGTTTATACGGACAACAAGTTCCTTTCTACAATCACTATTTAATAAATCCATTTGTTTATAATCCGGCTTCTACCGGGGCAAGTGATTATGTCAATGCGAGTTTTGTCCGAAATCAGCGTTTCTCATCATTTGGTTCAACCGCTGTCAATAATTACCTGACAGTAGAAGGTCCAATTGCAAAGGGAAACATGGGATTGGGTATTGTTGTAGCGCATCAAAACCAGGGAATTCAGCAGCAGCTGATGTCCAGCTTGAATTACAGTTACAGATTAAAGATCAATGATGCACACAACATTAGATTTGGTGTTTCTGCCGGGGTGGTGGATAACCGAATTGATTACGATCAAATAAATGCGGAGGAAATCAATGATCCTTATTTAACCGGATTAAGACCAACGGCTCCTGTTTTCGATATGAATGTGGGGTTGTTGTATAACTGGAAAGACCTGAGAGTTGGAATTTCTGTTCCCCAAATAATTGGTGGAAAAGTGAAATATGCCCGCGAAAAAAGCAGGGGGTATTATCAGTTGGAAAGACATTACATGATGTCATTGGAATACGATTTCCATGTGAAGGAAAAATTCATTATCCGCCCGAATGCTGTTTTGAGGTATTTGCCCAATGTTCCGTTGCAATACGATGTAACGGCAATGGCTATTTATGATAATATGATCTGGGCTTCTGCCACCTACAAATCAGATTATGCTGTTCAGTTCAATGCAGGAGTTCGTGTATTGGATTTCCTGAGAGTAGGCTATAGCTACGAACTGTTAATTGGATCACTCAAAGAATATAATACAGGAATGAATCATGAGATCTTTTTAGGCTTTTCATTTAAAGGGAAAAGGGAAAAAGAGATTCAGATCGTAGAGAAAGAAGTGCGTGTAGTAGATGATTTGGCAGCCAGAGAGCGCGATTCAGTTCAGAAATTGAAAGATGAGTTGGAAGACCGGTTAAAACGTTTGTTAGAAGACCGTGCAGAAAAAGACCGCTTGCAAAGAGAAAAAGATTCCCTGGCGAGTATTGCTAAAGTTGTGACACCTGTACCTGTTGATACGGTAAAGCCAAAAGTGACTACTCCGGAAGTCATTCCGGTAGCAAAAGGATATCATTTTGTGAACCTGGATAAAAGCGAATCTCCGGATGGATTCTATGTCATTACCGGCGTATTCTCAAACAGGCAAAATGCAGATTTAATGCTGAATAAGAATTTAAGCGAGTATCCGGGTTCATACCTGGTGATCAATGAGTCCAATAATTATTTTTATGTGGTGATCCTGTATTCATTGGATCAGGAACTCGCTTCAAAGACATTTAATGATTATAAAACAAAGAAAAAACAAAAGGTTTGGATTTTAAATTACCTGAAAAATTAACACTCCAGGCAACCCCTTTTTAAAAAAACAGTCAATATATTGAACTAGAACTCTATGACTATGAAAATAACTACTGCTTTTCGATTTAGCATGGGCTTTTTGCCTTTGTTTTTATTTTTTTGTGTGCATTTTTCTTCACAGGGTCAAATAGTCCTGAACCAAACTACAGCTGCCAATTATGTAGCCAATATTTGTGGTCCGGGAATTACTTTTTCCAATGTTACACTCACAGGAGATGCGGCAGCAATCGCTAATTTTACAGGTGGTTCAACGGCAGGTATTGGTGCTGGTATGAATTCCGGTGTTGTAATGAGCACCGGATATGTTAATACAGCAAATGCACTTCAGGGAGGTCCCGGAACTTTTAAGTCTGATAATAATGCAGGAGCTGCTATTGCAGACTTAAATACAATTGCAGGTGCCGGTACATTTGATGGAGTTATTTTGGAATTTGACTTTGTACCCATCACTAATAATATTAATGTAAATTATATTTTTGGTTCGGAAGAATACAATGAGTTTGTGAATTCCGGATTTAATGATGCATTTGCGTTCTTTATCAGTGGTCCGGGGATTGCAGGATCTCCTAATATCGCCCTTATAGGGGCTGTACCGGTAACCATTGATAATGTTAACAACGGTTCCAATGCAGGATCTTACAGAAATAATGAGGTTTTAAATAATAATAATCCGATGGATGGGTATACTGTGCAATTAACGGCCTCAAGAGCAGTTATAGCATGTCAGACCTATCACATTCGATTAATGATTGCCGATGGAGGGGATTCAGCTTATGATTCCTGGGTATTTATACAGGAAAACGGATTATTTGCGGTTGGTAATCCACCCGTTTCATCTGTTACATCAAGTGGAGCAGGTCCGGGTATTTTCCCGGAGGGTTGCACAAACAATACCATGACCTTTTCAATCCCGGCTGCACAGGCGGTGAATTTCTCGTTCAATGTCACCTGGACAGGAACAGCAACCTCCGGTGCTGATTATGCGGCATTGCCAACTACCATTACCATACCTGCTGGACAAACTTCTGTTACTATTCCGGTAAACGTGGTTTTAGATGGAATAGCTGAAGGAACAGAAACATTAATTTGTAATTACCCGGCCACAGTGTGTACCATGGGAACAGCAAGTGTTAACATTATTGATTCCAATCCATTAACAACGGTCGCCAGCGCAGATGCATTAATATGTACCGCAGGAGGCAGTGTACCGATATCCACCACTTCATCGGGTGGAACAGGAACGATAACCCATACCTGGAATAATGGTGCAGGAACAGGAACCCCCGTAACTGTTGCACCGGCCGCTACTACAACTTATACCGTTACAGCAACGGATCAATGTGGAAATACCGCAACGGATCAGGTAGTTGTTACAAATGGAGCATTAACAGCACCAACAGTAACTCCGACAGCAGAATCCTGCGCAAATTATAATAACGGTTCGGTAATTATCAATAACCCGGTAGGCAACGGACCTTATACAGTAAGTATTTCCGGACCAGCTACCGGTTCTGTCGTCGAAGCAAATACGGCAGGAGCATCGGCCAATTTCACGAACCTTCCCGATGGAAATTACAATTACATTGTTACCGGTGCAAACGGCTGTACCCGGACAGGTACATTTACAATTGGGGCCGGTGGAGTTTGTTGTAGTGTTACTGCAGCAGGTTCAAACGTACTTTGTAATGGAGCGTCTACAGGATCTGCAACTGCAACACCAACCGGTGTAGCACCTTATACTTACTCCTGGACAGGTGGACAGAATTCTCAAACTGCAACGAATTTGAATGCAGGAACTTACACAGTTACATTGACGGATAATACAGGTTGTGTAGCCACGGCCAATGTATCACTTTCGCAGCCTACAGCCATAACCGGTTCATTGGTAGCAGTGAATGTAAGCTGCAACGGTGCCTGCAACGGAACGATTACTGTGACGGCAT
>CAMLDR010000100.1 GCA_946478775.1 uncultured Flavobacteriales bacterium
AAAATGCAAAATGCAAAATGCAAAATGCAAAATGATTTTGGTTTAAACTTTTGAATTTTGAATTCACTTTAGTTCCGACATCACGAAGCTGCTGTTCACTTGCCCGATATGAGGGATACGGGCTAATTGACTCTTCAGGAAATCCTGGTACACTTCCATGTTTGCCACTTCGATCATAAGCATATAGTCTGTGGCCCCTGCTACGTGATACGCATGGATGACTTCCGGCAATTCCTTAATCGCACTTTCAAAGATATCGATCCCTTCTTTTTCATGGCTTTTTAAACTAACCTGGCAAACGACTTTCAATTCCTTTCCAACTGCTTTCCGATTGATTAGCGCAGTGTAACCTTGTATAACACCCAGGCGTTCCAAACGCTTGATCCGTTCAAAAGTAGGGGTAACCGATAGACCGATCCTGCCTGCAACTTCTTTGTTGTTCATCTTACCATTGGATTGAAGAAGTGCTATTATTTGGTAATCAATGGAATCCAGTGCAGACATACAATTGGGTTTTTGAGAAAAAAATTCTGACTGTAGTCAATTAGTGACCAAAATACAGAATAAATAGTCCTTATTTCGAATAAATATAGAATAATATTCTGTTATTCATGAATGAGGCAAAATTTCAATTTACTTAGTGGTCGCGTTTACAGATGGAATTCCGGGAAGAAGAAATGGTTCAAATCCTAAGAGTTTATCGGAACACAAAGTGTTAAAAGATCTTTGTTTTTAGTTGGTTTATATCCTGATTTTGAACAGGAAGAAAAGATTTCCTCAAAAATTTAACAATCGCATAAACAACGGTTCGTTAGTTTTCCCCGTCATAGATGGTGAAAGTGGGAATTGAAATTGATTAATCACAAAAACAAGAACCCCAACGCTTATGCCGGACATCCGGCAAAGGCACAAGACACCACAGTCTAAATTACTACTGCGTAAACCCGGTTGACGAAAATTCGACCGGGATTTTTTATGCCTCTTCGCTGCCTTTTGTAATCAGGTTCCCATTATTCATGTGTCAGCTCGAAGGTTTAATTTGTTGATGCGGGAGCGAATAGAACCGCTCGTCCGGCCGAAGTGAGCAGACAATTCTTTTATTTTCGTCCCTTTGGCGAATAGTTCGGAAAGTTCAGAGTCAAAATCATCCGTCCATTGCTTGTAAGCATCCCGGTGCCGGGTCCTGAATTCTTCTACGGAATAAGCTTTAGCAGGAATAACGGGCTCTTCTGCAGGATCAGTTTGTGCTTCTTCATCCGTTTCAATACCCAGGAGGTTGATGGTTTCCGAATTTTCAATCATGCGAAATGAACTTGGAATGAATTGAAAAGGAATAGACAATCTGTTTTTGGTGCGTGTTATTGCCACATAAAGCAGGTTAATTTCTTCATTCAGTTTGGTGAACCCAAGATTGGCTTTTTTCAGTTCGATAATTGTTTTCTTTAGTTTTTCTTCGTTTATAAAATCAGCTGCCAATTCAACCGAATCGTACTCCATCCCTTTGCATCGGTGAACCGTAGAGAAAATCATTTCAGCCTGTTCTTTATCGTCATTGCTTAAGTGCTTTTCCTTCATTGTTTTGATGATTGCCGGAATTTCGTTCCCATATTCCTTCACTATTTCCACCATCATTCCCAATTCAAGGTCTTCGGTTTTGGAAATATAATCTTCCAGTTCTTTCATGGACTGCATTCCCTGAATGAGTTTATCCCGGATTAACCTGCGTTTGTTATTGGCTAGGTTCAAAACATCGTAAAGCGATGCACCGTCTTCTGCATAGGTGTAAGAATGAAAGTTTCCTTCGAAGTAAATGTTTTGAACGTTTTTGTTTTCCGTTACGTATGCGATCGCTTTTAAAAGCAAACCCAGATTGGTACGTGCAATAATGGCCCTGGATTTTATGCCGGTATTTTCTCCCTTACCGATAATGGTCAGATTGGGATTCTGGTCCAATAAGTGCTTCCAATCCAAAACAGAAAGGGCTAAAGCGGCAATTTCCTGATTGAAACGGAAACTCGTGGAGAGAAAATGTGTTTTATAATCCGCCTTTTCCAAAGAATTAACCGCAAATCGCCAGCTGTAAATCTGTTGATGAGTATCGCCTACTATTATTTTTACTGCCCGCTGCCTGAAGAAAACATCCAGCATGGCCGCAGAAGCGTCTTGTCCTTCGTCAAAAAGAATGAATTCATAGTCTAATTTGGGATTGGATAATTGGAATTTCTTCAGGTAAAAATCATGCGTAATCTCCACTTTACCCTGGTCCATCTGATGAAATAACTCCATGGTTTGGGCCTGAATGTAGTTGTAGTACATCCTTACAAATGCTTTTGCCTTAGATCCGCTAACAATCTCCAGGTAATTCAACTCTTCAATACTTTGTTTATCACTGTTACAGAAATAGGAAAAGAACTTTTTAATGTGGTTGGCCAATATGAATTCGGAGTGTTTTTCGCCATTACCTGTAATCCGGAGAAGATCAGCAATCTCATGAATCTTATAACCAAGAGCATTGATCCGGTAATGACTATTCATTACAATGTGCCGATAAGCCAAAGAATGAGCGGTTTCAACAGTAACATTCCTTAATCCCTGATTTGCAAACTTTTTCTTTGCATCCAGTTTCACGGATCTATTAAAAGCCAGGTAAAGGATTTTGCTTTTGGCAGGTTTGCTCTTAGCGTATTCAATAATGGTAGTTGTTTTTCCGGATCCGGCAACTGCATTGATTTTTAGGTTTCCGGTTTCGGTTAGAATTTTTTCTTGTTCTAAAGTTAATTTCATAAAGTGAATAGTTTAAAAATAAGTTGTTTCGGAATGCCTCATCAGCCTGGAAAAGAACAGATTGATAAACGATTCCTTATTTAAGTTCAGAAATATTTTTCTAAGAATCAAGCATTTGTTTTATCTGTTTCCAAATTTATATCCCGGGAAATCATTCAAATCACAGAGGCGACGGCCAAATAATTCAGCCATTAATAATTTTCACTTCTCACTTCTCCATTTTCAATTCTCCTAATTCTCCCTATCTTCGCCCTGTAAAATTTCAAAAACAATTCAAGCGAGATGAGCACACATTCCAAACTTCAGATTTATAACAGCCTTTCAGGTGAAAAAGAAGTCTTTAAACCCGTTATTGACGGTAAAGTTGGGATGTATGTTTGTGGACCAACCTTGTACAGCGAACCGCATATGGGCAATATGCGCACCTTCATCAATTTTGACCTGGTTTACCGTTATTTGATGTACGCGGGATATCAGGTAAAGTATGTGAGGAACATTACCGATGCGGGGCACATTACCAATTCGGCAGGTGAGGCAGTAGATTCTATTGGAAAAGCAGCAAAAATGGAGCAGGTGCAATCGCTGGAGATTGTTTACAAATACAATGTAAAATTCCAGGACTTGCAGCGTATTTACAACTTGCTTCCTCCGGCTATCGAACCAACGGCAACCGGACATATCCAGGAACAAATTGAAGTCATTGAGAAAATCATAGAAAATGGATTCGCATACGTAGTAAACGGCTCCGTTTATTTTGACGTGCGTGCGTACGGCGAAAAGTTCGAATACGGAATCCTGAGCGGGCGCAAAGTAGATGAGTTGGCGGAGGAAACACGCGAATTGAATGCACAGGACGAAAAACGCTTCTTTGCAGACTTCGCATTGTGGAAAAAAGCAAACCCGGACGATATGCAAATCTGGCGTTCCCCATGGGGCGAAGGAAACCCGGGCTGGCACATCGAATGTACTGCCATGAGCACCAAATACCTGGGCGATCAATTCGATATTCACGGTGGCGGATTGGATTTGAAATTCCCGCATCACGAAGATGAAATTGCACAAAGTTGTGGATCTGTTGGAATAACTCCGGCAAACTACTGGATGCATGCGAATATGCTGAATGTGAACGGGCAAAAAATGTCCAAATCACTGGGGAATTATTTCCTGCCGCAGGAAATTGTGGACGGGACCACGGAAGTTTTTGACAGACCGTATTCACCCCAGGTTATTCGTTTTTGCATGATGCAGGCACATTACCGCAGTACATTGGATTTCACTCCCGACTCATTGAACGCAGCCGAGAAAGGATTCACGCGTTTGTCAGAAGCCTACGAAAAATTGGGTTCCCTGGAAACAAAAGATGCATCTTCAACGGATGTTCAGGCCTTGGTTGATTCGCTCTACAAAGCAATGAACGATGATTTTAACGCTCCCATGCTGATTGCAGGATTGTTTGAAGCGGTGAAATACATCAATATCATCTCGGAAGGAAAAGCAAGCATTACTGCAGGCGATTTGGAGTTGTTGACGAAAGAATTCACCGGATTTGTATTCGATGTGCTTGGATTAACGATAGAGAAAGCATCTTCAGACAGCGCATTGACTACCGTGATGGATTTGGTACTGGATATGCGAAAAGATGCCCGAGAGAATAAAGACTGGAGTACATCAGATAAAATTAGAGATCGTTTGGCTGAAGCCGGAATTGTGGTAAAAGACGGCAAGGATGGTGTGACCTGGACGGTTAAATAAGACTTTAAGACAATAGGATATTAAGATATTAGGACTTAGATTTCCGTAATTATGTAGAATCTAAGTCTTAAAATCCTAAAGTCTTAAATCCTAATATCCAAAATGGAACATTTCGGAAAAGCATACAAACTCTGCAGTCGAAAAAGAATCGACAGTCTCTTCAAGGAGGGAAAGCAGCTGCGTGCATTTCCCTTATCCATTTATTACCTCGAAGCAGAAAACAGTGAAAAAGTTCCTTTCCAGGTAGTCATTTCTGCTCCAAAGCGCCAGTTTAAGCGTGCACATGACCGCAATTACGTAAAACGATTGATAAAAGAAGTGCTGCGAAAAGAAAAACAGCCATTGGAAGATCTCTTAACCGCTTCCGGAAAACAACTGGCTCTTTTTTTAGTTTATACCAATAAGGAAGTATTAACTTATCCGGAATTGGAGAAATGCGTCCGGAAATTGATTGGGAAACTACTGATGGAATTGCAGTCCGGGTAATAAAGGACATAGACGCTTATCAGACGGCATCATGCTTTCGTTTACATCTTTCTCCTTTCAACCAAACCGTTCGTCAAAAAACGGAAAAAATCAGGTGCGATTCCCAATCTTTCGGTATTTTTACCCTTTCAGAGTTCATTTTACGGAATGGTTTTTGACAATCATCACAAATTTGATTAGCAATATGAAGCAATTTTTGCATGTTTTCGCCCTGGTAACCATCCTTATTGGTTTCAGTTCCCCAATAAAAGCGCAGTCCAACGGATTTGAAGAAATTAAATCCATGGAATTAATGGACCTCATTTTTCAGCAATTGGAAACCAATTATGTGGATGAGATCAAGCCGGGAGAAATGAGCAAAACCGCTATTGATGCTATGCTGAAACAATTGGATCCGTACACGGTTTATTACCACGAATCCAACATGGAAGATTACCGCATGATGACCACCGGACAATACGGCGGAATTGGTGCTTTGATCCGTAAAATGGGCGAGTACACATTTATAGCAGAACCATACGAAGGAAAACCTGCCCAATTAGCGGGAGCAATGGCCGGAGATAAAATCCTTTCCATCGACGGGAAAGATATGAAGGGAAAACCAAGTGATGAGGTTTCAGACGGTTTGCGCGGACCAAAAGGTTCTACCATTCAATTGCGTGTGGAACGTGGCGGACAGGAGAAAACAATTTCCATTACACGGGATGAGATCAAATTGGCAGATGTTCCTTATTTCGGTATGTTGAATAATACTACAACCGGTTATATCAAATTGAACAGCTTCACACAAACCGCTTCTGCAGAAGTTATTTCAGCATACGGTAAATTGAAGCAACAGGGAATGAATACGCTGGTTTTAGACCTGCGCGGAAATGGCGGAGGTTTATTGATCGAAGCAGTGAAGATCGTAAACATCTTCGTGAAGAAAGGCCAAACGGTCGTAACCACGAAAGGACGTATTCCGGAAGAGAACAGAACCTACGCAACTTCTGCGGATGCACTGGATCTGAACATTCCCCTGGTTGTTTTGGTTGACGGAGGATCTGCTTCTGCTTCAGAAATTGTTTCCGGAAGTTTACAAGACTTGGACAGAGCAGTAATTATCGGGGAGAATTCTTACGGTAAGGGATTGGTACAGCGAACTTTTGATTTAAAGTACGGATCAAAAATCAAGTTGACGATCTCGAAATACTACACGCCTTCAGGAAGATGCGTTCAGCGCCTGGAATACTACGACAAAGAATTGGGAGATAAACCGGCGGCAATTGCAGATTCATTACTGAAGTCATTTACAACAACAACGGGAAGAAAAGTAATTGACGGACGTGGAATTGAACCGGATATCGTAGTAGAAAAAGATGATTATTCACGTTTGCTTTTAATGCTTGTAAGCAATAATGTGATTTTCAACTTTGCAACAGATTACAAGCGTTCTCATGAAACCATTGCCCCGGCAAAAACATTCGTGTTGAGTGATGAAGATTATGCAGCGTTCAAGGCCTATGCATTAAAACAGGAGTTCACCTATTCAACGGCTTCAGAAGAACAATTGGAACGCATGAAAAAAACAGCCGAAGATGAAGGCTATTTCGAAGACATCAAAGCGGATTACGAACAATTGTTGTCAAAAGTAACACCTTCCAAGGAGCGCGATCTGGATAAATTCAAGGATGAAATAAAGGAAATCTTATCCAGCGAAATCGTATCACGCTACTATTTCCAAAACGGACGAGCGGAACAAGCGTTCCAGTTTGACCCGGATATTAAAAAAGCAGTGGAAGTTCTTTCAGATACCAAAAGAGTAAATACTATTCTCGGAAAATAAGCGTTATCGATTTATATAGCGATTACTTATGCTGGATAAACTGACCGGTAAGCCCGTTCATTATTATATTCAATTGGTTGCAATGATCGGAATTGCAGCGGGATTGCCCTTCAGCAAGATTCCTCTTTCCATCGGAACAATGCTCTTAGGACTCAATGTCATTTTGCTTTGGGACTGGAAGACCGTTTGGAAGAATTGGAGTTCAAATCGCTGGCTTTGGCTGCTGTTCGCGTATTTTGTGCTGGAACTTCTTTCTATTTCCTGGTCGGCAGATAAACACGAAGCCTGGAATATGGTCCGCAGAGAGTTGACGCTCTATGCAATACCACTTACAATCGTTGCAATTCCATTAACCGCATTCAAACATTATAAATGGGTAGTATTAAGCTTTTTAACGGCTGTTTTTATTACCAGTTTCATCAATGTAGGAACTTATTTTCATTGGTGGGGTTCCAAAGTCTACGATGATATCCGGAGCCTCTCCCTGTTCGTTTCGCATTTGCGTTACGCCATGATGATCGTTCTTGCACTCGTTTTTTGCGCTGCCTGGTGGATCCGGAAATTTCCTTACCGTTGGATCGCAGTCTTATTGGCCGGGTGGTTTCTTTACTATACGTTCCTTTCTCAAATCGGAATGGGGGTGTTTACCCTTTCCGGGATCGTTTTAATGATGTTCTGGTTTAAAGTCAAATCTATTCGTACACTTTGGATTAAAAGAGCATTTATTGCTTCATTCAGCGCCTGTTTGCTGTTTGTATGCGTTTTTCTGTACATAAAACTCCAGCCAACTCCTCATAAAATACGTGTCAGTACACAAGATTATGTGAAAAGAACAGTCAATGGAAATGAGTATACTTTTGATGTGCTTTGGAAAATTAACTGGGAAAACGGCTATCCTGTTCAGGCTTTTATTGCAGACGGAGAATTGGAAAAGGAATGGTCGAAAGCTTCCAAAGTAGATTACCGGACAGGAGCAGATCTCAAAGGAAACCCGATCCGTAACATCTTGTGGCGATACATGACTTCGAAAGGATTGCGCAAAGACTCTGTGGATTTTCAGAAAATGACCAAACAGGATATCCGCAATGTAGAACTGGGATTTGCTTCGGTAGAAATGGCAAAGGGAGGAATCTCTGCCCAGTTGTATCGTATGCGCGGTCAGTTGAACAATGCGGAAGATCCGAACGGAAAATCACTACTGGAGAAAATAGAATCCCTGAAAGCAGGAATTACGATCATTAAAACACATCCGCTTGGTGGTGTGGGTGTGGGTGATATGAAAGCAGCATTTGCAGAAGGGTATCGTTCAAACCATTCAAAACTGACTGAGGAAAATCAGCATTTGACACACAATCAGTTTTTGACAAGCTGGATTGCATCCGGGATTATCTGCTTTATTGCATTTATTAGCTTGTGGTTCATTCAGCTTGCCACAGCCTTAAGGATCAACGCTTTTGAATGGACAGGTTTTTTGGTCATTGCAATGCTTTCTTTCCTGATTGAAGATACTTTGCAGACGCAAACTGGAGTGGCTTTCGTGGCCTTCTTCTTTGCCTTTTTCATTACCGGAAGAAGCATTTTATACCCCGGAAATAATTCAAGTTTTCAAAAGGATGAAACGTTCAAAAAAAGTCATGTACTTGTAAATTGAACCCTGCGCCGATGCTACAGCTTTAGCACAAGCATTTTGAACTTCCCTGGAGATTTAATATTCACGTAACCCCGAATAGGTTGCTTCTTGACTTTGAAAGGGTTACTTTTGCACCAAAATTGAGTATCCATGCGTTTCGAGCTGACAAAAGAATTTCTAGAGCGCATCCGACAAGCTATCTCGTCGGAGGATGATCAATGGATCAAACAGCACATTACCGATCTTCACTTTGCGGATATCGCTGAAATCATGGATGAATTGTCCATGGAGCAATCCAAGTACCTCTATTATCAGTTAGACGAAGAACTTCAGGCAGATGTTTTAATGGAACTGGATGAGGAAGTGCGTGATCGTTTTCTTGGGACACTTTCTTCCAAGGAAATGGCGGAACAATTAGAGAACCTCGATTCCGATGATGCCGCAGATATTCTTGGAGAACTTCCGGATGAGAAGATCCAGGAGGTCATCTCTCAAATGGAGGATGATGATGCGGCGGATGACATTGTTGATCTACTCAATTACGACGAAGATACCGCGGGAGGATTGATGCAGAAAGAGTTTATCCAGGCCCGATTGGATTGGCCGGTAAACCGTGCTTTGGTTGAATTGCGCCGGCAGGCGGAAGATGTGGAGCAGGTTTATACGATCTATGTGATCGATGACCTGAACAAACTGGTGGGAGTACTATCCCTGAAAAGGCTGCTATTCGCAAGTCCTAAAACTCCGATCCGCGATTTGTATGAAGGTAAAAACCTCATTTTTGTTACTACCAGTGATTCTTCTGAGAAGGTGGCAAAAGTGATGGAGAAATACGATTTGGTTTCCGTACCGGTAGTAGACCTGCAAAATAAACTGGTTGGACGTATTACCATTGATGATGTCGTTGATGTCATCAAAGAAGAAGCAGATAAAGATTTCCAGCTGGCTTCGGGGATCTCGGAAAATGTAGAGTCCAATTCAAGTGTTTTCCGGATGTCAAGAGCACGATTGCCCTGGCTTTTAATCGGAATGCTGGGCGGAATATTAAGCGCCCAGGTTATTTCGCGTTTCGAAACAAACATTACCCATTTGCCGGCATTGGCGTTCTTTATTCCATTGATTACAGCAATGGGAGGAAATGTTGGAGTACAATCTTCTGCAATTGTAGTGCAATCGCTGGCACGTGGAAATGATCCGTTTGACAGTATTCTTTCAAGAGTCGGAAAAGAAGCCATTGTTGGATTGGTAAACGGTTTGCTTTGTTCTTCATTGATATTCGGTATTTCCTATTTCTTTAATGATTACCGTTTGGCTTTAGTCGTGAGCATCTCTTTACTCACTGTAACCATCTTTGCTGCGATCTTCGGAACCATGATTCCTCTTGTACTAAATCGCTACAAAATAGATCCTGCATTGGCCACAGGTCCTTTCGTTACCACAACGAATGATGTATTGGGACTCTTTATCTATTTTACGGTGGGACTTTTATTGCTCAATTAAAAATCTGTTTTTCAGTAGATTGCAATTTAATTTTAAAATAAGCACGATTTTTTTCACCTTTTCAAAATCCAAAACTTTTTTCCGGTCGTAACTGAGTCAAATTATTTAATTCAAAACTTAACGATTATGAAAAAGGGATTATTAACGGTTGCATTGGTTGCTTCAACAGCATTATTTTCTAACTCATTCGCTCAAACTGTAATGGTTGGTGGAGAATCCATGTATCCGGCAAAGAACATTGTAGAGAATGCGGTAAATTCAAAAGATCACACAACTTTAGTTGCAGCGGTAAAAGCAGCAGGATTGGTTGAGACATTACAGGGAAAAGGTCCTTTCACCGTATTTGCTCCGGTAAACGATGCTTTCGAAAACCTTCCTGCAGGAACGGTAGAAACCTTATTGAAACCAGAAAATAAAGGAACGTTGACAAAAGTTTTGACTTACCACGTTGTAGCAGGAAAAATGGATTTCAATACCATTGCAGCGGCCATTAAAAAAGGTGGCGGTAAAGCTGAAATGACAACTGTTTCAGGAGGTAAATTGTGGGCTATGATGAATGGTGATCACAACATTACATTGAAAGACGAAGCAGGAAACGTAGCAAACATCTCTACTTACGATGTGTACCAGTCAAATGGAGTTATTCACGTTGTAGACAAAGTATTGATGCCTAAAATGTAATAACATAAAGTCTTGAATCAAACGATAGATTGAGTTACAGCGTGAAAATTCAGGAATACTAACTAACAACAACAACTCATAGCAAGAGTGGAATCCCGGCTTTCGACATATTTGTCGGGGCCGGGATTTTTTGTTACACATTGAATTTTCCTTTTTGAACGGAATAGAATGACTTCCTTTTTCAAAAGAAAGGACTTGCCGGGACAACACAAGCATGGATTCATTACCTTTGTAAAAAATTTCCCGCATGACATTTCACGATCTGAATATAAAAAAACAGCTGTTAACGGCTTTGGATGAACTGGAGTATACTACTCCAACGACGATCCAATCGGCTGGTTTTTCGGTAATGATGTCCGGAAAGGATGTTATTGGGCTTGCTCAAACAGGAACAGGAAAAACCCTGGCATATTTGCTTCCGATGCTTTCTTTATGGAAGTTTTCCAAAGAACCGCATCCGCAAATCCTGATCATTGTTCCGACAAGGGAGTTGGTTGTTCAGGTAGTTCGTGAAGTTGAAAAATTGACACCTCACATGAATGTTGCTGTTGGGGGCGTGTATGGTGGAGCAAATATCAACACACAGGCATCCATGGTTTTGCAGGGATTGGATGTGCTCGTCGGAACACCCGGCCGCATTTTTGACCTGACTGCAAATGGGTCACTGCAATTGAAGCATGCCAAAAAAGTAGTGATCGATGAGGTAGATGAAACCTTGAATTTGGGTTTCAGGCCGCAATTGATGCGCATTTTTGAATTGCTTCCGGAGAAAAGACAGAATTTATTGTTTTCAGCAACCCTTTCGGAAGAAGTGGAAACGTTCCTGGATGGTTATTTTGATAATCCGGTTAGAGTGGAAGCTGCACGGGCAGGTACTCCGCTGGAAAAGATCACGCAGGAAGCAATTGCCGTTCCGAACTTTACTTCAAAGGTCAATTTGCTGAAGCACATGCTTGAAGAAAATAAGGACATGACCAAAGTGCTCGTTTTTGTTTCTTCACGTGTTTTGGCGGAAAAGTTGTTTGAGGAACTGGAACCGATGCTGGGCGTAGAATTGGGAATCATTCACTCCCAAAAAGCTCAGAATTTCCGTTTTAATTCGGTGAACCATTTCCAGAACGGAATTTACAGGGTGTTAATCGCAACCGATTTGATTGCACGCGGGATTGATGTGACGGATGTGACTCACGTATTCAACTTTGATATTCCGGATAACCAGGAAAATTACATTCACCGGATTGGTAGAACAGGCCGGCAGGACAAGGATGGCCATGCTATCAGCTTTGTAACTGAAAAAGATAGAGAATTCTTTGGTCAGATAGAAGAATTTATGAATAAAAAGGTAGCCATTCAGGAATTCCCGGATGCTGCAGAACTATCGGAATTGGTTTTGGAATTCGAAAAAACCCAGGTGGCAATGAAAAACACACTGGTTAAAACTCCAAAAGATCAGGCCGGTCCGGCATTCCATGAAAAGAAAGCGAAGAACAAGAAAGTCAATGTTCGCTACGATCACAAAAAAGCCATGCAGGAAAAATACGGAAAACCGAAAAAGAAGGGGAATAAGAAAAAGTGAAACTTATGATTCACTGAACAAGCGTTGCGCCTTCGCTGAAGCTACTGCGTAAGCGTTAGTGCAGTTCAACAAAGGTGATCTAGTTTTTCAAAACCGGGCGTCAGTGCGGCTCTCAAAGGATGTTTCTCCGTTCAAGAGTTGTTAAGAGTAATCTCATCCTTTTGATCGTTTGGTCAGTAAGCGGCGCACCGGTTTTTCAAAAAACAGGTATACAATAGTTGAAAAACCCAATAAAATCAAGACGTAAGGCCAAAAAATCTCAAAATTCGTTTTACCAATCATTCCGGGGATGTACTCCTGACAAATGACCAGCACGATAAACTGAAAAATATAGATGGAATAACTGATTTCGCCTAAAAATTGGAACGGTTTCCATGCAAGGATGTTCTTTACTTTTCCTTGTATCAATGAAATCGCGATAATAAAAAAGGCGAAATACAGAGCCATGTACCCATTTTGCCGAAAATTTTCATGCGGCGGCGTGTCCCGGTACATGCCCCACAGGTAATAGATTCCCAGCAAAACAACTAGCACATAGATTTTCCTTCTGAACCGGATCAACCAGGATTGATTTCGTGCAAAAAGAATCCCCGCACAAACACCGATCAGGAATGTTGACAGATGTAACAGGGGAAAATAATTTACGAAGTATTTAGGGGCCTTTTCTGCCATAAGCGAATCAATACTCAAAATAGTTGAGTACCAGGAAACAATCCCCAAAACCAGTATGGAAGTGTTTTTGAGTCGTTTGATGTTGCAGTAGACCCAAGGAAAAATGAGGTAGAAGAACGCCTCAACAGATAATGACCAGGCAGGAAAATTGATGTCCAAAGCCATTTTGTAATTCCACGACTGAAGCAGGAAAACGGAATAAAAATAAGGCTTGGTTTGCCATTCCAATGAAATATCCGGATGGTATTCAAACCGGAGTGCAAAAAACAGGAGGATGGACAACAAATAAACGGGATAAACTCTTGCAAAACGCCTCTTCCAGAATGATTTTCGATCAATTTGATCCGGCAGTTCGCCGTTTTTGGCGTGTGAGACTACTAATATAAATCCGGAGAGCACAAAAAAATAGGTAATCCCATTAATGAGGTCACCGCCGAATCGGGAGATATATTTTGTATGCATGGGCCAGTTGAGCAGCCCGAAATGAAGAATGACAATGGATATGCTCGCTAAAAATCGGGTAAAGGTCAGTTGGGGAATTTGCATCTGTCGATCTTTTCAACGAATTTAGACAAATATCAGTCATAAAAAACGTTAAGTGAATCGTTAATTTTAACATTTCACCTACATTCGTTAACTATGATTAAGATTCGGATCAATCTTGTAATTACTGCAGTATGGATTGCCATGCTTGCACTTTTGTTGATTCAGATCTTCCAAACGCTTCAGTTGTATGATCGAAAATCGGATGATTTTAAGAGTAAGATCGACACAGCGCTTGAACGAATTGCAATTCGATACGAGAAAGTAGAAGACCTGCGCCGGTATTCAAGCCTGATGAGCAAAGATGTTTCCGGTCAGTATAAAGACGTTCTCAAAGAAGAATTCCAAAACTTATTCGAAGTCAAAGAATCCATTTCGATTCGCGATACCGTTCTTACTGTTAAGGGGAAATTGGAAAATTACCTCATTGTGACCGGAAATAGTTACGATTCAATCTCGGGCTTGTATTCCAAACAGGAAGTTCTCGCCAGGGATGTCAGACAAATCCACGAATTGTTCGATGGAGGCAGGATGAGCCTGTTTCACAAAGATTCTGTTCGAGCGGCTTATCATTTGGATCAGCGCGTGATGCACAAGATTGTTAAAAAGGCAAAGTACATCAACGAACTCATGGTGGAAACATTCAGGGATAATATGTACCTCGATCCGGAAAAAAGAATTGATTTGGTGATCCTGGATTCGATTATCAGAAAGGAATTGATTGCTGACAAACTCCCGGATGATTTCAAATTTGTAATTGTGGAAGAAAACCACGAACCGGTGAAGTTTAAGGAAAAACTGGTAAACTATGAATTAAGACTGGATACAGTTAAGTCTCAGACTGCCATGCTTTTTCCAAATAAGATCCTGGAAGACAAGCTGACACTTCATGTGAATTTCCCGAACAGTAAGTTCTTCGTATTGAAGTCCATGGGAAGCCTGCTTATTGTAAGTTTACTGCTTGTGGTACTGATTATTATCACTATTTCTTACATGTTCCGTACCATTTTGACTCAAAAGAAGTTATTTGAAATGAAAAACGATTTCATATCGAATATGACCCATGAGTTTAAAACACCGATTTCGACGATTTCATTGGCTTGTGAAGCAATGCATGACCCTTCGATGATGGGCGGACAAACGGAAAATGCCGCGCCCTTCGTTAAGATGATCCAGGAGGAGAACAAACGATTGGGAGTGTTGGTGGAATCCATTTTGCAAAGTGCAGTGATCGACCGGGGCGAATTAAAGGTGAGAATGGAACAGGTTCCGGTCATTGAAGTCATTCAATCCGTAGCAAAAACTGCTTCTTTCCGGATTGCCGGATTGGATGGAGAATTGATCATGCAAATGCCTAAAGAAGAAGTGTTCATTGAGGCTGACCGCATGCATTTCACCAATATGGTGAACAATTTGGTGGATAACGCAATTAAATACAGTAAAGACAAGATCCACGTAACCGTGAAACTGGAAGTTTTCGCAGAACGTTTGGAATTGTCCGTGATAGATAAAGGAATTGGAATAAAACGTGAACATATCTCGAAAATATTTGATAAATTGTACCGTGTTCCAACAGGAAACGTACATAATGTTAAAGGTTTTGGCTTGGGATTGAGCTATGTTAAAGCACTTTCCGATATGTTCGGTTGGAGTCTTCACGTAACCAGTCAGGTTGGGGAAGGTTCAGAATTTCGTGTAACAATAAAAAGATAATTATGGCTAAGCAAAAATCAATTTTATTAGCAGAAGATGACGACAATTTAGGTCAATTG
>CAMLDR010000101.1 GCA_946478775.1 uncultured Flavobacteriales bacterium
AAGCGTTCGCTAAGTTCGGTTCTGATTTGGATGCGGCTACGAAGTCTGTTTTGGACAAAGGTGCACGTAACTTAGAGATTCTAAAACAACGCGAAGGAGATCCATACCCGGTAGAAAAGCAAATTGCTATCATCTACGTTGGTACAAAAGGATTGATGCAAAACGTTCCGGTAAACAAAGTAAAAGAGTTCGAAAAAGAATACTTAGACTTTTTAGAGGCGAAGCATTCCGATGTTTTGGTTCGTTTGAAAGCCGGAAAATACGAAGATGCTGATACAGATCTTTTAGGAAAAGTTGCGAAAGAGATCGCTGGAAAATATTAATTAATTGAAAATTGAAAATTGAGAATGTAAAAGGGGATTCAATCTTTTCAATTTTACATTTTCAATTTTAAATTAGAGTTATGCCGAACTTAAAGGAAATACGAAATCGAATTACTTCAGTAGGATCTACGATGCAGATTACCTCTGCAATGAAGATGGTTTCTGCTGCGAAATTGAAGCGTGCACAGGATGCAATTACACAAATGCGTCCGTATGCTGAGAAATTGCAGGAGATCCTGGGTAATTTGACAGCTTCGTTGGATATTTCAGAGAATGCATTGGCTGCTTCACGCCCGGTGAATAAAGTATTGATTATCGCTATTACTTCCAACCGTGGATTGTGTGGTGGTTTCAATAACAACATCATCAAACGTGTGAACCTGGCAATCACGGAAGAGTACTCGAATGCAAATGTAGGCCTGCTTTGTTTAGGAAAAAAGGCAAAAGATGCGTTCAAGCGTTCAGACATGTATTTTGATACTACAGGAACACCTATTCCGGCAGACATATTTGCAGCTTTAACATTCGAGAATGTGGGTATCGTTGCCGATTTCGCTTCAAAAGCATTCCTTGAAAAGAAATACGATAAAGTGGTTGTAGTTTACAACAGCTTCATCAATGCCGCTTCCCAGGAAGTAAAAGAAGAACAGTTATTGCCGATCGTTCCTACAGAACAGTCAGGTGATGCACAAGCCGGAGATTACATCTTCGAACCTTCAAAAGAAGAGATCGTAGAAGAGTTGATCCCAAAAACGTTAAAAATCCAGTTGTTCAAAGCATTGTTGGACTCAAACGCATCCGAGCATGGAGCGCGTATGACAGCCATGCACAAAGCAACGGATAATGCCAAGGAGTTACAGCGTAGTTTAAAATTAAGCTACAACAAAGCCCGCCAGGCTGCCATTACAAACGAGATCTTAGAGATCGTGGGTGGTGCAGAAGCATTGAACGGCTAATAAGAATGAAATAATGAGGAAAGGCTTTTCCGCTTCGGCGGAAGAGCCTTTTTTTGTTGTATTTGTTTCAACCGATTATACGATTTTGATCTTTTCATCGTTTTATCCCCATGAAACAACTACTTTATATCGCCTTTATCATCACATCCCTGACATCATTCTCCCAAGAGAAAGGTCCTATTTGTTCCAGTCATTGCCGTTTATATCATCCTACCGAATGGATTTACAATGATTATTACAGGCTCAAGGGAACTAACTGGAATCTTCATGAATTTACCGGTTTGTTTCAGGCAGACTCCATTGATTCTACAATCACGGAAATTACTCTTATCCTTGGAGATTCGTTGCTTTACAGTGCCGGTTGGGTCGATTGGGGGCCTTGTTTTCATCCCGATTTGGAATTGGAAGATGTGGAGCACGTAATCACAGTGCTGGAAGGAGAAGTTTCTGTTACAGCTATCAGAAAAGAATCATTTAGCCCTGATTGGGATTATACAATTAATCAGAATGCAACTATTCGCAGTTCGTGTTTCCTGGAACTCAAAGGTGCTCACTTCAGTAATCCTAAAAGTCACTTTGTTCGTGTAAAATTCGTGGATCCGCCTGCTCCGGAAGACCAACTAGACCTCCCTGAAATCACCAATGATATTTCCATGTGGCTAAATAGTGAAAACACACTTTTTGTCAAAACGGATGAAACCACTGTTTGGAATGCGGAGCTTTATTCCCTGTCCGGACAAATGATCCAAAAATACCGTTTGGAAGGTTCGCAGACCTTAGATATTTCCACGCTTCCCAAAGGCTGTTATGTGGCTCATGTTTCCTCGGAAACCGGTTTAAAAAAGCAGATCAGATTCATCCGGTAAATAACAGATTTTAAGTAAAAATATCCTAAATATCTTCCGGATTATTCCAGGATATATACATTTACTACGTGAATGTCACATTCGCGACTACAGCCCACCGGAATCAGGCCACTTCCCTCAAGCTTTCAATCGGAATAAAAAACGTTCATTCGAAATAACGGATGGAACGGTATTGAAGTGAATCATTTTTAGATGAAAATATGTCAAAGCAGTTTGACCGAACAATTTTCTATCCACAGGGATTACGAAGTGTTCTGTCAACCTGCCGCCAACGGCGCTCCCAGGTCGGGATCCGTCTTGATTGCATGAACTTTTTACAGCGGGTTTACGTGCAGAAAAGAAAATTGGATCCCACCGGGAGTTTTGAACGCAGATTCTTCTAAATTTGACAGCGAAAGTAGCGTACCACACTTTTAAAAACTTAAACAAAATAGAAATCGATGAAAGAACTATTACTTAGTTATTGGTGGGTCGGATTGATTGTTATCTGCCTCATTCTCTACAAATTTATTTTACGCTTCCTATTCGGGATGGTCATTGTACCGGAAGACAGAATCGGGTTAGTAACCAAAAAATTCGTCTTGTTCGGAGCAAATAAAGAACTTCCGGACGGCCGCATTGTTGCCACCAACGGGGAAGCAGGTTTCCAGGCTAAAACACTCGCTCCGGGATTGTATTTCGGCATGTGGGTTTGGCAGTACGAAATTACGATGGAACAGTTTACGGTCATTCCGGAAGGGAAGATCGGATTGGTACTTTCCAAGGATGGTGCTGAAATTCCAACCGGGAATATCCTGGGGCGCAAAGTAGAATGCGACAATTTCCAGGATGCGAATATGTTCCTGGGAAACAATGGCCAGCGTGGTCGTCAGACCAACTACATTACTGCGGGTTCGTACCGTATCAACACCATGTTGTTCCAGGTTTCGATCACTGAAATGGTCCGGATCCGTGAAAGCATGGTAGGAATTGTTACCACTTTAGACGGAAGGCCCATTGAGACAGGCGAAATTGCAGGTAAAGCAGTAGAGGGCCACAACAATTTCCAGGATTTCGATACTTTCCTGGAAAACGGTGGAAATCGCGGATTGCAGCCTTCTGTAATCCTGGCTGGTTCCTACAACTTAAATCCGTGGGCATTGCAGGTAGAAGAAACCCCCATGACAGAGATTCCGATCGGGTATGTGGGAGTGGTGATCTCTTACATCGGTAAGGACGGAAAAGACTTAACCGGAACGGACTTCAAACACGGGAATATCGTGGAGAAAGGAAGTAAAGGGGTTTGGTCCGAACCTTTTGGTCCGGGAAAATACCCGGTGAACAAATACACCATGAAAGTGGAGCTGGTTCCTACAACGAACCTCGTATTGAACTGGGCACAGGCACGGAGTGAATCGCATAATTTGGATAAGAACTTGTCTACGATCACGGTTCGTTCCAAAGACGGTTTCCCGTTCAACCTGGACGTTTCACAGATCATCCACGTTCCAACCAATGAAGCACCGAAAGTCATTGCGCGTTTCGGGAATATGGTGAACCTGGTAACACAGGTATTGGAACCAACGATCGGTAACTACTTCCGCAACTCGGCACAGGACAGTGATGTGATCGCGTTCTTGTCGACACGTAAGGAAAGACAGGAATCGGCGAAAGAGCACATCAAGAAAGTGTTGGACGAGTACAACGTGAATGCAGTGGATACTTTGATCGGGGATATCGTTCCGCCGGAATCGTTGATGAAGACTTTAACGGACCGTAAGATTGCGGAAGAGCAGAAAGTGACATATGAAACCCAAAAACAGGCGCAGGAAACACGCCAGGGGATGGAAAAGGAAACTGCTATTGCCGATATGCAGAAAGACATCGTAAAAGCACAGCAAAGTGTGGAGATTGCAGAACGCACGGCAAACGCAACAGTGAAGAAAGCAGAAGGAGATGCATCCGGAGTGAAATTGGCGGTTGGTGCAGAAGCGGAAGCAACGAAACTGCGTGCATTGGCAGAAGCAGATGCTACACGTGCCCGGGCGAAAGCGGATTCGGAAGCGGTGAAGTTGAGAGCAGATGCGGAAGCAGAACGGATTGCAAAAACAGGTTCGGCTGAAGCAAGCAAGATCCTGGCAGTGGGTAAATCTACCGCAGAAGCATACGAATTGGCTGTGAAAGCCCTTGGTGGCGAGAACTTCACCCGTTACAAGATCACGGAAGAACTTTCCAAAGGAAATATCAAACTGATCCCGGATGTTTTGATCGGTGGAAACGGACAGCAGGGCGGATCCGCAATGGACGGTCTTTTGGGATTGAAATTGATGGAAATGATGGATCCGGACAAGAAAACGGTGATCCCTCAAAAGATAATAAAGCCCGAAGTAAAACCGAAATCAGGACCTTCGACAGGCAAATCTGAATAGAATAGAGGAGAGCGAAAGCTCTCCTTTGTTTTTTTCGTAACTTTCCGTTCTCAAATGGAATCCGATCTTTCATACCAGTCTCCGCGCATGGAATTGCTCTTCAATACCCTGAAATGGATGCTTGATTCACAGCAGATTGGGATCAGTCTGGAAGAATTGTCCAAACGGGTTGAACTGGGAGAATGGGAAACACAGCACCTTTTCCAGGAATATTTGGGAAAAGATCCGCTTCGTTTCGTACAGGATGCCTTTTCTCCCTCTTTGGCGCAGGTATATAAAGAACAGGCACAGCTTTCGATCTTTGATTCTTTGGAGGAAATCCCGGAAAATTTGTCAGCTCACATAGACCTGGATATTCAAATCGTGGAAGAATCTCCTACGGAAATCTATTATTCGATCTTTCCCTGGTTTTTGGGAAGTGTTTTTATAGCCAGCCACGAGTCCGGGATTTGCCAGCTTACTTTTGAAGATACGGAAGTGGGTTCCATTCGTTTGAGAAGATCCTTCCCAAAAAGTACGATCCGGGAAGTACGAACAGAACTGCACGAGCTCGCTTACCAGGGGTTGATGAGTTATTTTGTCAAAACGGAAGATCTTCCCGTTATTCCGATTGCAGTGAAAGCAACGCAGTTTCAGGTTCGGGTTTGGAATGAATTGCAGGCCCTGGCGAAATCAGAATTGACAACTTACGGAGAACTGGCCGAAAATCTGGGTGATTTAAATGCTTCCAGAGCGGTCGGAGCAGCAGTGGGTGCAAATCCGATAGCATTACTCATTCCGTGTCACCGGGTGGTCCATCACAGTGGCAAGATTGGGAATTTCCGTTGGGGAAGCTGGCGCAAGCAATTGTTATTGGCGATAGAAAAGTAGTAAGTACGCGAGGCATCGCGTGCTCGATGTAACAAAACTACTTTTCGAGCGTTTCTCCTTAAACCTTGCTTATGAAATTAACCCTGCTTTTTGGCTTTTTACTTTCATCTATTTTTGGTTGTTTTGCCCAAAACCAAGTTCGTAAAGACTCGATTATTGCTTCGTTTGCCTACAATCAATCGGAAGTGTTGAATGCAGATGCCCTGTTGCAGGAATTGGACCAAATTGATCTTTCCTCATTAACGCTGATCAAACTGATCGGATACACTGATTCCACCGGATCCCTGAAAAGAAACAAAATCCTCGCCGCCGACCGGATTAAAGCAGTTGAAAAGGTCCTGAAAAATTCCCGCCTGAGTTCAGTAAAGATCGAAAGGGTAAACGCAAACGAACTTTCGGGATCACGGGTTGTTCCGGATGAATTGAACCGCAGGGTAGATATCCTTTTCTTTGCAAAGAACGATCCTCCGAAGCCAAAATCGTCTCTAAACTTTGAACTCAACAAACCGGTTAACCTGAATGTGAATTTTAAAGGGGGAACGGCTGAGTTTTTAGCAACGGCTTATCCCAATCTGGAATTACTCAAAAAAGCCATGCTGGCGGATACGACACTGATGTTAAGGCTTCAGGGACACGTTTGCTGCGAGAATGATGTGGATTTGTCTTTTAAAAGAGCCTATGCAGTAGCAGCTTACTTAAACCGGAACGGAATTGATCACGAACGAATGTTATCTGAAGGTTTCAGCAATAAGCAGCCGTTGGTACCTGACGATTCGGAAGCGAATATGGCTGTGAACAGAAGGGTAGAGGCCATTTTCTACCGCAGAGAATAGTCGCGTTTAAGTCGTTTTGTTGCTTGAAAATCATGCTAATTAAATTTAGTACATTATCTTCGTAGCGATGACTTTCAAGAAACGACTTCCAGGCCTTGTTAAAGGCGCTTTTTTTGGTTTGAGACTGCATGTAATCTTTCATCCGTTCTCACATTTATATATTTGGATAGGGAATATTTCCCGCCTTTCCAAATGGATCCGCCAGCAGGAAAATTTATTGATTAATGACTGCTATACTTCCAAATTTGAATACAACAAACGATTTGAATTATACGAAGTGGTGATTAAAGATCAGCATCTGGATGAAGCGATCGATTACCTGGAATTCGGAGTAGCCAAAGGTGCTTCCATTGAATGGTGGGTGAACAGAAATAAAAATGCCGACACCAAATTTTATGGATTTGACACCTTTACAGGATTACCGGAAGATTGGGGTCCGTTCAAAAAAGGGGATATGTCTGCCAATAATGCCATTCCCGATTTTAACGATGCGCGCTGTGAATTCTATCAGGGTTTATTCCAACAGACTTTGAGGAATTTTTTAGCAGAAGGAAGGCTCAGCAACCGTAAAAAAGTCATTCATTTTGATGCGGATTTGTACACGTCTACCTTATTTGTATTGGCCAATTTATATCCGTACTTAAACAAAGGAGATATTTTGTTCTTCGATGAGTTTAACTGCCCCACACACGAATATCTGGCCTTCGATGAATTCTGCCGTTCGTTTTATGTAGAGTATAAAACCTTGGGTGCAGTCAATAATTTCTACCAGGTAGCGGTAATGATCAAGTAATAGAATAATTCTAGCTTTAGGGCTTTTAATGAATCTACTTTCTGCGAACATCCGGGCTCCTCTGTGGGAGATAAAGTGTTAATCTTCCACATAAACCCGGTGCATCCGTTTGGACAACCCGGTCATGACTTCATAAGGAATCGTGTCCATCGCTTTTGCAAATACGTTCATCGGTTGGTTTTGCCCGATAATTTCAACCGAGTCGTTAACCTTCGCATTCACAGAGGTGATATCGACCATGATCATGTCCATACAGACTCTTCCAACAACCGGGCATTTAATTCCGTGGATGTAGACCGAACCTTTCCCGTTGCTTAAACTGCGTCTGAACCCATCTGCATAGCCAACAGGAACAATGGCAATGGTCATGTCCTCGGGTGCTTCATAGGAAATCCCATAACCAATGAAATCTCCTTTCGGAACAGCTTTTATCTGTGAAATGGAACTGTACCACGAAACGCTTGCTTCCAGTGAAGGTTTCAGGTTTTCATTCTCTGTATAACCATACATGGAAATTCCCAAACGGATCATGTCGTAACAGTTCTCCGGATAGCGCAATGAACCTTCCGAATTGAGAATATGTGCCAGGAAAGAATCCGGACTGTTTGCTCTGAAATAGGAAACGATTGCTTCAAAAGAAGCCAGTTGCTTTTGGGTAAATGAACTGTGGTTCGGATTATCGGCATCTGCCAGGTGAGAGTAAACTCCCTTAATTCTTACTTCAGGTTGTGAATTGATCACCGCCAAAACACGTTCTTTATCGGCAGGTGAAAATCCCAAACGATGCATCCCGGTGTCAAATTTCAGGTGAATGGGATAAGCTGAAATATTCCGGTGAATCAAAGCCGTAATGAACTCGTCCAACTGCCCGAAAGAATAGATGGCCGGTTCCAATTGGTTTTCAATGATCAGATCACTGTGTTCCGGGTCCGGATTCATGACCACAATAGATGAAGTAATCCCGGATTTTCTTAATTCAACACCTTCGTCAGCAAAGGCAACCCCAAAATTCGTAATCCCGGTATGCTGCAAATAAGGAGCAACCTTTTCCGCGCCGGAACCATAAGAAGATGCTTTTACCATTGCCAGAATTTTCACCTCTTTCGGCAAACGGGATTGATAGAATGCGACGTTGTGCTTGATAGCGCTGAGGTTAATTTCTACAATCGTTCGGTGTTTCAATGCTTTTCCACGGGCAACTTCGTATTCAAAAGCCCGGTCTCTGTGTGCTTTTACCAAAACAACGGCATTGGTAAAGGTTTCCCACGGGATGGATTTTCCTTCGGGAATAAAATGGAATTCATCCGGGTTAAAAGAGGCAATTAAATGCTCTATTTCCAATCGTTCATGCCGGTGTTTTTCAGATAGACCGATCACCACAATGCGTCTTTTCCCGGGAGCTAATTGCCGCTGGTAGATCAATGCTTCACTCAAAGCATCCAAATCCAGGTTATAGGTGTCGTTGATAATGGTATTTCCATTGATCCCTTCAAAAACTTCCATGCGCAAAGCGAGGGTTGGAAGAGAGTCCATTCGTTCCTTTATTTCCAAGGGGTCCAGTTGCAGGTAAGTCAGGAATGTTTTCAATACACCCAGCATTCCGTTAAAACCGGATGAGAACCGGTGATTTTCGTAAGGTGAACAAACCTGGAAATTCCCCGGTAATCGATTTTCGAGGTCAGCAAAAGTGTGCGGAATAAATGCCAGCTTACAGTCTCTGAAAAGCACCCATTTTTCCGTCAGGTGTTCTTCGTTATTCGCAAAGTTTTCCCGGTGTGCTTTTCCAAAAGCAGTAAAAATTCCGTAATCCGGTCGGATTATCTCCTGAAGTACCTTCATTTCTCCGGGCTTCGAAATCCCGGCTTCAATAAAAGCAATGGAAGCACTTGCATGCATTTCCAAAAGAGAGAGCGCGACACCCAATTGAGAATTGAAACTTTTGGGGCTTCGAACCACTTTGAATTTATCCGAAATGCAGTGAAAGATCCATTCTTTGAAGGTGGTTTTTCCGGTACTTCCCGTGATAGCTACAACCGGGTACGAAAATTGGTTCCGGTGGTGTTTGGCCAGTTTCTGTAAAGCAGCGAGCACATCATTCACTTTGAAATAAACCGCATCCGTATGCAATGTGACGGAAGTGTTTTTCGCAATTACAAAGAAGCGGATTCCTTGCTGATAAGCATTTTCAACAAATTCATTTCCAGATCTTGAATGACCGGATAACGCAAAGAAAAGGGCACCTTTTGCTTGTTGAATTTTGCGTGAATCAAAATAAACATGCGCAATGAAGTCCGAGCTCGAACCAACGGTTTCTGCTTCAAAAATTTCCTCACACGCTTCAATGGAATACTGTAATCTCAATGCTCAATTTTATTGTAACAACTGCGGCAAAGCGGTTCGTACTTCTCAACTGCTCCAACCAATACCTGTCCTTCGTCCTTCGTAGTCCGATGCGAGTACTGTGCTAAGTTACCACATGAAACGCAAATTGCATGTACTTTTGTTACATATTCTGCTATGCACAAAAGGTCGGGCATCGGCCCGAAAGGTTTCCCCAGGTAATCCATGTCCAATCCGGCAATA
Organism: uncultured Flavobacteriales bacterium; assembly: GCA_946478775.1. The sequence continues at coordinate 9,633 of CAMLDR010000101.1, forward strand.
ATGACCCGAACGCCGTGTTTTGCAAGATCGGTACAAACGGCTACCAAACCCGCGTCAAAAAATTGAGCTTCATCAATAGCAACGATGCGCTCCTTTTTCCAATGTTTGAGAATCTCGTCCGAACTGTTTACAGGAATCGCTTCCAGTGAAGAACCTATGTGACTAATCACTTGTTCTTCGTGGTACCGGTTATCGATAGCAGGTTTGAAAAGCAGGAGTTTTTGTTGTGCAAATTCTACGCGTTTCAGGCGGCGGATCAGTTCTTCGGTTTTTCCGGAAAACATCGATCCGCAGATCACTTCAATCCAACCGTTTTGTCTTGCTTCAGAAGGAATTTGCTCTAAAAACATCATTTTTCAAGGTTATCAACAATCCAATATAAACAACTATTCGCTTTTGAAACAAATCGGGGTTTCCTGAATCGTAATTTTATACTGCAAAAATTGTTATTTCTTGCGTCTTAATTGAGAGGAGGTTTACAAGTTTTGACAAATGTTGAAAAATTTCGAAATAAAAGGAACATGGATATGCACGCATTAATCGAAGAAATTACAGCTTTATTGGCAAAGATAAAGTCGGGAGAAGCTACTCTCGATGAATTGGAAGCTTTTGCAGCTGCTACCAATCAATTAAATGAGCGCGCAATTATTTTGCGGTATAAAGCGGTTGAAGCAAAAGTTTACGGGTCCGATAGCTATCGGGAAACTGCTGCTCCTGAAGTCATTTCAGGATCGCCTGCCGAAGACATTGTTCCGGTTATTGAAGCCCGGGAAGTGCATCCGGAACCGCAGGAAGAACCGTCTTTCGACTTATTCGGTCTGGATACCGATGAGGACGAGGCAGAAGATGAAGTTCCTTTCGAGTTAGTGGAAGAGCAGATCGATGAAGTAACAGAACCGATTGATGAGATCGCAGAACCTGTTCAGGAAACTGAGCCAGAAAAAGAAACACCTACCCCGGAACCTGCTTTTGCAGCTCCGATTGAAAATACGCAGGGTTTACATCCCATTTACGGAAAGTTGAATTCCAACGACGGAACGCTTGCGGCTCGTTTGATGTCTGTGCGTCTGGAAACTTTGAAAGGTGCTTTCGGATTCAACGAGCGCTTACAGATTATCCAGGAATTGTTCAACGGGTCGAATGATGAGTTCAACAGCCTGATTGATCAGATCGAAAGTATTCCTTCGAAAGAACAGGCAAGGTCTTTGGTAAGCAGTTACGCAAATAAATATCATTGGGACGTGGACAGTCAATTGGCGATTGAACTCGTTCAGAAAGTAGAACGCAAGTATGCATAAATTTGGTTTCCTTCTGATTTTCCTTCCGCTGCTGAGTTTCGGACAGGTAGAGCAAGGTCGTTTGACCGTAGAAAAATTATGTTCCCCCGCTTTCCACGGACGTGGATATGTAAACGGAGGAGATTCCATTGCAGCAAGTTTCATTGCAGGCGAGTTTGAAAAAATGGGGTGTAAGTTCTTTAATAATTCTCCTTTTCAGCCTTTTCAGTTCAAAGTCAACCGATTTGCCCATAATATGTCCGTTTCTGTGAACGGAAAGGAACTTGCTTCCGGTAAAGACTTTGTGGTTGATCCATCTTGTCCGATGGTTTACAAAGACAGCCTGAAGATTTACCGGATCAAAACCGAGGATCTGTTCAATGGGAAGAACCTAAAGAACAAGATCAGTCAAAACGGGTCGAAGGGCGGTACAGGTTTTGCCTTTCAATTTAGTTTGTGGAAAGGTGATACGCTTAAAAAAGCGCAGGAAGTAGCAAAAAGCCTCGAATCATCTGTGCCGGTTATTGAATTGACAGACACGAAATTTACCTGGAGTGTCAGCCAGGAGCAAAGCCGTTTGCCTCTTATCCAGGTTCAATCGAATGCTTTGGATGCATCCCTTGACGAATGGTATTTTAAACTGAAAATAGACGCTAAGCTGATGAATCATACGGCACGAAATGTGATTGCGTATGTTCCTGCCAAGAAGAAATCGAAGAAGTATTTTGTGTTCTCCGCTCATTACGATCATTTGGGACGAATGGGACAGGACACTTATTTCCCGGGAGGAAACGACAATGCATCCGGAACGGCACTTTTGCTTGAGATGGCCCGTTACTATGTAGCTAACCCTGCAGAAGTGAATATGGTCTTCATGGCATTTGCCGGTGAAGAAGTTGGTTTGTTGGGAAGCAAATATTATACAGAGAACCCGATCTTCCCATTGAAAGAAATCCAGTTTTTATTTAACCTGGATATCATGGGAAGCGGTGAAGAAGGCGCAACGGTTGTCAATGCTACCCTGTTCCCGGAACAGTTTGAGATCCTGAAATCCATCAACGACAAACAGCAGTTCCTGCCAAAAGTGGCTTCACGGGGCACAGCAGCAAATTCCGATCATTATTTCTTTACGCAAAAAGGCGTTCCGGCATTCTTCATGTACACCATGGGGCCGAACAAGCATTACCACGATGTCTACGATACGTACGAGGAATTGAGCTTCAGTAAGTTCAACGGGATTTATCAGCTCCTGATCGATTTCGGGAAAGTGGTTGCCTGGAAAAGATAATCCTCTTCAGCGAAAGCTGTAAAAACAGGATATCATGATATAACGAAGAAATTTGTCAGGGAAGGACCGGATATATCCGCTTCGTATGGATTAGAGCGTATTTCCGCGATCTGAACTCACTTCCAACAAGTACACAAAAACAACCTTTTCTGGTATTTCATTAGACCATTCCCTAAGCTACTTTTGGGCTATCGGATTCAACACTATCTGATATTCAAAAACAAAGCAATACTTTCAGAAGGAGTTGTTTCATAATAGGTTAGTTTTAGGTAAGTTAGTTTTCGTTTCCTTCTGAAGTAGCTGCCGCGGCAAAGCATACATACCCATAGTTGGTTAGATAAGCAACCAGACAAGGAACGATATTTCCTTGTCTGGTTGCTTTTTGTCTACCCTTCGAATCCTAAAGATCCATACTATTAATTTTGCGGTTTGCGCCAACTCTGATCGCATGCGGTCTAAGCTCTTCGCCTTTGCGTAACCGCGTTCGCCTCTGCTAAATTTTCAGCGGCAGGCAGACGGTGGAGCAAGTTTAGCGATGGGGAAGTTAAGAAGTAAGGGTTCCGCGAGAAATAAAAAAGAGTTCTGCCGGAGGCGGAAATTTTACCTTCAATAAAAATCTGCGTGATCTGCGAAATCAGCGGGAGCAAATATTGCTCTGAATTTTTCAGTATATTCACTCGCAACTATTTATGAAGAATATGCGATTATTAGTGATCATCGGTTTTTTGATTTGCTCCAAAACACTCTATTCTCAGGCATACCAGGGAGTTGAGAAAGTGAAGAAACCCGTTCAAACAAAAGCTGCCAATTGTGCGCCCGCCAATAAAACCACTTACATGGAATACAATAATGTGCGTGCAATGGTGCATACTGCCGGAAATTTATGGCAGGTTCCGGGTCAAAATTTCTCGCAATATGAAATTCCTAAGAACTCAAAAATCATGTGTTTTTTCACTTCTGCCCTTTGGCTGGGTGGAACGGATGTAAACGGACAATTGAAATTAGCCGCATTGCGTTACCGTCAGGGACAAGACTACTGGACCGGTCCGCTTGCAAACACCACCGCGGAAATCGATCCGAGTGAGTGCATGAAATACGATAATCATTTCACTTCGAGCAAAGACCTGGTGAAACAATTTGATGCGTGGTACAATGCAGGAATGCTGGACCAGCAAAACGGGACCAGCCTGCAAACAGCTAATTTTCCTAATTACCAGGTACCGGAATTCATTAAAACATGGCCTGCTCACGGAGATGTAAGCAAAGGACAGGATTATAATCTGGCACCCTTCTTTGATCGGGACAATGACGGAGAATACGAATGGCAGGAAGGAGATTATCCCTGGTTTGATATCAACGGAACGAAGGATTGTAAAACGGACCGCAGAGTTTCTCTTTACGGAGATTTCAATATGTGGTGGGTCATGAACGACAAGGGAAATATCCACACGGAATCCGGTGGTGAACCAATTGGAATGGAAATCCGTGCTCAGGCATTTGCTTTTGCTACCAATGATGAGGTAAACAATATGACCTTCTACAACTACGAATTGATCAATCGTGGAACCCAAACCTTATATGATACTTATTTCGGAGTTTTTGTAGATGGAGCATTGGGTGATCCTTTTGATGATTATGTGGGCTGTGATGTAAGCCGTGGATTGGGATATTTCTACAACGGAGATGCCATGGACGGAGACAATCAGGGGTTTTATGGTTACGGAACGAATCCTCCGGCTGCCGGAGTTGACTTCTTTGAAGGACCTTACCAGGATAATGATTCCTTAGATAACGCTTATGGGATCGGAGCCGGACAAGCCCTGAACGGAATCGGTTACGGAGATGGAATTGTTGACAATGAACGCTACGGGATGAGACGATTCTTATATTATATCAATACCGGTGGCGGTGCAAACCCGAATCAGACAGATCCTACGAATGCAGCAGATTACTACAATTTCCTGAGAGGAAGATGGAAGGACAATACTCCGTTTTATTACGGAGGAAACGGCCACATATCCGATCCAACGGTTAATCCGAATGTGACTTGTGATTTCATGTTTCCGGATGATACGGATCCCCTGGGATGGGGAACGGGCGGAATTCCGCAACCGGTCTGGACGGAACAAACCGCGAATAATTTACCTTATGACCGTCGTTTTCTTCAATCCGCAGGACCATTTATCCTGAAACCCGGAGCGGTTAACAACATTACCGTAGGAATGGTTTGGGCAAGATCAGCAGGTGGTGATCCTTTTGAATCCGTAAGATCATTGCGTTTGGCCGATGACAAAGCTCAGGCCCTTTTCGAAAACTGTTTCCGCGTCTTGGAAGGACCTCATGCTCCTGAGTTGACGGGTCAGGAATTGAAGAATGAATTAATTCTTTATTTAACGAACGGTCCGGCATCGAATAACAAGAACGAAGACTATTCTGAATTCGATCCGTTCATTGTAACAAGCGTTCCGAATGCAGATAAGTACTACCGTTTCCAGGGGTACATGATTTACCAGCTGAACAAGTCGGATGTCAGTGTTTCCGACCTGGAAGATCCAACAAAGGCTCGTTTGGTTGCCCAGGTGGATCTAAAGGATGGAATTAAGCGCCTGGTGAATTTTGAATTCGATGAGAACCTTCAGGCATCATTTCCTATAGAAAAAGTAAAAGGAACAGATGAAGGAATCAAGCATACCTTCCGCGTTACCGAAGATATGTTCTCTTCCGGAGACAGACGGTTGGTCAATTTCAAGCGCTATTATTTCATGGCAATTGCTTATGCCTACAATAATTACAAAACATACGATCCAACAGATCCGGTTGCTTTGGACGGACAAAAGAAACCTTTCCTGGGAAGTCGAAAAGCAGCTATCGGTGAAGTAAAAATACTGGAACTGATTCCGCATGATCCTGCTCCGGAAGCAATGGGAACCATGCATTTGGCGTCTTACGGCTTAACTCCTCGCATTACGCGTTTGGATGGAACCGGAAACGGCGGGCGAGAATTGCAG
>CAMLDR010000102.1 GCA_946478775.1 uncultured Flavobacteriales bacterium
ACCATACTGTTTGAGGCGGTACGCTGAGTTTATGGTAAATTCTGTCATAACCTGCTAACAGGTCGATTGGTTTACCCACGCCTAGACTTTTGGCTCCACCTTTTTGGCAATGAAAAAGGTGGAAAATGATTATTTTAGAAGGATGCAAAACGAACTTCATCCCTGGAACTGGTTTGCTCCCGAGAACAGCCGGGTCCTGATTGTAGGAACCTTCCCTCCCACCAAAAGAAACTGGTCATTCGATTTCTTTTATCCCAATAAGGCCAACTTTTTCTGGCGAATCATGGCACGCATTGCGGACACGGAATTACAGATCCCAACCGGAGATTTGGCTGTGGAAGAACGAAAAGACATTTTGAGAAAACTTCGCACAGCTGTTACCGATATGGGACAGCACATTAGGCGCAGCAACAACAGTTCACTGGATGAAAACCTGAGCGTCATCGAATACATGGACATCTTCCAAATCCTGGACGAGAACCCCGGAATCCGTAAGATCATTTTCACCAGCAGTTCCGGGAAAGAAAGTGCCGTTCGGTGGTTCAACCTGTTTTTGGCCGGGAAAGACATCAAACACCGATTCCCTGCCGGGAAAAGACCGATCAAAAGTTCCTTTCAGTACCAGGACCGCACCATTGAACTGGTCATCTTGTATTCTACCTCTCCGCGTGCCGCCAACCGATTTGCTTTTGAAGACCTGGTGGACTTGTATCGAAATGAGATCCTTTTCCGGAACTCCATTTAACCACGCAGTTTGTATATGATACCTTGTGAGTCCGGAAAATTGAATGAACTCGTGATATCATGACATCATTATTTCATTATATAACGAAGAAATCTGAAATGACGCAAAATTGCTACATTCGCAGAGGTCAATCTTACAAAGATGAAAACTATCCTGGATAAATTCTTAGCAATCACCCTGATTACCACTTTTGCACTGGCATTTCTGGGTTACTTCCTCATTCGCGGAGCTTTACACAGCTTCGATAATTACGTGAGTTATTTCATGCTGGCACTCGGCATCGGGTTAATCGTTTTTTTTGGGATCGTTTTGTTGATTGCATTTCAGTATTCGAAGAAAAAAGCGATTGGTCAAGAAGCGGAAAAACTAAGTATCCGGGATTACGGGACACTATTCAAAATCGACCTCGATACCGTCCGTATTAAAAGCAATAACTGGGAAAGCTCGCGTTTCATTGAAAACCACCTTTACGACATCGAGATCAAAGAAAAGAACCTGCAAACGATCCTTGAATTTGAAGTGGAACTAGCCGGAGAGAAAAAACAATTTCACTGGCCTTCAGACCTCGAACCCAAAAGCCTTGAAATGTATTTCGCCCTTCAAAAACAAACCAACTTTTACGTCGACCCTAATGATCACTCCAGGTTCTACCTCGATCTCAACTTTATTAAAAACTAAGTATTTTTATATCTTGAACGTTAAAACCGGTATAAACCCATTTTGAATTTTTTGATCCCGATCCACCGCGACGGATGGGACTTTGAACCTTCTAAACCATAGCAACTGAAAGTCTGCTATTGGTTTGAACTCTTTGAACTTCTTTGAACTCTTTGAACTTTTCACTCCATGCAAATCATATCTCATACCATCAACAACATTCCAATAGCAGAGATCACCTCTGACAAACCCGTGATCGAAAAATCCGAAGACGGACTGGATCTCCTGGGAAACGTCTATTACCAGGGTTTCGATCGCATGATCGTTCATGCACCCAACATCAACCCGGCTTTCTTTGAGCTGAAGAACGGAATGGCCGGCGAAGTGCTTCAAAAATTCTCCAATTACCGGATGCGCCTGGCAATTGTAGGCGACTTTTCGGCATACACTTCCAAAAGCATCACGGATTTCATGTACGAATGCAACAATGGAAAACAAGTGAACTTTTTGAGTTCTGTGGAGGAAGCACTGCAGAAATTATCCGTTAACTAAGAAATAGTGATGAAGAAAGCGCAAAAGATTAGTGATCTATGATCATTTCTTATTTTTACACGAAATTTAATAACCAACTAAAAAAACATGAAAGCCATTTTATCCATAACTACTCTTCTTTTAATCTGTTTCAATTCATTTTCGCAGGAAAAAATCGCCTACAAACACTGCAATTGTGTGGATGAGATTGAAACATTGACTCCGCAACCCAATGGAAAATACACCCGCGTTTGCGATTCAAAAGTAGTTGAATCAGGAAACTTTCTAAACGGGCAGAAAGACGGAGAATGGAAATCTTACAGCACAGAAGGAACGCTCATCAAAGTCATTCATTATGCTAATGGAGTTTTGAACGGTGATGTGCTTTTCAATTACAACAACGGCAAAAAGAAACTTTCAGGAAGCTTTGCAAATGGTTTAAAAAATGGTGCCTGGGCATTTTACAATGACGAAAGCAAACTGCAATGGGATGCAGTGTACAATCAGGGCAAACCTATTGGTATCACCAATGTCTATGACAGAAAAGGGAAAAAGCCGCTTATTTCTTTCAACTTTGATACTGATTCGTATATCAGGAATGATCCAAATTTTTCATTTCATGACAAAGAGCCAAGTGTAGCACAAGAAGCTACTTCCGGAGGATGGTTCGTCTTGTTTAATCCTAATCCGGATGAAAACACACAAAAAAAATCACTCAACCAAAAGAATACCGATTCCCAATTATTGATGAGTATGTTGGAAATTCCTTCAGAATATTTCAACACCTATTTCAAAGGGCAATACACTATTCACTTATCGTTTGAGAATTACGGAGTAAAATCCATTTCAGTAGAACGCGCAATGCCAACTCAGGAAAACTTACCGGTTTTTGCATTCCCGGTAATGACAAATGATCCGGACCAACTTAGCAGAGTTGAACCACAGGCATTTTCACTATTGTTACTCGACTCAAAAATCAAAGAGGCTTTCTCACTAATCCAGCCATGGCAAATCAAAAATGGCGACTTTGATTTTGTATTCTGTTACATTATTAATGAAATAGAGGGAAGAGAAGCCCTTGATGAAGAATAATCGAAGTAAAATCTATTAAAAGAGAAGACATGAAAAAATCAGGGGAACAACTGATATTCCCAATTATTGTAGGAGCGGTATCCCTTCTTACGATCCTTCTAAATATTCAAACAGGATACATCTCTTCTTTTCTCGTTTCCTTCATTGGACTTGCAGGTTTGGCACTTTTCCTATTGGATAAAAAATATACCACCGTCCTGTTTTACATTTGGATCGTTGCTCAAGTGGTCACTTATGCATCAGCTGATTTTGTTTATTATGCTAATCAGTCCTTAAACATTTCCATTGGGTTTTCTTTTAACACATCCAATGCCGCTTTCTCCGTTAATTTCGTTCCGCTCTTTTACCTCATTGGTTATCGCCTGTTAAAGATGTATGATTTGATCGGGAAGAAAATGAGCATTAAACCTGTAAAAGCGGATTCAACGGTAAAAAATATAGATGGTGAGATCTCAGAGATCGTAAATCGTGGAAAAGAAGGAAAATGGCTGAAAGTCGATTTCTATACCGATGACAGTGACGATCTTCAGTCGGTATTGGTGAAAATCAAAGAAGATGAACGTATTTCCCGGAAAAAATTTTCACTGGCCTTTGTAAATCATTCCGGTGGTGAGCAGAAATTTATGGATTGGGGAAAAGTAAAATTGAACTAATCCTTGCCAATCAATGAAACAACTCCTTCCCTTTCTTCTGCTGCTTTTCTCTTGTTCCGAACAGGAACCTAAACAGATTTCCGAACACACAATCGATAAAACCCGAATCGTTCAAACAGAAGAACCTGCTGAACTTTCTCCCGAATTAAAGGTGCACAAAAGCAAATACCGGATCCTTCCCACTGACCAGAGTTCTGAAGATGTTTCACTAAAAAAATTCGTATCCAAACTAAGTGGAATTATTCAGCGCAAAGATTTAGATGGATTGATCCAATGCCTGGATACAGGAATTGCAGTGAGTTGGGGCGGTGGCGAATATGGAATTGACCTATTCAAAAAAAATAACGGATTGAATTTCGAACCGGAAAAATCCCGGATCTGGAATACGCTAGCCCAATATATTTCAATGGGAGGTGCTTGGGATGATGGGGAGAAATCCCGTTATTGCTTTCCTTACATTCAGTCGAATTTACTTTACACCCGCTTGAATGTGGAGCTGGATTGCTACTCGTACGCCATATGTATGGGTCAGGAGGTTATTGTTTACGAAAAACCGGGCACCGGTTCGAAGAAAATCGGCATCCTTTCATATGAAGTGCTTACGGCTTTGAACGTATCAAAAGCATTCACCAAAATTCAAACCGTCGATCAAGCTGTTTCCGGATATGTTTTGACAAACCAGCTATTCCGTTGTTACAATGCGCATCCCGTCCTGGAAAAAGTAAACGGCGAATGGAAAATCATAAGCTTTGCGCCTTATGACTGAATTAACCTAAAAAAACCAATTTCAAATGAATAAAACAATACTGCCGCTCAATTCATTTTCATCCTAAATGTGCTGGGTTCTATTTTCAGAAAAATTCACCAAAAACGAAATCAATGAAGACATAATTCTGAAAAGCCGGCCATTTCCTGATTTTTTTTCCATAACTTAGAGAGACTGAGATTTGAAATGACTCAAATTGGGTAAGATTTAGCTTCTAAGCGTTATTTAAAAGGATGGTACTATGCGCACTTTCAGGAATTACCTTATCACGATTATTTATGGCATCACGGCAATAGCTTTACTGATTGTATGCCTGGAAACCGATATTTCCCCGACGGTCGAAATTGCCTTCGGAGATTCTTATACCGCGTTTGCACAAAAACACGTTTTGCTCGTACTGACCGTACTCTTTTTCATATTCACATTAATATCACTGGTACAGGAACTTTCAAGAAGACCGCTGATCAGATTTCTCAGCTGGACCCATTACGTACTCACCATGATCAGCTTAGTGAGCTTACGGTATATTCTATTGGTTGCCGTGGCACCGAATAAGGATATCGATTACAGTCTGCCTGAAAATATTGACGAAGCAGCACAGCAAAATGCCGACTGGAAAACTCCTCTTTTAGCAGTCTGTATCATACTTTTAGCTGCACAGGCAATCTTCCTGCTCAATGTGATCATTACCCAGTTCAAAAGAAGAAGAAAAGCTGCTCCCGAGACTCCTGCTCCCGAACAAGAAACAGTGACAACCGTTGAAGACTGAGGAACTAATTCCTAATTCCTAATTCCTAATTCCTAATTCCTAAATAGAAAAAGTTAGAAATAATTGGTTTAAAAGTTCAATAATTCGTAATTCGTAATTCGTAATTCGTAATTCGTAATTCGTAATTCGTAATTCATCTGTAACTTTTCCCCTCCTCTTCCCGTCCTAGCAGGTATGTAAAACTTAATTCCTTACATTTACCGTTAGAATAAACACCCTTTAAAATGAAACAAATCCTTACCCTTTTAATAACAGCCACTTGCGTGTATAGCGTGCTTTCACAAACCAAAACAAAGACCCCCGACTATACCAAACGCCTTTCCGGAATTGAAAAAGAACTGGAAAAAGTATTGGCAGACCAAAAAGTAGCCGGCTATTCGGTAGCGGTGGTTTACAAAGACAAAATCATCTATTCAAAAGGGTTCGGTTACCGGGATGTGGAGAATAAAAAACCCGTCACTCCCAATACCCTGTTTGCCATCGGATCTTCTACCAAAGCATTTACCGCTGCTGTTTTAGGTCAGTTGGAAAAAGAAGGCAAATTGAAGATCGACGACCTGGCAACGAAACACTTACCGGAATTGAACTTCAAATACGATTACATGAATACCGGAATCACCATCCGGGATATGATGTGCCACCGGACCGGTCTTTCCCGTTTCGACTATTCCTGGTATTTGTTCAATACCAAAAGCCGCGATAGTTTGATCCGCCGTGTGCAGTACATGGAACCAAACGTGAAACTGCGTGAAAAATGGCAGTACAACAACTTCATGTTCCTGGCTCAGGGAATGATTGCTGAGAAAATCACAGAGAAAAGCTGGGAGGAAAATATCCGCGAGCGCTTCTTTGTTCCCTTGAAAATGACACACAGCAATACCGATATTTTCGCCACCCAAAAAGATGCCGATGCTTCGCTTCCTTACACCATCGATGACAAATTCGAGATCAAAAAAGTTCCATATTACAACATCAATGGAATGGGTCCTGCGGGAAGCATCAATTCCTGTGCAAACGATATGGGAAATTGGGTTTCTGCCTGGATCATGGGCGGAAAATTCAATGGAACAGAAATTATTCCGGCAGCTTATTTACGGGATGCATCCAGTTCGCAAATGGTCGTTTCCGGCGGACAGCCAACCAAATACTCCGATATTCAATTCGGAAATTACGGATTGGGATGGTTCTTAAAATCCTACCGCGGACATTACCTGGTAGAGCACGGTGGGAACATTGACGGATTCTCTGCAAGCGTCGGGTTCTATCCTTCGGATTCCATCGGAATTGTGGTTTTGACCAACCAAAATGGATCTTCCGCAACGGGCACAGTTCGCAATATTATTTCTGACCGCTTATTTGCGTTGGAACCGATTGCGTGGAATGCAGATGTCAAAAAAGCCATCGATGAAGAACAAAAAAAGGCAAAAGAGACTCCAAAATCAGCAGATACTTTGCAGGTAAAAAACACCCATCCTTCCCACCCGCTTGCTGATTATGCCGGTTTGTACGGAAATCCAGCTTACTCGGAATTTCTGATTACTCTGAAGAACGATACCCTTTTCACCGTTGTTTCCGGAGAAAAATCCTGGCTGAAACATTACCACTACGATGTCTTTGAGTTCAAATCCGTAGATAAAAAAGACGATGCAGACGGAACAGATGAAAGTCATTTCCTGGTCAATTTCGGAACTTCAAACAATGGGAAAATCAGCAGCATTTCACTGGATTTGGACGAACCTGAAAAGTCCACGATCTTTGAGAGACAATCCATCAAAGTAGACCTTTCCGGAGATGATCTGAGCAAATACATTGGCGAGTACGACCTGGAAGGCTTGACGGTTAAAATCTACCTGAAAGAAAAAACACTCATGGTTTTGGTTCCCGGGCAGCCGGATTACGAAACAATTGCCGTGGGGAATGACACCTTTGATCTTTCCATTGCAAAAGGCTATAGTGTGAAGTTTACGGTGGAGAACGGGAATTCAAAAGCCGTGACTTTTATTCAGCCAAACGGAACCTTTACCGCGAAGCGTAAATAAAAAATAGGTAATCTATTCCATATTACACAACAATGTAACCAAAGAAAAAGTGTCAAAACCGTCATTTTTTTACTTTAAAAGGTCATTCATATGTAAAGCATAAGTTAAGCACAGGTCAAGCGCATATACAGCATCGTTTGTTATATATTTAACACTTTATTTTTAGGGCATTTCAGATAAATCACAGCTAATTTTAGCTACATTTCACATCTGAAGACCTTGGAAAAAGGAACCGCTTTTTAATTCAAAAAGTGCACACAAACGTAAAAAACAAAAAACACACTGTTCGATGAATCAGGAAATCAAAAAAATCCAGAGCGGTCTGGAACAAGTACGAAATGAAGTAGTTAATCATCCGAGCTACAAAGCCATTCAATCCCTGGATGACATCCGCACATTTATGGAACACCATATTTATGCGGTGTGGGATTTTATGTCCCTGTTAAAAGCACTTCAAAATCAATTGACCTGTACACAGGTGCCGTGGTTCCCGGTAGGATCTGCGGAAGTTCGTTACCTCATCAATGAGATTGTGTGCGGCGAAGAATCCGACCTGGCCTCCGAAGAAGATGTAAAGAACGGAGACGGAATCCGCAAAAGCCACTTTGAACTATACCTGGATGCCATGGAACAAACCGGAGCTTCCCGTGCGGGGATCGATGCACTTTTTGCACAAATCCAACAAGGTAAAAGTGTGGAAGAAGCCATTGAATCGGTTTCCATTCCGGAAGCGGCAAAAAGCTTTCTCCGGTTTACCTTTGAAGTCATCGCAACGAAGAAACCGCATGTGATTGCAGCCGTATTCACCTTCGGAAGAGAAGACCTGATCCCGAATATGTTCCACAACATTGTCAGTGATCTGAATGCGAAATTCCCTGCCCAGCTGGCAACCTTCAAGTTTTACCTCGACCGGCACATCGAAGTAGACGGAGACCACCACGGACATTTAGCGCTGCAAATGGTCAGCGAATTATGCGGGAACGATCCGGAAAAATGGAAAGAAGCTGAAAACTACTCGATCAAATCCCTGGAAATGCGCAAGCACTTATGGGATGGGGTTTTTACGGAAATGAAGAAACAACAAACGGTTTAAGTATATTCAAAACTTTGCACGCTTTGCGTTCTCCGTGGCTAATCCTTCACCGTAGGACGCAACGCTTATGCTGAAGCTTTAGCGAAGGCACAGAGGTGCGAAGATCTATTGCTCCTGGTATCTAAAGATCTCTTTACTTTTCTTCGAGGTCGAATAAGAATAAATAATCCCGTTCTCAGCGCTGATCACACGACCGTCTTCCAGGAAAACAACATTTGTTAATGCATCCGGATAAAGCAGTTTCCCCTTTGAATCCAGGATATAAAGCTTTCCGTCTTTCAAAAGGAGCGGTTTTTCACTCAGGTAATCTGTGAACTCACCTTCTTTCTGCACCCGTGAGCCATCCATCAGGTTCACAACTTCAAATCCGTCCGTTTTTTTAATGAAGCCCCATTCATTCACTACAAAATCGCATGGAAGTGCCTGAAGAATGCTTTGCTGGTCCGGGACCTTTCCTTCAAAAAACTCGGTGTTATACCATTTACCCTCTTTTTTCGCCCGAAGCATAAAAACACCCGACAACGAAGATGCAATCATCAGCTCCTCGAAAACCGGTTTGATCTTTTGATTCAAATCAGAATCATAAACTCCGTATTTTCCGTCCTTATGGACAATAAATGCGGCCTCCGAAACGGATTGTACCCAATCGTATACCGGTGGAATTTCTTTTCTCAGGTTCAGGCTCAGGATCCCATGAAACTTCCCGCTGGTGGTATAGCACACCTCATCGTAATCCCTGTAAGGAAATACTTCGTGAATTGCATCCGCTTTACCCGGATCAAATGACAATAGATCATATTTGAACGGGAACAATGTATCGTTGAAAGGAGTAAGTACTCCCCACTTCTTCCCCTTGTTTTGAGCCAGGTAATTTCCGTTCCATGTCGGAAGGATTTCCCGGTACACAAAAGGGATCGCCTCATCAATTTTGTCTTCGAACTCAGAATACACTTTCGCACCTTTCAGTCCGCCGCTCTTTGAGACCATGCGTTCCGGATTGGTGGAATAAAACACCCGCCCTTTGGAATCAATATACTGCTTTTCATCTTCACTCAAGCGGTAGATTAAAGCAAAGTCCTCGATAAGTCTGAAACGTTCAGACACTGGTTGATCAGGCTTAAAAACAGCTCCCCACATAACTTCAGCTGCTCCCCAAAAATCTCCTGATTTGTATTCGATCAATGTATTATGCATGCTGTTTTGAAAAAGTGTGTCCGCATTCAGGTCCAGCACTTTCCCATTCCAGGAAATAAGTCCCAGCTTTCCATAGGCATTTTTAAATACGGTGAACGGAACCCGGAGGCTTGAAGCGGCTCTCAATGCACTGTCCGTAGAATAGGAATAGTAATTTCCAAATTCATCCACAAATCCGCGCGACAGGTCTGCATCGTATTCATTTATAGTTTGGGTATTGATCCCGGAATAATTGAAGCTTCCGAAAGCTTTATCAATTTCTGTCCTTTTCTCAAAAACAGAATCCCCGACCAGTTCACACAAGGTATGGAATGGTTCCCCCACTTTTCGAAGTGCATAAAATTGATTATTAACGGGATATATGCCCTGGTATTCAAAAGTTGAACTTTTTTCGGCAGCTGAAATACGGTAAGCCATTTTTCCCCATTCGTTCATGAAAATCCATACAACTGCTCCTGAAGCACTCTTCCCTTTCCTAACAAAAGTGACGCCTTGTTCCCAACCTGAAACCAATTGCTGATTCCTCAGATCGTAAATAGCCATTTGTGAGGTGTCACCGTTATTTCTTGTCACATAGACAAACTCTTCAAAGATTGTTTCGCTGTAAGAGGTCATTTCCACGCTCTCTTCATTCTCCTTGTAAAACACATCTCTTGTCGGAACAATAACACTTTTAAAAGTGTCGATTGCAGTATTGAACCGATTGAATAGAATGCTTTCTGCTCCTGTCGAACAAATCTTCCACTCCATAAACTCAGTAATCGATTCGTAAGGCAAATAATCAATCCGGAACCCGGGTTTCATAAAAGCCAGTTTATGATTGCATCTCAGGGAAAACTCATCCAGTTCGGCATTGTAAGAGACCTCTGTGAAAACAGAATCTGTGATCAGTGCTCCGTCTGCCTTCGCCAGGTAAAGAACAGGTTCACCATAAAGCAAAAAGCCTTCTGATTCCGGGCTGTAGAAATAGTCACTTTTATCCAGTACCAAAATATAATCCACTGCAAAGGAATTATCCAGGGAATAAGGAAAAGAATAAGCTGCTTCGATACCGCTGTATTCCATGGGAACAATGATGGTTCCTTTCTGATCAATGATCCCTGCTTTTTCGTCTTTCCGGACAATGATCCAATTGGTACCTGCCAGCACTTCCGTCAACTGAGGACCTGAATCCAAATCACTTGCAACGAGATCACTTCCGAAGTACAGATCGGTTCTGCCGCTTTCATTCCGGGCTTCAAAATAAGGACCAATTGCAGCGATCGACAGGTAATTCGCTGGAATAATCCGATGCGATCCGGTGGGTAAATATCCCTGCAGGTTTTCATCGTAAAAACGAATCCCTTCCTGTTCCACTTTCACCCCTGTATATTTCGGCTCCAGGATCTGTCTTCCGTCCCGGTGCACCAACCCCACTTTTCCGTTTAAAAAAATCTGTTGAAGGGTATCGTGTTCATCCTTTACCGCAGCAGGCTCTAAATCCTGGCAAAAGCCGGTAAAATGGAAGAAAAGGATAAGTATGCAGTAGCAGCTTGTTTTCATGGATTTGATTTGAACGAAGTTACTCAAGACTATCCGGGTAACAATACGTCAATTGTACTATTCGCTCAAAACAGACCGAATGATTAAGGATAAGTTGTAATCTTAAACTCCTCCCTCACAAAAGCAGGTGCCGGTTTCCCGTTTCCCTTATAAATCAGCAAATGCGCAGGCTGATGTTTCACCACCGAAAACCGGTTCTCCGGAAGCCCGTAACAAACCGTTTTACCCGAACCGCCCGAATTCCAGCCATAACTTACCATGTAATTGCTTTTCTGATCGGATCCCTGTGTATGAAAATCTGCCGGGTAAAACACAGTGCGTGAATTGACGGAAGAAATATAGACCAGCGAATCAAAATCCGAAGGACTGAGTTTATCCGAAAGTGTGAACGAAACATCCGTTCCACTGGAACAACATTGTCCGGCAGCCCAATCATGACTAAAAAAAGTTGCCAGTGTATCCTGCGAAAATCCGGTTAGCCCCGCGAAAAACGAACAAATTAAAAGGAGTGATCTCATGATTGCTTAATACAATCCAATGCAGATAGGGTTCAATAAAAAATGTAGGTAGGGACGCGATGCCTCGCGTCCCTACCATAATTATTTTTTCACTTCCACTTTCGGTGGGATCAATCGGTAAACAATCGGTGTAACCACACGGGAAAGCAGTGTTGAACTGATCAATCCGCCGATCAATACAATCGCCAAAGGAGAGATTAAAGGGTTGGTCGAAATGGCTATCGGGATCAATCCTCCGATTGCCGTAAGTGAAGTCAATACGATCGGTAAGAAACGTACTTCACCGGCTTCGCGGATGGCTTCATCCAGACTTCTTCCCTCCTGCCGCAGCTGATTCGTAAAATCAACCAGCAGGATCGAGTTCTTGACTTCAATTCCGGCCAAAGCGATCAATCCGATCACGGCCACGAATGAAAGGGAATTGCCGGTCATCCAAAGTGCAATAACAGCTCCCACAATTCCAAGTGGAATTACAGACAAGACGATCAGCGTACTTTTGAATGTTTTGAAAAGCAAGATCAATACGGCAACGAACAGGAAAACAGTAATCGTGATAATGGTATTGAATCCGCCAAACGATTCATTCCGGGATTCGAACTCACCTCCCATGGCATAGGCATAACCTCTGGGGAGTTTCTTCTCGTCCATTTTAGCAATCACTTCATTGATCAGGTTATCTGCCAGCACGCCTTTCTGCGCAAAAGCACTCACGGAAACTGTTCGGACCTTATTCAGGTGATTGATGAATAACGGAGAACTTTCCAATTCCAGGCGCGCAATCTGAGAAAGTAAAATAGCCTGTCCCTGCTGGTTATTGATGTACAATTGATTGAATACGTCCAAAGTAGCGCGTTCGCCTTTATGCGTGGTCAAAAGCATGGAGAATTCATCGTTGTTCTTATCCGAAAAGGTTCCCAGGTCCACTCCGGCAATGGCCAAACGGACTGTTCTGTCGATGTCTACGGTATTTACTCCCAATGCGCGGGCTTTCTCTTTCGAGATCACCAGTTTGAAATCGGATTTGAGGTTACTCACCGGGTTGTTCACGTACATCGTTCCGGGAGTTTCTTTCAGTAAGCTTTCCACTTCCTGGCTCAGCTTGCGCAAAGTATCCAGGTTATCTCCGGAAAGGCGCACTTCAACCGGGGCAACCATCGGCGGTCCCTGTTCGAAATTCTTCACTTCGATCTTGGCTCCGGGATACTCGTTGAAAATAACCCGCAGACGATCTGCAATTTCCTGCTTTTTGTCCACTCCGGTATGCTTCTCCAGCTGCACAAAGATTTGCGCGAAATCACTGCGCTCATTTTCCTGTGCCACGTTGTAGTAAACTGGCGGATTTCCTTTCCCCACATTGGATGCATAGTATTTCACTTCCGGAATCTTACTCAATTCTTTTTCCACATATTCGGTAATCTCATTGGTGCGGTTCAGGTTGGTTTGCAAAGGCGCAGAAACATCGATCATGAATTGCGGTTTCTCGGAAGCAGGAAATAAACTAAAGCCGATAACCGGGAATAAAGCCAAAGAACCGGCAAAGATTCCCAATGCAACCAGCAAGGTGATAATGGGTCTTTTCAATGCTTTATCCAGCAATACCGAATAAGTTCCTGAAATTCCCTTTTGAAGTGCTCTGAGGAAAATATTCCCGTTGTGTTGTCCCTGGTGCTGCTTCAGCAAACGGCTCGATAAGAACGGAATGATCGTCAGGGAAACCAGCATGGAAGCCAAGACACTGGCAATAACTGCCATGGGAAGACTGCGGATAAAATCTCCGGCAACTTCCGGCAGGAACACCAAAGGCAAAAAGGCAATGATCAGGGTCACCGTACAACCAACTACCGAAAGCCCGATCTGCTGGGTTGCCTTTAAGGTGGCATCCATACGGGAATGGCCTTCGCGCAGCCAGCGTTCAATGTTTTCCACCACTACAATGCTGTCATCTACCAGCAATCCGAGTGCTACCACCAAACCAACAATGCTCAGCTGATTGATGTTGTAGCCCATGACATTCAGCAATACCAAACCGATGGCCAGTGAAAGCGGAATAGAGATCATGACGACCAAAGATGCTCTTCCTCCCAAAGGAAGTAAGGTAATGGCCACCAGCAGGATCGCGATGAGGAAATCTATGCCCAAACCGCCCAAACGATCGTTTACATTGTCTCCCTGGTCAAAATGGTTCACCATATCGATGTTGGAAGGAATGTGCGGATCAAACTCATCCAACACTTTTTGGTATTTCTTCTGCGTTTCGGAAATATTGAATCCTTCTTTCTGCGCAGCTGTTACGAATACACAGCGGTGACCGTTCAAACGGGTGATGTGCTTCGCTTCGGAGAAATCGTAATAGACATCTGCCACATCTTTCAGCGGGATCGTCTTTCCTTCGGAAGCATAAATGATGGTATTTGCAATCTCTTCCAGGGAAACATAATTCCCGCTGGTTTTCACATTCAGGGATTTTGTTCCTACATCGATACTCCCGCCGGGGATGTTAGCGATCTCGCTTTGCAAAGTTCCCACCACTGCATTCAAAGGCAGGTGCAGCTGTGCCAGTTTATCGGTCCTCAAATCAATGCGAACCTGTTCATCCGATAAACCGTGAATCTTTACATTCTTCAGTTCCGGAAGTTTTTCCAATTCTTCCTGTAGGTCCTCGGCTGTCCTTTTCAATGATTTGCGGGAAGCATTCTCACTGATCAATGCTGTTTGAATGACGTTTACATCCGAAGCAACCAATTTCTTCACTTCAATGCTCAGGATCTCATCCGGAAGTTCGGAACGCATTCCGTTTACTTCTCTTGTCAACTCCTGGAACTTTTCATTCACATCGGATTCGTATTTGTATTCCACCTGCATGATCGCCACACCATCTTTGATCTGTGTTTTGATCCGTTTGATGTTTTCCAGGCTGTAAATCTGTTTCTCCAACGGTTTCACAACCAATTCTTCCATATCCGAAGGACTTGTTCCCGGGTAAACTACGATTACCGGAAACATAGGGGAATTGGTTGCAGGATCCTCACTCCGAGGCATGGTCAAAAGCGTATTCACTCCTAAAGCGATCGCCATGACGAACAATACCAAAGTAAATTGGTAATTGCGTACTGCGTAAGTAGCTATTTTCATCTTTCAGAATTAGTTGGAAGAGATGGTCGAATGTTCATTCAGGTAAGGTCCGCCGGAAACGATCACATACTTGTATCCTTCCAACCCATCTGAGATTTCCACTACATTTTGGTTCAGGTTCTCAATTCTTACCGGAACTTTCTTCACGGTTTTCCGGTCGTTGGAGACGAATACAAATCCTTCATCTGCATTTCCATCCAGTAAAGCTTCGTAAGGTATTTTCCAATTCTCGGATGTTTCCGAAAGTTTGATTTTTGCTTTCCCGAAA
>CAMLDR010000103.1 GCA_946478775.1 uncultured Flavobacteriales bacterium
CGACCACCGAGATCTACACTCTTTCCCTACACGACGCTCTTCCGATCTACAGCCTTTCGCTATTAATTATTAGGATGATTTAGGTTGTTTCACAATTTTCGTCACCTCGACCCATCTACCTTTTTCCTGCGCATTCACTGAATGATCGTACATCGCTTCCGCAAAGACTGCCGGCAGGTAAAATCTTCCCAGGTACGATGCGTTGAGCTGGATTTTGAAGACCTTCGTTTCGTTCGGGGCGAGTTTGAAGTAACTGTACACCCGGTCGTCACGGTAATCCTGGTAATCGATACTAGTTGTGTTCCCTTCATCGTACAAACGGGCATTGTGGATTTCCCAGCCGCTCGGCATGATCTGGTTCAAAGCCATTTCGCGGTAGAATTGGTCTTTTGTCGGGTTTTTCAGCTTCACTTTCATAATGAAATCTGTTCCCTGCATAATTTTGGAAGGATCAATGGAAACGCCTGACAAATTGGTGTAATCGATCGTCATTTCCAGGTTGCTCCGGATTTTTTTCTCTTTCCCGATTTGAGGAACTTTCATGGTGCAGAAAGTCACATAGATCTTTTTGGAAGAAGTATTTTTCACTGCTAAACGCTTCAATTTCGTTCCGTCGGCCTCCGAATAGTTTTTGGTAACCATGCATTTGGCAGCAGTAACCTTTTCAGCATTGAGTTCAAATTGAAGACTGCCGTTGTTTTTACTTTTTCCGCTTGTCAAAGCCAAAATACAATACCCGGCTTCCTGCGTGCTCAGCCATTGGTTCGATTTCAAAACATCTGCGATTTCCTTTTCAATTTGGTCGGTCGACTTGGAATCAATCATCAATCCTGCTTCGAGGTTCATGGCCTTATCCCGTAAAGTTGAACCGTAGGAATACGCATATTCCCGGTAAGACGCAGCTGTGAAGCTTAAATTCCGGGTCATTTGTTTCGCCAGATCTTTCTGACCAGCCAAATAATAGGCAGCTGCCAATCGCCACTTTGCGGTAACACCCAGTTTGCTGTTTTCTTTCAAGCGGTTCATGGCTCCCAATTCCGGTTTTCCGGCCAAAGCCAATGTATACAAACGATAAGCCTGGATTAAGTAGTGCGATTCTTCGGCATGATTGGAATAACTGTTATAGGAATCGGCCGTCCAGTTGTTTGCTTCGTTTTTCTGGTATTCCATCCAGCGTGATTTCAGATTTGCAGGTAAAGTAAATCCATGCTGCTCGGCTTCAATCATGAAATGTCCGGCATAATTGGAGCCCCAATCACTGGCTTCCCGTTCTCCGGGCCAATAGGCAAAACCACCTTCGTATTGCTGAAAACTCTGGTAACGGATCAATGCGGCTTTGATATTGGCTGACATTTCCTTTTTCTCTTTCTCGCTGAATTGCATGATATCCATGGCAAAAAGCTGCGGAAATACTGCTGAAGTGGTTTGTTCAATGCATCCGTGCGGATAATGGATCAGTTGAGTCATCCGGCCATTTAAATTGATCGGGGTGAATTGACTGGCCTCCAGGGAATAGGAGTGAGAGCCCGTAATTCCGTCCTGTTCCATGCTAAAACTCACGGAGGAACCCGGTTCAATAACCTTGGTTTCACTCTCCAGAACTTTTGGATTCGGGCTTCGTACGTCGACCTCAAATTCCTGTGTAGCAGTTTCTGCTCCTGATTTTGCGAAGATCTTGATTTTTGCGATCCCCAGTTTATTGGCCACTTTCAATTCAAAGTTCACGATTTGATCTCCTTCGGCAGCAAATTTGATTCCTTGATTTTTCGCACCATTTACAACTAAAAGGTCATTGCAAGTGACCTGCACATCCACGTTTTTAATGTTGTCTTTCATCGCGAACACATCTACGGGTAATTGAATGGTTTCGCTCGGTCCGATGACGCGAGGCAAAGTTCCCAGGACCATTAACGGTTTTTTGATCGTGACCGTTTCCTCACTGTTCCCGAATGCGGTTGCAGCATGCGCTACCACCATCACGCGGACGGATCCGATGT
Source organism: uncultured Flavobacteriales bacterium (assembly GCA_946478775.1). Next base: position 1,998 of record CAMLDR010000103.1, read on the forward strand.
AGGTTGGTAATTCCACTTGATGGGTTTTAGAAGAACCTGCCGGCAAAACAAAAGGCCCCAGGAAATAGACCATCGGTTTGAAGCGATTGGCTTTTGGCCCGGCACCATCGTCTGCTGAACCATCACCGCCAATACTCAGTAAACGATTCAAATTCCCGGAATAAGCACCGATGACATCATTGTACATATCCCAGGTTTTGATTCCCAATGCTTCTTTTGCATAGAAAGTATTCCACGGATTGGGAGTACTGAAACGCGTCAGGTCGAGTAAACCTTCATCCACAATCGCTAAAGTGTAAGTCATTCCTTTCCCGTTTTTCTCCGAAACAGTCACTTTGGCGGTCGATTCCGGTCTCCATTCTTTTGCCACATCGATTTTAGGATGCAAGTGCGTTGCCGGATCGTCCACAAGAATGGGAACAATTCCGTACATGCGGATCGGTAAATCATTGGTGGTTGCACTGTGCGGCTGGATTAAACTGACGTGAACGTAGGCATTCGGGGCCATGTCTTCGGTGGTTTCAAAGGAACAGGTCGTTTCACCTTTGGTGGTGTTTACCCAAAACTTCTTCACGATTTTTGTTCGGGTTTCAATGGAGATCAATGCCTTTCCGGAGGCAGGTGATGGAATGCTCAGTTTCACAGTTTCGCCTTTGACATAGCTTTTCTTGTCGGTAGAAAAATTGAGCATAGAAGCGTATTCGTTGTTCTTCTGGTTGCCCCGGCTCCAATAAGGAACATCGATTGAAATGATTTTTCCCGACTGGTGGAAACCTTCTTCGTCCGTAACTGTGACCAAAAATCGTCCGTAATCAGTAGCACCAAGTCCGAATTTGAAAGCAGTTTTTCCATCGGATGAATTCAATAAGGAATCATAAACGAGCATATTTCCGTTTCGAGCCATGAAATTGCCCAAATCATCGTCACCGCTTTCGTACCACCAGCGCCATTCCATACGGTAGATCTTCACCCGTATCTTCGATGGTTTTTTCAGGATGTTCCCCGCAGCATTCACCATCACCACATCAAAGGTGTGTTTCTTTCCGGAGATTAAGGAATTATCAGCTTCCAGGTCAGGCGTCCTAAATCCGACGTATTGCTTGTAAGGAGAATACAATTGGGAGAAACGGTCGATGGAAAAATTTCCACGTTGCTCAAAAACGCGCATGGTATAAATGGCATTCAACATTCCAGAAGCTTTGGACAAGGAAGACACTTCCTGCTTGAACGAAGCCTTTCCATCTGCATCCAAATCGTCGTCAAACAAGGTGTTTTGGTCTGAGTGGATTTTACGAATAGGTGAGTCGAACTCAAATTTCGGGAATCCCGGAATAACGGTTTTCGTAGATTGATATTCCACATCTACCGTTGCACGCAGGTTTTTTGCCGGAGCACCGTGCAGCCAGTATGATTCCAATTGAAGCAGGCTGTCGGAACTTGCAGGAACATCCAGTTTTAGTTTCAGGCGATTTGGCTTCACCGTTTCTACTTTCAGGTATTTCACAAATTCGCGTGAGCCCACCATGACTCTTGCGGTGTAAATTCCGGTTTTTGCATCGTGGCGTGTGGCTGTTCTGAAATCGTAATGTCCGTTTACACCTTGGGATTTGGTTATTTTACTTGTTTCATAGCCGGAAGGATCGGTCAGCGTGAAGGTTACCGGGTGGTTCAAGGGCAGTTTTTTCTCGTAATCGCGAAGCACAAAGTTGACATAAATGGAATCTCCCGGTCTCCACACTCCGCGTTCGGCGTAAATGTAGCCTTTCAATCCGTTTTGCACTTCTTCACCTTCCACGTCGAATTCGGAAAGCATATTCGAATGCCTGTCGCTGACTTTCAGGTAACCGCGCTGTTTCCCGTATTTCGCAATCAATAAGAACGGCTTTTCGGAAAGTGTTTTGGTGTACATTCCTTCTGCGTTGGTGGTTCCGGAAGCAATCACCTGTTTGGCGTAATCGTAAAATGTAACGGAAGCATTTGGAATGGGCTGCGTGGTAATCATATCCGTCAGGAAGACGTGCGCTTGTTTCTTCGCATCCAGTTTGTAGATCACTCCGATATTGGAAGCAAGAATGTTCCGGGAAACCGCTTTTCCGTAGTAGTAATCGGAACTGCAGGGAGATTCGGAAGAACCGTAGCCGCCCCAATCTTCGTATCCGTCGTCCCAATCGTCCAGATGCCACGGACGTTCAGACCATTCTTCTTCGGTTTTTGCTTCACTTTCGGATGATTCACCGGTGGTTTCTGCTTCCGGATTTACAGGGCAGTCGCAGTAAGCATCTTTTTGTTCGAATTTAATAGAGATTCTATAAATTGCTCCCGGTTCCGGGCGGATCCATTTTTCCAGATCCAAAACATGGGAAGACCAGTCGCTTTTGTCTTCTTTCTTTACGCCCAAAGTGATGTGCTTTTCGGCAATTTTCTTCCCGAATCGGAAAATGGCGTCGGAATCGTTTAATTCGTTGACCTGTAAGAAATGATGTACATTCTCTTCATAGATCTTAATGATCCGAACAGTTACGGATTTCAGCCCAATGGTTTCAAAAGGGAAGATCAATCCCTTGGAATCGGGGAGAATTGATCCGCTTCCTACAATGCGTGCTTTGGGTTTGGAAGCTGTGAACAACAAGATGCGTTCGGTGCCTTTCAGCATCGGATAATTTTTGATGTTTTTAATGCCGGAATTGACTTTCAGTTTGTATTCTCCTTCAATGCGCCCGGGAATGAAAACGGTTACTTCGTTGTAATAGATCGAAAAGGTTTCACCCGCCACTCCTTCCAGATCGATCAATCCGTTTAGATCCTGGTTGGTGGACAAAGGCTCTGAGAAAGTCAAACGAATACTTTGGTCGTCCTCATCCGTTACATTATAGGAATTGAGCGTAAAATCACCCAAAGCCGGAACTTTGACATGGGTGGAACCATTCGAAAAAGAGGAAATGGCATCGCCGTTCCATTCCACCGAAATGGTACTTTCCTTAGCAGAACGTTTGATGCTATCTACGATATAGATGTATTCATTGCCGCCGTAACTTTCTTCGAAATGAACTTTTAATGGTTGATATCCGTGGTTCACAGTGAGGAGTTCCTTTAGCTTGGTAGTGTCAAACTGATCAGTCATAGAAATCGTACCACGCAGGGAATACCATTCGAGGTTGTAGGAATCGTATTCGATTAAGCTGGGTTCGTCCACATCGATCTTTTGCGGTTTGGTTGCAAATTGAAAGTTGAATTCTTCATATCCGTCCTCCACCTCTATGATTTCTTCCAGGTCCAGGCTCACGGTGTAGATCTGATTAGAGTTCAATGCTTTTTTCGGAACGATTTGAATGGTCCTGAAATCGACCCATTGAATATCGGCGTCAATAGCCGGGCTGATTTCTACAATTTCCTTCAGGATTTTATCATCCATGCGGGATTTCATTCCCAACTCAATGAGCTTACTTGAATCGAGCTGGTCCTTGAGTTCTATCTCAATGTTATCGGAATTGGAAATGATTCCGGAAGTATAACCCGAAACCCATTTCCTGAATTTGGGGTCGACCGAAAGGATTTTGTTGCTCGAACAGGCGAAAATAGTTGCCAGAACACTCGTTGCAATAGCCAGAAGAATAATGAAGCGTGACATAACTGTTGTATTTGTAATGTCAAAGATGAATGCTTCTTAAAAAAGAAATGTGGTCGTTTTAGGAGTCGAAAGGAGGTTTTGATTATTCGTGGCTAAAACGGTATTATTTGATTTGGTACAAAAAAAGTAGGGACGCAATGCCTTGCGTCCCTACCATTTTTTTGTGCACCAAATTTATGGTTTATATCCCAACAAATCATCCACGGTCATAATGGAAACCGGGTGGTAATTTCCTCTGTATCTTTTGTAGACTTCCATTCCCCACTGTTTGCTTTGTGGGTTTTTATTCATGGCCGTATAGATTGGTAGCAAGAATTTGCGTCGTCCTACTTTTGAAATGAACTTTTCAATATCCGGTCGAATTTCCGTGTAGTTGGAGTTGATTCCCAAAACGTACCATTCCGTTGCGACTTCCGCATTTCCCCAGGTATTGAAATGTAATTTCTCATCGATCAGTGCTAAGCGTTTCGGATCCATTTTTTTAGGTAAAGCACGAACAAACGCCTGCCATTCCTGTGGAACGTACTGATCACGTTTCAATGCCGGAAGCTGTTTCTTTCCTTTCTTCTTAGCCGGTTTTTTGAAAATGTCTTTCCCGTTGGCGAATTCACGCGCCAGTTCCTGGATTTTCTCGAATCTCGGAGAACTAACCGCGTAGCAGTTTTTAGGCAATCCCGGTTTGTACAGCCATTCATCAATATTGAATTTGATGTCTGTTTTGTTGATCAGGTTCTTTTCCAGGTAAAGCTTAAATTGCTCGGTTGTGAGGGTTTGGAAAGCATGGTCTTTGAAGTACATTTTTAAGAATGCATCAAAGCGCTGTCTGCCGAAATCGCGTTCCAGGGTTTTCAATAAGAAAGCACCTTTCACATAAGCAATGGAAGTCATTCCGTCATCCGGGTTGCGTTTTGACAGCTGCAGTTTCAAATGCGTATCTTTCTCATCCAACTCAGCCATTTCTGTCTGCAATTCCTGGAATTCGATTAATGCCAGCATGTCGGCAACCTCTTTTCCGTACAATTCTTCCATGATCCGGTTCTCGAAATAAACCGTAAATCCTTCGTTCAGCCAAAAGTCATTCCAGCTTGCGTTGGTTACCAGGTTCCCCGACCAGGAATGAGCCAATTCATGCGCAATAACGGAAACCGCACTTCTGTCGCCTGCGATCAGTGTCGGATTAGCAAATGTTAAGCGCGGGTTTTCCATTCCTCCGAAAGGGAACGAATAGGGCAATACAATGATATCGTATTGTTCCCATTGGTATGGACCGTATAAATTTTCCGCTGCCTGGATCATTTTGGAAAGATCCTCAAATTCCCAAACGGCTTTGTCGATCATTTCAGGTTCCGTGTAGACGCCACAATTTTTGCCCAGCGATTTGTATTCCAGGTTACCAACTGCCAAAGCAATCAAATAAACAGGAATCGGCTGCTTCATTTCGAAATGGTATTTTCCTTCCGGATTTTTCTCCGTTGGATTGGAAGCGCTCATTAGAGCCAATAATTCAGCAGGAACAGTGACATCAGCACTATAGGTGATGCGGTTTGCCGGAGTTCCCTGAACCGGGATCCAGGTACGAGTCAGAACGGCCTGACCTTGTGTGTATAAATAAGGATGTTCTTTTCCTTCTGTCAATTCAGGATCCATCCAATCCAAAGCACCTGCATTTTCGGTGGTTTTGTAATAGATATTAATGAATTCGGTGTTTTTGTCAATTTTCACGCTCAAAGGCTGACCCAGGAATTCCTGCATAGACCCGATGATGAAATCTGTTTCCTTTTCCTGTCCTTTTTTTCCTAAAGTCACTTTCTGGATTTCAGGGCCATTGATATCGAATATTGCAGTATCGGTATCTTTCAGGCGCTCCATTCGGTGTCTTGCAACCCCGTAAATGGTCTTTTTCTCAAAGTCCACATCCAATTCAAGATCCAGGTGTTTTGTACGAATTTCGTCCGTGTTGGAATAGGAATGTGCATCGTGACTGGCAACAACTCCATTGATCGATTGATCTTTATTTAAAGGCTCTGCATCGTTTCCGCAGGCAGACATAAGAAATGTCAGTGCAGCAATGCTGAACAGGCAATTTAATTTCATTTTTTCAGTTTGAGGTACGCGAATATACTTTTTTCTTTGAATTTCATCCTAGTTTGAATTTTCATCTTTTTTGGTCAGATAACGAATCACTTCAGCTGCTCCCATTAATCCAAACAGGGCCGGCATATAGCTGACAGTGCCATAGAACGAGCGTTTATAATTCGATCCGTCAGTCATTTTCAGCGAATCTTTCTGCTGCAATTCGGATGAATAAACACATTTGATTTTTTCAAAGCCAACTCCTTTTTTCTTCAATCTTTTCTTGATATGTGCTCCCAATTTGCAGTTATGGCTGCTTGGAAGCTTGGCAACATGAACGCGGGCAGGATCAATTTTTCCTCCGGCTCCCAAATGGGTAATGATTTTGATTTTCCGGCTTTTACAGGCAATGATCCATTCCAATTTCGGAGTGACGCTGTCAATGCAATCCATGACGTAATGGGGCTTGTATTGGTCCAATAGTTCCCAGGCACGTTCGGGAGTAACGAATTCTTCCACAATGTTCAGGTTGATATCCGGATTGATATCGGTGATTCGCTGACCTAAAACAACTGCTTTATTTTTCCCGATAGTAGAATCCAGGGCTGTCAGTTGCCGGTTTTTATTCGTGATGTCAAAGGCATCGCCATCCACAATGGTCATGGTTCCCACTCCTGCACGTGCTATAAATTCACCTGCAAACGATCCGATTCCTCCGAGTCCAACAATGAGTACATGAGCTGATTTCAAACGATCCATTTCTTTTGGTCCAAGAATCAACTCTGTACGCTCCAACCACTTACTCATAGTTAAAAATTCTTTTTGCGTTTTGGTTTAGAAGTTCAGTTAGGGCGTGCAAAGATATGTTTTTTATCTCAGCTGTCATCCGGTAGGTTTCAATCAGTTCACCTGAGCCCATATCTGTTTCAAGGAATAAGCGTTCCAAAGGTATTTGCAGCAGTGCATTTTGGAGTTTTGGATTGGATAAAAGCGATTCACCGATACTGATCATGCTTTTGGGATAGTCCAGGACTTGTTGCAAGATAGAAGCTTTGTTGAATCCGTGATAAATGAGCGGAGTATTTGGGGCGTACTTTTCATGCAAAAACCGGCACCGATCCCAGGAGTTGACGCAATGCAGAATGACAGGTTTCTGAAGTTCGGATGCAATTTTCAATTGAAAAACATATACTTCTTCCTGCGTTTCAGCGGAACCATAGCGGTTATCGAGCCCAATTTCCCCGATAGCCAGGAAACCGTGGTTTTCGTTCAGTTGTTTAGAGATCCGTTCCACCTCATTGAGATCAGCAATGCTTTCTTTCGGATGGATTCCGAAGGAAAAAAACGACGGAAAATTTTCGTCTGAAAGTTTGGTCAATTGCACGATGCTTCGGTTTTTCGAATCGAAATGGTGCGTGTGGGCATCGAAAAGGTTCTCTAAATCAGACATTAAGCATTAAAGGAATAGTTAAATTTAAAACAATCTGAACCAATCAACCAATTTTTATCTATTTTCACCACGCTAAAAAAACTGAAAAAACATGACTCAACAACGAGACGTAATTGCTGAAATAGAAAAGCAGGGAACTATCCTAGGACATCCCAAAGGTTTATATCTTTTATTCTTTACTGAATTGTGGGAGCGATTTAGTTATTATGGAATGCGTGCCATTCTTGTGCTTTACATGACCAAGTTATATGTAGAAAATGGTCTTGAGATACCTAAAGGTACAGCGTCATTGATTTATGGCTTCTTTACAGGTTTTGTATACTTCACTCCGATTATCGGGGGATGGATTGCAGATAGATTTATCGGCCAAAGAAATGCTATTACTATTGGAGGTATAACCATGTTCCTTGGACAGATCGTTTTGTTTTCTTTGAATACGCATGTAGGATTAGCAATTGGACTTTTACTTTTAATTATAGGTAATGGGTTCTTTAAACCAAATATTTCAACTCTAGTTGGGCGCCTTTATCGACAAGGTGATGCAAAAAGAGATTCGGCATTTTCCATTTTTTACATGGGAATTAACCTGGGAGCATTTTTAGCTCCAATTGTTGTTGCTATCTTATGTAATGACTGGTTTGCCACTAAAGGTGTAGATGAGAATGGAAAAGAAATAATTATGTCATATGGATATAAATATGGATTTTTAGCTGCTGCTGTAGGAATGTTGATAGGACAGCTTATTTTCAATGCATTGGCAAAGAAGTATCTATTGGAAATTGGCGAAAAGCCCAATAAGAAAGTTCAGTTTACAGATGTAGAACTTGTTGATTCTACGACTGTTGAAGTACCTGCTCCAACAATAGATGCCCCATTAACCAGAGAAGAGAAGCAGCGTGTTTCTGTGATTTTCATTTTGACGGCTTTTATCATTTTTTTCTGGGCAGGATTTGAGCAGGCAGGTTCATCAATGACGCTTTATACGGATTCTTATATAGATAGAACTGTTGGCAGCTGGACAATTTCCACCGAGTTATTCCAATCCGTTAATCCACTGTTTATTGTTGCTTTAGCACCACTTTTCGCTTGGTTTTGGGGATCTAAAACAGGTTCGAGGATGTCTACACCGGTGAAAATGAGTTTGGGAATGATCTTATTAGGAATTGGATTCTTGTTTATGTTGATGGCAACAGGACAGGTTCAGACTGATATCGTAAACGGTAAAGAGAATGTAACTCAGAAAGCGGGACTTTGGTTCCTGATAGTAACCTATTTCTTCCATACCATTGGTGAATTATGCATTTCTCCTGTTGGATTGAGCGTTGTAACTAAATTGGCGCCTATTAAATTGGCTTCTATGTTAATGGGAGTTTGGATGTTATCTACTTTCGTTGCAAATATATTAGGTGGATTTATTGCAGCGTATGTTGAGAAACTTGGTGCAGCTACAATTTTCCTGAGTATCGGTGCTTTTGTGATCGGTTTAGGTATAGTTATGCTTACAGTTTCCAGAAGGTTGAGTAAGATGATGCATGGCGTAAAATAATTCATTCTTTATTATAGGAAATTAAATCCCTCGTTTTTTGACGAGGGATTTTTTTGTCTCCCTTATTTCATCATCATCCAATTTAATTTATCATTTTTACGATTCCTTAACAGATAGAGTTATGAGTTTGGAAGAAAAAGACCTGAATCCATCAGATGCAGCTGCATTAGAAAATATTAGAAATTTCAAAGGGAAATACCCCAAGCAGTTGTGGTATCTTTTCCTGGTTGAAATGTGGGAACGTTTTACATTCTACGGAATGCGGGCACTTTTGGCCATGTATATTTCTCATTTGATTTTAACTGGTGATTACAACCCGATTCCGAAAGATCAGCTGGAAGCTAAGAAAATAGAGTTTTTAGAGAAGAATAAGGAAGAATTAACCATAGATCATCCGCGTTACTATATTGAAACATCTCATCAAAAAGACAGGGATAGTGCAGAAAGTTCCTCAAGCAAACAATATGGGTTGATCCAGGCATTTATTTATGCCATGGCTTTCGTTGGAGGAATGTTTGCCGATAAAATCTTTGGTTTTAGGAAGTCTGTCTTTTGGGGGGGGATTTTAATGGCGCTCGGAACGTTCCTAATGGCAGTCCCGGGAGCATTTACATTTTATCTCGGAGTGAGTATTTTGATTGTTGGAAATGGATTTTTCAAACCGAATATCTCTACAATGGTTGGGGATCTTTACAAGGATGGCGACCCCAGAAGGGATTCCGGATTTTCCTTGTTTTATTCAGGGATCAACATCGGTGCGCTTTTGAGCGGACTGACTATCGCATACATCGGAACTTCAGTCAGCTGGTCGCTTGGATTTGCTTTGGCAGGAGTATGTATGCTATTGGGCTTGGGATTGTTCCTCAAAACACAAAAATCATTGGGGCCAATCGGAATGCCTCCATTTCCTGAAAAACTGGTTGAAAAGAATGCACTCGGGTTATCCAAGAACTTAACGGTTTATTTGGCTTCCCTGGCAATGATCCCATTTTTCTTCCTGATGGTTTATTATCCGTTTGATATTGATTTCACTTTTTTGATGGGGCCTGTGAAATTGGAAAGTGGTAAACTGGTTCCTTACCTGGTTCAATTCAGCGATTTGTTCATGATTGTTCTTGCTGCTGTAATTTTGGTGTACCTGGGTTATGTATTAACGAAGGTGAAGAAGGAGGAATTCGGAAAATTATTGGTTGCAGTTGTATTGATTATATTTTCAGCACTATTTTGGTCATTCTTTGAGCAAGGAGGAGGGTCATTGAACTACTTTGCAGTTGGAAATGTTTCCAATCACGGTTTAAATATGACTTCTGTCAATAATTCCCTGAACTCACTTTGGGTGGTGATATTGGCTCCCTTGGTTGGGTTTTTATGGGTTTGGCTGAATAGAAGAAAAGCAGAGCCAAATACAAGTGTGAAATTTGGTTTAGGATTCGCTATCCTTGGACTAGGGTTCCTGATTTTTGCTTCCAGCCGCTTTTCGGCAGATTCAAACGGATTGACCCCGTTATGGATCTTCGTTTTTGCATATTTAGTAGTTAGTTTAGGAGAACTTTGTTTGTCGCCGATCGGTTTATCGATGATTACAAAACTTTCTCCGAAGCGATTGACAGGAATGATGATGGGAACCTGGTTCCTGGCGAGTGCTTATGGTCAATATGGAGCAGGATTAATTGGAGCTGCACTGGCTTCCGGAAGCGGAACAGATAAAAATCTGACAAACACAGAAAAATTAATGCAGTATACGGAAGGATACCAAACCATCGGTATTATTTCAGTTATTTCCGGAGTTGTATTAATCCTCATTTCACCGATCTTGAAAAAACAGATGGGTGGTGTAAAATAATCGAATTAAGAGAAAGTCAATGAAACAGCGCAAACACCCCAAAGCACTTCCGTATTTATTCCTGACAGAAATGTGGGAACGTTTCGGTTATTATTTAATGATCGGTATCTTCACTTTCTACCTGAAGGATGTCAATCATGGTTTTGAAATGACGGAGGCTCAGTCCGCAAGTTTATATGGAACGTTCATCGCATTGGTTTTTTTTACACCTTTTATTGGCGGACTACTAGCCGACCGGGTTCTGGGGTATCGGCTTCCGATCGTCCTGGGTGGACTGATGATGGGAGTTGGTTATTGCATGATGGGAGTTCATTCATTCACCATGCTTTATACCGGAATGGTTTTGGTAATTGCCGGTAATGGATTGTTTAAACCCAACATTTCAACGCTTTTGGGGAATCTTTACAATACAGAAGAATACAAGGATCAGAAAGACGAAGGCTACAACATCTTTTATATGGGAATTAACGTGGGGGCCTTTGTTTGTAATATCGTTTCAGCGTTTTTGATGAACAAATACGGATATTCGATGGCATTTGTTGGTGCAGGAGTAGGAATGTTCATCGGAGTTGCAGTTTTCCTGATAGGGAATAAGCATTATAAATCGGGAGATGTTAAGAAAGTTGCAGCACCGGGAGAAAAACCCTGGTGGGTTGATTTGTCAATTGTGGTGGTTCCGGCCGTTATATTCGCTTTTATCGGATATTTCATAAACGGTACACCGGAACAATCCGATCATTCCTTTTTGGTGAAGGACGATGTGACGGATGCGTTTTTATTTGCCTGTATCCCTGTTATCTTCTTTTTTGGATATGTACTATTCACTTCTCCTAAGAATGAACGCCGGGTGGTCAGTGCTATTTTGGTTGTGTGTGTGGCTGTGATTCCTTTTTGGGCAATCTTCAAGCAGAATGGAACCGTATTGAACACCTGGGCGGATAATTACACGAATCGGGATGTACCTAAATCGATTAGTAAAGGATTGAAGGGAATGTACCTTGCAGGAACGGTTAAGTATGAAAAATCCGCAGATTCAACCCAGGTATTGGACGAACAGTTCAGGAAAGCGGGGGATCAGAAAGCTATTCAGTATCCAAGTTATTTTAAGAATTATCCGGACACAGATAAATTAAAGGCCGGACAAGAAGTGGTGGTGTTTAATTCGAACATTTTTCAATCGGTGAATCCGTTTTGGGTAATTATACTGACACCATTGATCGTTGCAATATTTCGTTTTTTAAGGCGGCGAAATATGGAGCCATCTATTCCAATCAAGTTTGTTTTAGGCTTATTCATTACCGGTCTCTCTTGTTTGGTAATGGTTGCTGCGGCAAATGCATCCATGAACGGAGAGATTAAATCCAGTTTGTGGTGGTTCTTCGGAGCTTATGGAGTTATTACAGTGGGAGAACTGTGTTTGTCTCCGATTGGATTGTCCATGGTTTCTAAATTAGCACCTGCAAGATTGACGGCCTTGCTAATGGGGGCCTGGTTCATTTCAACCTCTATTGGAAATAAGTTGAGCGGGGTCATTGCATCGCTTTGGGATCAGTATGATGATAAGTCTTCTTTCTTCATGTTGAACTTTTATTTGATGATGGGGGCAACATTGATTTTAATCGTCCTTCTTCCCTGGTTGTTGAAAGTCTTCAGAGAGCAGAACAAATAATTTTGAGTTAGATAAATATAATGAAGCGATTTCTTTCACTTTTAATCCCAATAGTCTTATTGCTGATAGCTGTTCCTGTCTTATTGGAAATGGGGATGATCGTTCCGGCAAAGTTCGCAGGGGTGGTGTTGATTCTTTTAACTACCATCTCATTGCGCATCTGGTTAAGAAGAGCATTAAAGGAAAAGCTTTCTTTGGATGCTGTAAAGTTCAATGTCAACCATCGTCATTATTTGAATGAAGTTAGTCCGATATATCGGAATATGTCGAATGCGGAAAAAAAAATCCTGGAAAAAAGAATGGGAAAGCTGCTTGCTGATTTGCAATTCGACGATACCACAAGACCGGAATTGAATGTCGAAGAGATGTTAGCTTACGCTTTAACACAAATTCTGGCTGTATATAATGAAGACTATAAATCTTTAAAAGGGATGATGATCGTATTCGATCAGACTAATGCTACCAATGAAATGAGCGTTTTAGAGAATAAATATGTGTTATTGAACCCAGTTTTATTGGAAAAAGTCCTAAAAGAGAGTCAAACCTTAGAAACCTTCTCGGCTTCACATCTGCCGGTTATAGGGCAGTTAAGAGACTTATATAACAAGCACTGAAAATTATTTCCATTTTTCTTTACGGTATAACCAAACTATTATCAGGGTGTTAAGAATTAATTTAAAAAAAAGAAAGAAATAATCTTCAAAAAGGCTTGTTAAAGTGGAATAAGTACGTACCTTTGCCACCG
>CAMLDR010000104.1 GCA_946478775.1 uncultured Flavobacteriales bacterium
CATATTTAGATTTTGAAGAACCTTTAAAGGCTTTAGAAGAACAAATTGAACAAACACGTGAGATCGGCAACAGCACCGGTGTCGATATGTCCGATAAGATTCGTGATCTGGAAGAGGCACTCACAAAGAAAACAAAAGAAATATTCAGCAAGCTGACTCCATGGCAGCGTGTTCAGTTGTCCCGTCATCCCGACAGACCGTATACATTGGCTTATATCAATGCAATCACAGGTTTTTCATTCCAGGAATTGCACGGTGACAGAACCGTGAAAGATGACAAAGCCATGATTGGTGGTTTCGGACTGGTTGATGGAAGAACAGTGATGTTTATTGGTCAGCAAAAAGGGATCAACACCAAAATGCGTCAGTACCGTAATTTCGGAATGCCCAATCCGGAAGGATACCGTAAAGCTTTGCGTTTAATGAAACTGGCTGAAAAATTCAATAAGCCGATCGTAACTTTTATAGATACTCCCGGAGCATTTCCAGGATTGGAAGCAGAAGAAAGAGGTCAGGGTGAAGCAATCGCACGTAACATTTACGAAATGATGCAGCTGAAAGTTCCCGTAATTTGCATCATCATCGGTGAAGGTGCATCCGGTGGAGCTTTGGGAATTGGTGTGGGAGATAAAGTAGTGATGCTGGAGAATACCTGGTACTCGGTTATCTCTCCTGAATCCTGTTCTTCCATTTTGTGGAGATCCTGGGACTTCAAAGAAAAAGCGGCAGAAGCATTGAAATTGACAAGTTCGGATATGAAACGTTTGAAATTGGTTGACGACGTGATTGAAGAACCTCTTGCTGGAGCTCACAGAGACCAGGAAGCAAGTTTCCAGAATGTTAAAGATAAAATCATTCAGTACCTGAACGAATTGGATCCGAAAAATCCGGAACAACGTGTCGAAGAGCGTATTGAGAAATTCAACTCAATGGGCGTCTGGAACGGATAACTTCGACTAAGGTCAGTTACCCTTAAAAAAGTTCAGTTACCTTAAAAAATCAGACCACCAATTCAGGTGGTCTTTTTTATTTTCAGAGATTGCAAAATTCAGGACTAATCAGGATAAAAAAACAAGAGGGATTGAATGAATGCTTGCCAAGTAGATTCAACAAAATCGAAAGATGACTGAGCGTAGTCGATATCACTCCCACTTATTCACTGTCTCTTCATTCTCCAGATCAATGAGTAAAGTAACGCGGATGGATTTTTTCACCTCCACTAATTTTTCATAGACCGCTTCCACCGAATAATTGTTGACAATCGTGTGATCTTGCCAGAAACCGTTCAGGAACGATTGATTCACTATTCGAATCCGGTGCATTCCTTTCGGGATCTTCAAAACAAAGATTCCTCCCCTGCTTTCCACTGATTGCCCGGAAGTACCGTATGCAATATCATCCACAAAAACCTGCATCCGTGAAACATGATCATATCCGGATTCCACATGCTTAAAGCACCAATCGATTTCCATCGGATAATGTTTTCCCTTGAACCTGGAGTACGAAAACTTTTCAGCCAACTGAGTTCCTTCGGGATCGAACCGAACAATCGAAATTTCTGATCCGTTCAGGTCAAATTCAATCCGGACCTTTGAAACCTCCTTCGGATTCACATCAAATTCACAGATCGCATTAATACTGAATTCATTCTCGAATGTGTGCTCCATCCACTCCCCTTCATAGTAAGCTTCATTTACAACCTGAATACGGTGATTTGTTTTTGAAAGGGTTAAAGTATAGGATCCCCATTCACTTTGGCGACAGGAACCTGAAACCGGCAGAGCTGTTCCGTCAACCGTTATTTTACTTCTGTTCAAATGGTCATACCCATCCTCAATCCCCTTAAACTTCCATTCTAAAATAACCAATTGGTCTTTTGAATAGGCACTTAAGAAGAGCAATACAAATACGCAAGTTAATAAGTTGTTCACAGATTTATCTGTTTCAGTATTACAAACTTAGTGATTTAACCCGACTAACCTATAACGCAAATAGCGTATTTTAGGATTCCTATATCGCCACCTGTTTCCTGCATGGAAAGCAGACTATTTTTAATAAGTCATTCCAACCATTTATTCAATTCCGCATTAAATGCATAGTTATTTATCAGGGTAAATATTATCTTGGCAAACAAAAGAAACGACTAAAATGATTCAAAAGCTATTATTTATAGGAGCTGTATGTTGCTTTGCACAGGGTTCTATTGCACAGGAAGTTGATTCGACAGAAGCTGCAGAAACAGAAACTACCGTTGAAACCGACCTGGTGGAACAAACATTCCAATCTACTCGAATAGTCAGTGGTCATTCGGTTGAATGTTTGCGCAAAGGAGTTCTTGAATTTCGGGTGGAGCATCGTTTTGGCGATCTGGCAGGTTCAAACGGAGGAGTTCACAATTGGTTTGGATTTGATAATTCAAGCGACATCCGCCTGGCATTTGAATACGGCATCACCAATAACATCATGGTTGGTGTAGGAAGAAGTAAGGGAAGCGGAACACCTTACCGTTCATTGATTGATGGATTTGGTAAATACCGCATTCTTCAACAGCGTAAGAAAGGAATGCCCATTTCACTTGCTGTCACAGGAAGTATGTTTTACACTTACATGAAAGCGCTGCCTGATATTTATGCCGTGGCACATTTCCCCAAACAGGAATACCGTTTTTCCTACGCTGCGCAATTAAATATCGCTCGTAAGTTCGGAGATCTGGTGAGTTTAGCCTTGGTCCCTTCGGTGGTTCACAGAAATTATGTAGCAGCTGATGACCAAAACACGATGTTTGCTTTGGGAGGTGCAATGCGCTGGTCTATTACGCAGCGCCTGGGGATCATGGTGGAATATTACCACGCTTTCCAGGATAAAGGAATGCGCAAAAGCAATTTCAACAGCCTTGGATTTGCAGTAGAATGGCTCACTTTCGGACATAACTTCACCATTTACCTCACCAATGCGCGTGGTTTCGGAGAAACACAATTCATTACCAATACCTATGACAACTGGCTGAAAGGTCAATTTAGGATTGGTTTTTGCATCGGACGAAAGTTCGAGTTTGGACAGTAAATTAATTCAAAGGTTCACTTCGACTCCGCTCAGTGACCTTTCAGAGAAATGATACGAAGGTGGCTGAGCGGAGTCGAAGCCACCAACTAAATAAATGATTATGAAAAAAATACTTTATCCGGCTTTAGCAATCTGCTTATTTGCAGGTTCGGCATTCGTGACGCTTACCGCATCCAAAGATTACACCTTCAAAGAAGGATTTACAATCGGATTTAAAAGCAAGGACCCTTCAGGAGAATTTAAGAAGGCAAAAGGAACCATCAAATTTGATGAGAACGATTTAACGAATGCGAAATTTGATATTTCCATTGATGTCAATTCCATCAATACCGGGAACTCGATGCAAAATAAAAAAGCCCAGACTTCGGAATGGTTCGAAGCAGACAAATTTCCAACCATCAAGTTTGTTTCATCGAAAGTGGAGAAATCCGGAGAAAATTATTCCATTACCGGGAAATTAACCATGAAAGGTGTTACCAAGGAGAAAAAAATTCCTGCAACGGTATCAAAATCCGGAAATGACCTGATGTTTAGCGGCAAGTTTACTGTAAACCGGATAGATTACGGAGTAGGAAAAAAGAGTGATGCAGTTCCTGATATCATGAATATCTCCTATTCCATTCCCGTTACCGAAAAATAGGAGCATATGTTTCAGCGTTTTTTTTTCCTGGCAGTGATATCCGGTCTGTTTTCATCGATCGTTTCCTGGATCTATTCATCCATTTACAAAAATAACATTGCCGATTTTACGGAAGCAAGCGGTTATTGGCACCTGCTGTCTTTTTCAATGATGATTACAGTTGGGATCAGCATTTTGTCAGCCGGAATTTATGCACTTTTAAAAACCAAACCCCTGGCTTCTTTCGTAAGTAATTTCATTCTCTCAGGATTCTCCATTGCATTGGTGTTTTACGTCTTTACCATGAATGATCCCGAGTTTAAAAACGAAGACTCAATGGCTATGATCGATTACTTCAAAGGGTACGTGATCCCTTTTATATTTATTCCGGCACTTTCTTGGATGAGCTTCAAACCTTTATTTATAACTAAATGAAAAAAACAACATCGATTTTCTTTGCGTTTTGTGGTATCGTTATCTCAACGGTGCTTGTTATAAGCGCATGCACAAAGGCAAAAACTCCTCCTCCATTACCGGAAGTGATTTGTACGAGCACGATCTCATTCAGTACACAAATTGCCCCTATGATCGAGGAAAATTGTTCCGGATGTCATGGAAGCGGTGCAGGAACTTCTCCTGTATTATCCAATCATGCAGAAATTGCACAAAATGCAAATGCAATCATCAACGCATTACGCGGAACACCCCAGTTAATGCCTGAAGGTGGTCCGGCACTTGCCGATTCCCTTATCCAGCAATTCCAATGTTGGATGCAGCAGGGCACGCTGAATAATTAAAACTTCGGAAATTCATAAGTTATCCCGGCAATTTCATAACACGAAACAGAACCCGGATAACTAACTTTGAAGAAACACAATACTAATATTATGAACAAAAACTACATCTATATCGGATTATTGGCAGCATCCGGAATCTTATTTAGCTTTTCCGGCCACGAATCTATTGGAGCGGTCAAAAAATTCAGTAAGAATTACCATACGTTTAATCAGGCAGGAAGTCCGGGCGGAAGAACCGGTGCGCCAGGAGACGGAGTCTGTACACAATGTCATTCGGGAACAGTACAAAGCGGTTCCGGATTTAACACGGTAACGCTGACAAATGGAGGAAGTGCGGTTACAGAGTATGAAGCAAATACAACCTATGAAGTACAGGTCAGTATGGCAACAAACAATCTGAAAAACGGATTTGAGATCGTTGCGTTAAATCCAAACAATACGGTAGCAGGAACATGGACCATCACCAATTCAACGCATACAAAAACCATCACATCCGGTGGAAAACAACGCGTTACACATAAATTGGCTGGAACAGATCTGACAAGCTGGACATTCAACTGGACTTCACCGGCAACCAATGTTGGAACGGTTACTTTCTATTTAGCTACCAACCAAACAAACAGCAGCAGCAGTGATGCAGGGGATGTAATCCGCACTTCGCAGCACCCGTTCGGATCACAAGTTGGAATAGTTGAAGAAACAAGCAAAGTAGAAACGCAAATCGGCTACCAGGCTGCAACGAATTCATTAAACATTCATTTGAATAGTAAAGTAGACGGTTCTGTTTTTGTAAATGTGGTGGATTTAAACGGTAAATCGGTGTTCACTGAAAACCTTGGAAATGTGAGTTCGGGTGAAAGTTCCCTTTCCCTCAGACTCGACAGCGAATTAAAAAGCGGTATTTACATGGTAAATGTTTCTGTCGATAACAATATGACCATGAAGAAGGTCTTTATTTCAAAATAAGGGCTTATCCATTCAATAAATAATGTAGTCACGTCCCGTACGTACGGGACGTGACTACTGATAAAAATGTGGGGACGCGAAGCATCGCGTCCCTTACTGTTTTTTATCCTATTCTTCTTTGCACCAATTCCTCCACCCGTTCATAAAACTGCGACGGAGTACTTGTTCGCCATTCAATATCTTCCAAATCACCTCCCATCACAAAATAGTGATCAATTCTGGCCTTTTCAAACTCGTGGATCACGTGATCGTGGAAATTAACCAATGCTATCCATCCCTCTTCCACTTCATCAAACCATTCCTCGTAATAGGAATCGTCTGAATAATGAAAGTTCAGTACATTCTCACCAATCAGGATAAACTTATTGATCCCATGCTGCATAATCTCTTCGATGATGTTTCGCTTCAGGGTCATGATATCATTTTCAATCGCATCGTTCCATTCCCCGATAAATTCCATGATCGCAAAGCCTTCTTCATAATCCACAAACAAAATCTTGGTGAAAAGTGTTCTCGAATCAATGGTATCCCATTGCGGATGAATCAGGAAGTTATAAATCCGGTCTGTAAACTCAAATTCACTGTACTCCCTGTCGAAAAACGGCGAAAGTGAATCATCAGAAGCGATGTATAAGTGTCTCCAGTTAAAATATGGCTCAATAAAATGCACAGAATCAGCTTTTTAAGTTTGGAATAAAAATTGTAAAAATGAACTTCGAAATTAAAAAGAAAGTCTACATTTGAGTGTTCATTTGAAACAAATATTTACCTATGAAAAAATACAATAAATCACTATTATTCACCACTTTGGCTATCAGTGGGATTTTGTTCTTCAGTTCCTGCTCTTCCGATTCTTCCGAAAGGGATGCAGCCGAAGCAACTTCAGCGATGATTGAAGGTAATGAAAAAATAGTTGCTTTTGGTCATGTGAGTGCCATGGATATTTTAAATAAAGCAGATTACAAAAGCATTCCGAAGGTAAATATGATTCTGGGAAGCGTACTTGGAAACTGGAAAAGAGGATTGGAAATCGACAAACCGATTTATTATGCACTGGAAGCTCCATTTGGTCATGATGGTACTCCTGAAACCGTTTACGCATTGATCAATATCAAAAATCAGGACAGCCTTGCATCAATTATCAGTGAAATGGGATATGCACTGGATAAAGACGGAGATATCTCTTTCCACCAGGAAGACGACGTCACTTTTGGAATCAGGAATAAGCTCCTGATCATTATCAGCAAACCCGGAGATTATGACGGTAAAGCAAAAATCAAAGAAGCATTTACCTTAACAGATGGAGATCTTTCCGAAGGTACGGCAGAAGAAATCGTGGAACAAAAAGGAGACATCGTTTCGGGAATCGACGTTGCCCGTTTATTGAGTACATCCAATACGGAACTGGAGAAACTTCCGGCTGAAAAGAAAGAACACCTGGACGAATTGGTAGAGGGGGCATACATTAAAACAGTTGCCAATTTCGAGAATGGAATGGCTACGATTGACTCTAAGAACATTTTCTCGGATGAGCTTAAAGATGAATTGTTCTTCAAGGATAAAAACGGAACAACCCTGGTTCGTAAACTGGGTGGAGGAACTCCATGGATGGGAATTTCGATGAACCTCGACGTGCGTAAGGGAGAAAGTTTCTTAAACAATTACCTGCCAAATACGAAAAAACAGCTGATGGAGCATTTTCCCGGGAATGTGAAAATTGCATTAGCCCTCATTGGACAAAATCCACTGTCCAAATTATTCTCCGGTCAGGCGGGGATTGTTTTCAACGGAGATCCAAAATCTTCCATGGGAATGGAATTGGAACAAAACGGCTACCTCGGGCTTGGATCGCAGGGAGACTTTATTCAGAAAATGGTAGACGAGCAGCTTTCTTTCGTTTCTCAAAAACAGGGAGACACTTATGTATTACAAGGTTTCCGTCTCAAATCCACCAAAAACGGGATTTATACTTCCAGCGGAAAAGAGAACATGGGAAAATTAAACTTACCTCCTTATGCTAAGAATTTCGGGGAAGACAGTTTCTCGATGTTCATTGCCTTTGAAAAAATGGATGTCAAAAGCCTGGAATTGGAAGACGGAGCAAAAGTCATTGAGATCCTTCAATATGTGACGATCAATGCTAACAGAGATGGCTCTAAAATGGTGATTGCAGCCAAAAAGAAGAACGTAAATATCCTGAAACAGGCAACTGATTTTTATGCCCGTCAGATCATGGACCGAATGGACTCGATGGGAGTGTAAATCAGGGAAAGATGGTATCAGAAGGCTGTTCGTTTGAGCAGCCTTTTTCATGAAAAAACCAATGATTATCATCCAGTTACATCATAAACTTGTTCGCAACTTTGCGAACACGCGAATTCTCGAACTCCTGAATTTTAATAAGCTGTTAAATTTTCGGATGATTTCATCATTTCTTAACCTTTGCTTGTTTCATCCATTCATTTTTTTTGTACCTTGTATTACCAAATAATACCGATGAAAGAAAAGCAGGATTGGAACCCACTAACACCCGATGAAGAACGCATCATCGTTCGAAAAGGAACAGAATATCCCTTTACAGGTCAGTACAACAAATGGACCGAACAAGGCACTTTTGTTTGCCGTCGCTGCGAAGCACCTTTGTATAAAAGTTCCGATAAATTCGATTCAGGATGCGGATGGCCTTCCTTTGACGATGAAATTCCCGGAAGTGTTAAACGAATCCCAGATCCGGATGGAAAGCGTGTGGAAATTATTTGTGCAAATTGTGAAGGACACCTGGGGCACGTCTTTTTTGGTGAGCAGTTTACTCCTAAAGACACCAGGCATTGCGTCAATTCTTTAAGTATTCTATTTAAGAAAAATACGGAGTAAGCAAAAAAACGGTCTATAGATCTTTCAAATGCTTTTCTACCAGTTCTTCCAGTTCCAGGTGCCTGGATTCCTGAAAAATTTCTTTGTGAAAATCATCCAGCTTGCGCAAGGTATTCACCAAAAAAAGCAGTTCTTCATCGTTTAAGATTCCTGTAGCGATAGTGGATAGTGATTTGGTAGTTGAAGCCGTCGAATACACCGCAGCTCTGCCTTTATCTGTTATAGAAACACGAATACTCCGTTTATCTTTCAGATCATTTGTTTGCTCCAGGTAACCTTTTGTAATTAATCGTTTAATGATTTCGGTGCCGGTTGTAATCTGATGCGCATTGTGATTGATTAATTCGCTTTTTGTCATACTTTGCTCCTGCAGCATTACAATCAGGTAAGTAAATTCTTCTATGGAGGCTACCTGTGTTTTAGGCATCGATTTTCGGGCATAATTATCAACATAGCGCCCCATTTTACCAATAAGTGCACTCGCCATTTCAGTCAATGTTTGCCGGTTAAAATTTTGCCAGCTGGAAATTCCAAAATCAATTCCGTTGTTGCCCGTTTTTCCAAGACGCTTATTCATAAACAATAAAAAACCAGTCAAAGAATCTTTCTGCAAATCGTTCTTTATTGTTTGCCTGTATTCCTCATACTGCTTGATTATCTGAACTAAAGTGCTTTCCATTGATTCCTTACTTTACTACGAAAATACAATAACTCATACAAAAATGTTGTAAAAAAATGATTTATATTACAATTTCGTATTACATTTGACCAAACTAATACAAAAACATATGAATTTACGTTATTTGATTTTCACACTGCTTTTCTTCGCTAATTCGAACCTAAACGCACAGAACAAGGGCGTAATTCAGGGAGTTGCACGCGATAAGAACACACAAGAACTACTCTTTGATGGGGTTATAAAAGTTGTCGGGACTGATTTCGCTGTAAAAACAGATGAAAACGGATCGTATCAATTAGAAATCCCAACAGGAACTTACAACATCACTTTTAGTTTGGCCACCTATGAAAGTCTTACCAAGTACAATATCGTAGTAACATCAGGGAATGCTCAAATCGTCAACTTTGAAACATCTGAGGTTGAAACTGAAATTGGAGAAGTCGTGGTAACTAATTCCAATGAAACAAAGGCGGATGCCACCGATATGGTAACCCCATTGTCTGTTCAAAGACTCACCACGGAGGAAATTAAAAGTAATCCGGGAGGAAATTACGATGTATCCAAGGTCGTGCAGTCACTTCCGGGAGTTGGCGGTTCAACAGGAGGAGCCGGCAGGAACGACATCATCATCCGTGGAGGCGCCCCGAATGAAAATGTCTATTATTTAGACGGAATAGAAATCCCTGTTTTGAACCATTTTCAAACCCAGGGAAGTTCGGGAGGTGCACAGGGGATTATCAATGTTTCTTTTATTGAAGAGTTAAAACTTTCCTCTTCTGCTTTCGATGCACGTTACGACAATGCGCTGGCTTCCACTTTTGTTATCAAACAAAGACAGGGGAACAATCAAAAATTTTCCGGGAATATCCGTGCAAGTTTAACCGAATCCGCAATCACACTGGAAGGTCCTTTGGGAAAAAGAACAGACTTTTTAGCAGCCGGAAGGTTTTCTTATTTAGACCTGCTTTTTAAATTGATCGACTTACCTATTCGACCGCGTTACCAGGATTATCAGCTGAAATTATCCACCAAACTCAATGAAAAAACAACCCTTACTTTTATTGGCTTGGGAGCTATTGATAAATTCAAATTTGGAGCAACCCGAGAAGCTAGTCCTGAAAATGAATATTTCCGTCGTTCTTTGCCATTCATCACACAATGGAATTACACCACCGGATTTACTCTGAAACGATTAATCAAAAAAGGATACATCAATTTTGCTTTGAGCAGGAATATGTTCAACAATCAATTGGATCAATTCAAGGATGCACAATACGACCAGGAAGCCTTTCGAAATTTCGGACTGCAATCTCAGGAAATTGAAAACAAGTTTCGGGCAGATGTGAACAAGTACGTAAAGGGATGGAAGTATTCGGTGGGAATCTCGGCTCAATATGTGAAGTACAACACCGACATCTATTCCAAACTCAATGAAGGAACACTCGATTCAGCGGGAAACACGGTGACTCCTCCCGTAGAAATCCGTTTCAGAAGTGCCATCGAGTTCTTCAAATTCGGAGCCTTTGCGCAGCTTTCCAAAAATTTCTTCTCAGACAAACTACTGATTTCAACCGGGATCCGTTCAGACATGAATACTTTTACAACAGATGGAATGAACCCGCTTTCAACCCTTTCTCCCCGTCTTTCCGCCGCGTTTAAAATCACCCCGAAATTCGAATTAACAGCAAGTGCGGGAGTCTACTACAAAATTCCCACTTACACCGTTTTGGGCTACCGCAATGACACCAATCAGCTGGTAAATAAATCGCTCGATTATATCCGGTCCACACATTATGTATTCGGCGGTCAATTCCTGCCCAACGAAGCACTTCGAATCACTTTGGAAGGATTTTACAAGCAATACTCAAACTATCCTGTATCTGTGGCAAACGGAATTTCTTTAGCCAATCAGGGGCAAGAATATGGAGCAGTGGGAAATGAGGAGGTACAAAGTTCCGGAAAAGGAGAAACTTATGGATTCGAAGTATTCATCCAGCAAAAGCTGGTCAAAAAACTATTCTATTTTGTAAGCTACACCTACGTAAGAAGTAAATTCTCCGGGATCAATGGCACACTGCTTCCTTCTGCCTGGGACAACCAGCATTTACTTTCGGGAACATTGGGATATAAATTCAGGAAAAACTGGCAGCTCGGAGCAAAATATCGCTTGGCGGGAGGAGTTCCTTACACACCTTTCAACCTCACAGCCTCTCAGTTGGCTTATCCCACAACCGGGAACGGTGTCTTGGATTATGCAAATGTCAATGCGGATCGATTAAAAGTTTACAGTCAATTGGATTTACGAGTGGACAAAACATGGAATTTTAAGGCAACCAGCCTGGCTTTCTTTATCGACATTCAAAATATCCTGGCAACCAAACAGCAGGGAACTCCTTACTATACTTTTAAACGAACGGATGATAATAGTGCATTTGCAACAACAGACGGGCAGCCATTAAAGTCAGATGGGTCGAATGGAATTCCCTTACTTTTAAAGAATGAATCGGCAACGGTAACACCTACACTGGGTTTGATCTTTCAATTCTAAACAAGCATGAATCAATCCTTATCTATGCTGGTAAGGATTGATTAATCTGCAGTAAATGCTTCACTGCATTGATAAACAACGGTTGGTTTACGTGAGATAATATCGTTCAGCTGAATATGTGCGGCCAATGCCAATTGTGAATAATTCTGAGAACAATTCCCGAAACTTCCGGCACTCGTTACCCACATTTTCTGGATCAGTTCTTCTCCCGAGCTTACCGGCCCGATTGCATTGACAACCGCTTTTACATTCAAAGCGCCGGCATGATACACATGCATTGTCAATAATCGAAACCAAATAGATTGTTCATCGACAAGCAGCCCGGCTCCTTCGGCAATACCTTTCGCAGAAGGAATGCAAATACGCTTTAGTAATTGGGAAGCAGCATAAGCCGAACGCATAAAATCTTTCCGCTCATCTACCGAACGATTGACCGTTAAACCCATAGAACGGGCAACAGCCGGCATCAATTGAAATGGCCCATAAGCTCCGACGGATGATTTTTGCATTCTTCCGGGGCTTTCAATCAGTAAGATCGATTGAGCATACCACGGGTCCACTCCGAAACCTTCAAATGCGGAAACACCCTTGGGCAAACTTTCAAATACCAGGTCGAACCGGTAAAAGTCATTTTTTCCGGTTGTCACATTGATCTTTTCATCCGTACTCAAACCATATAGGGTGCGAATGCTGTCTTTAAAAAGCGTTTTTTGAGCTTCTGTTTGAGCATGCCAGTCTTTGTTTGACATTTTGGCAATGATCTGCCTGGTAGCGCCCACATTCACCAATACCGAATCCGGGGAGAGAATCATGATTTGCTGCCAGAATTTAGGATGTTGAAGCTGGTCCCATCGTGCGGCCTCAATACCTGCTGCCCCCATGATAATATGTTCAGAAGTTCCTTCTGTTACAGCGATCATTTCTTTTTCCCAGGCAGAATTCTGTGAAGAAGCAATAAAGGGAATACAGGCAAGTAATGCAAGGAGAGTTTTGCGTTTCATTGTTGTTTGTGGGTTTTGGGTAATGCAAATTAAGAAAACGAGCGATAAAACACAACAATTGTCTCAAATTTTAACGGTTCGGTCTATTCTATTCTCATTTAATCCGAAGCCATTGGAAATCTGCTTTGGATTCTCATTTACAATAAGAAGTTCAGCGAACGAAGTAGTGTCCTCATTCTCATTTAATCCCAAGCCATTGGAAATCTGCTTTGGATTCTCATTCAGAATCGCTTCATCCCTTCCCCATTAACATAACTTTTCAAAATACGTTCCATTTCATCCATTGAAACAGGAAACCAGGCTTCTTTGGCAATTTTGCGGATCGCGAGACGCTCTTTCACCGAAAGTGTTCCGTCTACAATTAACCCGAAGATCAGTAAACGGGCAACCAGCCTGTTCTCCTCCGGGCTTGGACCAAACAACTCATCCACCTTCACTTCCTGATCGTATTTCAGCGAAAGATCAGGAAAGAGCAACAGGGTTTCTTTCATAAACGAGTAAAGTGCAAAATTATACTGCCGTTTTTGCTGGGCAATGAAATGAAACAATTTGGCGAGCCGCTCTTTAATCTGCTCCAATTCTTCGGAGGAAAATTCCTTCATAAAATCCTTCGTTACAGCTGTTGCAACAATGCGCATTTGAGCTTCTTTCATGACCTGTCTGCTGCTCCAGGCATTCCAAAAGGCAAAAATCGGAATTCCGGCCAGGTCCGTTATGATCCGCAAAGCATACCTTCCCAGCAAACGCCTTACCAAAAACTTCATCAGTACATTGGAAAGAGTCGCTTTCAATTTTGTTCCGATCAAAAGTGCGTAATACGAAAACTTTGTAAGCCCAATATACGGATCAATTTCCAGCAGTTTCATATGCTTCGCCGGCATTTCCAGCCCGGCTTCCGTCAGCAGCGCAACCTGCTCACCATAATCCGTTTGAGAAGCAGAAGGATACTTATAAATTTCGCAGATGCGTCTCACAGCATAAATATTCAGCATATTCAGGAGCCAAATCTCGGGAAAGATCATTACCACAGCATAAATGGTATAGTAAAGCTCAAAATCGAACTGATAGCCAAACAAATCAAAATGCTGGATATCCAATAAATGCGTAAAATGAAAGGGGAAAATAACGATCATAACAGCACAAGCTCCAATAAGCCCGGCAACCAGGTAGATCTTCAGCTGCAAATCCTTCAATTGTTTTTTTTGAAGCGCATTTAAGGTGTAACCATGCCTTTCCTCATTCCGGATCGCTGCTGTCTTTTTACTCAAATAGGTATTTCCAAGTCGAAATGCAATGCTCTTATTTCGCTTCTTTTGAATCTCTTCCATAAGTATTGGCTAAAATTACAAAATATGTGTTCCATTGTTGCGTAACTTTGTGCGGAAGAAAGACATGAACTACATCCGGCAATTTTTTATTTCGATTTTGATCATCCCTGTAAAAATCTATCAGTGGATTATCAGCCCCATTCTTCCAAATGCCTGCCGATACGACCCAACCTGTTCGTCTTACATGATCGAAGCATTAAAGATCCACGGACCGATTAAAGGGTTGTGGCTGGGAACAAGAAGGATCAGCCGCTGCCATCCGTGGGGCGGACATGGATACGATCCGGTTCCGGAGAAAAAATGCTCTCACAAGAAAGTTCAAAAATAGTTCACTGGTGAAAATGCTCAAAAGATTGCCTGCTTAAAAATCCTTTGAACTCTTTGATCCCGATAGCTATCGGGACTTTGAACTCTTTGAACTTTCTTGAAAAAAAATCACAAAAAAGTTTTATCAATTCATTTATTTTAATTTACTTTGTATTTCAAAGTTCTTTTATGGAAAACGAAAAATATTTGGCACAGCTTCAGGAAATCCAATCCATGATGCAAAAATCTTCGAAGTTTTTGTCTTTATCGGGTATCTCCGGAATTCTTGCAGGGACTTATGCGTTGATCGGAGCAGGGATTGTTTACTCCATGAGAGCACGATTTACTTCTTCCATTCGCTATGATTCCATCGATTTTTTGATTGTAGTGGGTATTGCCGTGCTTGTAATGGTTCTTTCGTTGGCAACAGGAATTTTGTTCTCCGTTCGAAAAGCAAGAAAAAGAAATGAAGTTATCTGGAACCAGGTATCGAAATCGTTCATTATGAGTTTCATGATTCCGTTGGTTACAGGAGGTTTATTTGCTGCTATACTGGTCACAAAAGGAGCGATCGGATTGGTAGCACCTGTTACACTCTTGTTTTACGGTATTGCGCTGGTCAATGCGAGCCGGTATTCATACGAAACC
>CAMLDR010000105.1 GCA_946478775.1 uncultured Flavobacteriales bacterium
GCCCAAATCCCCCGGAAAACGGCAATCATTACAATGGCTTCCAAGTCAAATCCCAGTAAGAATGCCGGAATATTAATGATGCCTACCGTGTAAATCGAATCAATCGGATGCTCGCGGTGCGCCGCCAGCCAATCCATGGTTTCCGCAGTGTGATGGACCTTATGAAAGCGCCACAGGAAATCTACTTTGTGCTGCAGCCGGTGTCCCCAGTAAATCAAGAGATCACTCAGCACAAGCACCTCCAGACCTTGCAACCAAATAGATTGTTGATGCACCAATTGCAAGTACGAAAGAGACAGCTGACCCTGAATAAAATCATTCACGTGGTACAAAACCCAAATCACCAGGCTGTTCCA
The DNA here is from genome assembly GCA_946478775.1 of uncultured Flavobacteriales bacterium. The sequence continues at coordinate 357 of CAMLDR010000105.1, forward strand.
CACCAAATACTGACCGAAGAAAAAACACAAGTCCAAAAACCACTGTTTTCGAAAAAATGCCTGGTTTTTCTTTGCTGGAAATACGCGTTCCATCGGAACAAAGACCAAGACCAGAAACAAAAAACTCACACCAATCCCAAAAACAGATTCCAGAAACACCATCTTATCTTCTTTTTGGTAATTGAATGGTATCGAACTGCTGATCCAATAGAACAGACAAAAACGAATCAGTTAATCCAAACGAATGTTTGATATGCACACGATCACTAATGAGTGCTGATTTCGAACTGCTTAAAAAATGATTGTCTGAATAAATAACCGGATCATGATACATCGTATCAAAACTTTCCGGGTCGAATACATGCGCCATTTTTAGCTTCTGAAAGGTATTTAAACCGTATTTTTCTTTCGCAGACGATTTAACTTTAATACCGGTTCCTCCGTTCGGATCAGAAAAGTAGTCCGCTTCATTTTCTTCGTGGAAAATATAACCGCCCTTGTAAAGCGTAAACCCAGAAATTAGCGTTACAAACAGTGTTAAGGTCAAAATTTTGATCGGTGTTATTGCTTTCATAGTCCTTAAAAACGATACCTTGGTGATTCTATTATAAAGCTGAAAGTTAAAAACGTTCAATCGAATAAAACAATTTCCATGAAAATCCTCGAAACGCCTCGCCTCGACCTCCGGGAAATGACTCCGGAAGATGCTGAGTCTGCTTATATCCTGAATTCAGATCCGGAAGTGCTCCTGTATACCGGTGACGATCCGTTTGAAAGTGTGGAAGAAGCGCGCGAATTCCTGGGACAGTACGAATCTTACAAAAAATACGGATTTGGCCGCTGGGCAGTTATTCTGAAGGAAACAGACGAATACCTGGGCTGGTGCGGATTGAAATATACTCCCGAACTGGATGAATTCGATATCGGTTACCGGTTGATGAAAAAGTTTTGGGGTTTCGGTTACGCAACGGAAGCTGCCCAAGCCTGTCTCGAATTGGGATTTAAGCAATTCGGAATGAAAACGATCGTAGGAAGGGCGAGGCCGGAAAATGCGGCTTCAGTTCGCGTATTGGAAAAAATTGGCTTAACTTTCTCTGAAATCAGGATCACAGACGGAAAAGAAGAAGTGATTTACATCACACACAAAGCATAATCTCATGGCAGACTCAAAAGTAAACGCCTACGTTTCAGCATTAGAACCCCACGAACAGGAATTTGTAAATCAGGTGCGGCAGCTTGTCCTGGATGTTCATCCGGAAATTCAGGAACACATCAAATGGAATTCCACTGCTTTCTTTTACACTGGGGAAATGGAGGCTTCCGATGCTAAAGAATACAGACGCGACTTATTGGTCTTAAATCTTCATCGCGGGAAGTTCCTCCTGGTCTTCCCAACCGGGGCAAAGATTGATGATTCCATCCTGAAAGGAAAAAATTATCCGGATGGAAGAAAAATAATCACAATGGAAAACCCGGATGATCTAAAAAAACTCGAACCCGCTCTTCAAGCAGGAATAGTGAACTGGATGAGTCAAATTGAAAAATAATACGCTATGAAAAAAATCACTGGATTTGTTATCGGTCTTTCAGCAACCTGCTTATTTTCCTGCGGAGATTCCACCCGGGAAGAAGCCAAAAAATCGGTTGAAATGGATGAACCGCAGACAGAAGAACCGCTTCAAACGGATGCTTCTCTCAAAACAACAGACTATTTAATCGAGAAAAAAGTTTTTCATGCATTTTCAGATCCTTCTAAAAAAGACGAATTCCGTATTGTTATAACAGGAAAAAGTCTTCTCAAAGGAAAAGCGCTTTTCACGATTACCAGTGCAGAAGGGAAAAACCTGCTCAAAGAAGAATTCGATGCCGATTACCTGCTGGATTACGGTTTCATGGGAGACATCAACTCAAAAAAAGAAACGGATGCCTACATCACCAAACGCGTGAAGGACTTTTTCTCTCCAGATCAATTCAGCGTTCCGGCTATTAAAGAAGAGGACGTTTTTGAAGACCAAAGCTATTACATCGACAAAGAAACATGGGAAGAAATAAAGAAAGATAAAAATGCAATCGGGTTTTACTATTTACTGGGGAAAGAAGACGGAAGGCACATTGCATTTTCTAAGAAAAAAAGGAAGGTCGTGATGTATTTTAACTGTTGCTGATCGGTCATACCGCAACCAATTCCATTTATTCGTTTACATTCGGATTTCACCGTTCAAAACTACTTTTTAGTTAACAATTCTTAATCCGGCGCACGAACAGAAATTAGTACTATATTCGCTTAACATTTAAAACTTAAAAACATGATCGCTGGACTAATTATTGGAGGTGTTGTATTGATTTTAATCATTTGGTTAATCTCTATCAATAACCGACTTGTATCATTGAAAAACAATCGCGAAAGCGCTTTTGCCGACATTGATGTCCAATTAAAACAACGTTACGACTTAATCCCTCAATTGCTTGGCGCAGTTAAAGGGTACATGAACCACGAAAGTGAAGTATTGACTCGAGTTACGGAAGCACGTTCGGGATATCTTCGCGCTGGGTCTATTGCTGAAAAGATCGATGCCGAGAACAAGATGACTTCTGCAATGAACGGGTTTAACATTCAGCTGGAAGCTTACCCGGATTTGAAAGCAAACACGAACTTCATGCATTTGCAGCAGGAAATTGGCGATTTGGAAAACAAACTGGCAGCAGTTCGTCGTTTCTTCAACTCATCAACAAAAGAGTACAACAACGGTATCGAACAATTTCCCAGCAACCTGATCGCTGGTTTCAAAGGATACAAAACAGAACCGATGTTTGACCTGGGAGTTGAGCAACGTCAGACATTGGACAAAGCACCTGAAATTAAATTCTAATCGGTTTTAATGGCAGCTTACATTGGTCTTCACCAACAGATTCGAAGCAATAATTTAAAATCATCTTTGATATTGGCAGGATTCCCGTTAGTCATTCTGGCGGGAGTCTATGCTTTTTTCTTCTTTATGATGGGAGGAAAAGAACATATCGAGCAGGTAAATCAGCGCTTCATTGTCACCATTCCATTCGTGATCGGGGGTGTTATCATTTGGTTTTTGATCGCTTACTTCGCGAACTCAGCCATGATCCAGCTTGCCTCTAATTCCAGATCACTGGAACGCAAGGAAAACATGCGGGTCTACAACCTCACTGAAAACTTATGTATGTCTGTTGGTATGAAAATGCCGCAATTATTTGTCATCGATTCTCCGGCATTGAATGCCTTTGCCAGCGGGATCAATGAAAAAAGCTATGCTGTAACTTTAACTACCGGAATCATCGAACACCTGAACGATGAAGAACTCGAAGGTGTCATTGCTCACGAATTAACTCATATCCGGAACAAGGACGTTCGCTTATTGATCGTCTCCATTATCTTCGTTGGGATTATTTCCTTCGCAGTCGATATCTTATTGCGAAACTTACTTTGGGGCGGTGGGCGAAGAGATAAAGACGATAATAAGGGAGTATTGATCGCTTTGGCTATTTCAGCCGTTGCTTTACTTTTGTCCATTCTCTTCAAATTTGCTTTATCCCGTAAACGGGAATACCTGGCAGATGCAGGTGCGGTTGAAATGACCCGCAACTCACGCGCAATGGCTTCTGCCCTGCGCAAAATTTCCGGTCATTCGGAGGTGAGCAATGTACGAAGTGAAGATGTTAAACAAATGTTCATCGAGCACAAGGCTTTAGACGGCGCTGGTTTTGCAGGACTTTTTGCAACGCATCCGCCGATTGAAAAACGCATCGCGGTTTTGGAGCAGATGTAACCTTAACCAGCTACCGCACCTAGTCAAATAGACACATATCTATCCATATTTTTTTAAACTAATTACTTGTTTAAAATGATCTTTTACGCTAACTTAAATAGGAATCGTAAAATTATTTTAATATGGGAGCTATCAAATTAGCAATTTATCCTCGCACTCAAATTAGAAAATCTGACGTTGCAAAAGCTGTCGCCGTTCCAGCAAGAATTTCAATTCTAAAGGCTATTATTTCGGAGGGACGAACAGATGGATTAGATTTATCGGACATATTACAATTAAGTCAACCCACCATTCATCATCATTTAATGGTTCTCAAATCCACCGGATTAATTAAGGGAGATTTTTTTGGGGAAAAGTATTTTTGGTTCTTGAATCATGAATGTGAAGATGAGCTTGACGCTTTAAAATGGTTCCTTGAAGACTAACCTCCCGTTCTATTCATTTCTACATCAAATCCCGCACCCCCTACTAGGCTAACAGACACATATCTATGCGTATTTTGAATGGTGAGGATTGATTCGGGGAAATAGTTGAAGATGTTAATCAGTTGAAGGATCAATCGTTCTAATTTCACCTAAAGCCTTATCATCGCTGGGCTAATCCCGCACGTGCGGGATGCGTATTTTTGAGAGGAGGAATTGATCTGTAACAAAGTTACCACCAAACAAGTGGATTTTAGAAGTTTTATCCCGAAACAAGGTTTTCCCATAACTAAATTGATTATTTGGAAAACCGGATAGCATTACTCAATTATCTAATCCACCCGCCCTCGCAACTTCTTGATCTCAGCTGTTTTCTTTTTCATCAACAAACGCCGCTCCTTCACTCCTCTTGGAACCTTGGTTGCTTTTCTATTCTTGACAATCTTAAAAGCAAAGTCAAGCAGTTCATCTAATTTCTCTAAAACGAGTTGCTTATTCCCTAGTTGGGACCGGTCAGCTTGCGAGATAATTTGAAGCACGCCTTCTTTAGTCAGTTTATGGGAAAGTTTGGTAAACAGGAGCTCACGCTGTTCTTCCGTAATGAGTGCTGAGGTTTGAATATTCCAGTTTAACTCCACTTTGGAAGAAACTTTATTGACATTCTGCCCGCCTTTGCCTCCACTTCGACTGGTTTTGAAAGAAATTTCCGAAAGGATCTGCTGTGCTGACAATGCCATAATAAATCGCGCTAAATCCGGATTATCAGCTTCACATTGAAGCGCCGCTGTGTCAAATAATTCGGGATCGAATAATACTTCCCGGAAACATCCTGCACCCACTGCTTAGAAAGCACGTTATTCACGCCAAGCAGGTTGAATACTTCAAACGAAATAATGGCACTTTCCATTTTCTTCAGGAAATTACGCGTCTTCCCTGGTTTACGGTACAAAATATCATAAGACATTCCCATATCTACGCGGAAATAAGATTTCATTGTCAAAGTATCCTTGTAGCGGGAATGGTCAGGCGGACCGTATGGCAAACGGGAACCATAAGTAATTCCAACCTGAACAGTCAATTGCTGCACACCCGGCATATGGTCCTGGAACAATACACCAACCGTTACACGCTGATCAGTTGGTCTGCGGATATACCCCGGATTCACCCGGTTAGAATCTGCTACAACCTGATCTTCACTGAAACCAAAGATGATTTTTTCACCGGCAGCATTGTAATAATCGTAGTAATAATCGTCCTTAATATCTTCTTTGGTGGAAAGGAACCCTAATTTGAAAAAGGACATCAATCCGGGAACAAATTCACCGTTCAGGTTCAAATCCAATCCGGTAGCATAAGCAACAGCATTGTTCTCTGCAAAATAGCGCGTGCGGACGTTGTCCACTTCGTAAGGATTTACGTCCCACAAATATTTATAATAAGCCTCTGCTGAGAATTTAAACGGCGATTCGCGTTTCAGCATGAAGAAGCTGTAATCCATTCCCAATACAAAATGGGCTGATTTTTGCGATTTTACATTCTGGTTGATCTGCCCGGTAAATGTTCTGAATTCACGGTAAAATGGCGGTTGATAATACAAACCGGAAGAAAAACGGTAGCGGACACCTCTGCGGACAAATCGGCCTTTATGGTAAACATATTTCACCGGGAAATAGGTCAAACTCAGACGCGGAGTAATGAAACCGTCACTATTGAAGGTAGTATAGGTTCCGCGCAAACCATAATCCAAACTTAATCCGGCACGCGATTCATCTATCGTGTCACGAATAAATCGTTCGCGGATAGTACCTGTCGAATCTTTGTAAGTGATTTTCTTTTGAACCGGGATGTTTTTACGAACCTTCTTCCATTCCCAATGATCCTGGGCATAGGCATTGTAGCGCTGATTATCCAATTGCAGTTTGCTCTTAACCACTTCAAACAAATCCACCTCATCTGTAGGCTGATTTACTTGCGAAAATCCTGCCGAATCCACAAATTGCCATTCGCTCAGCACATCATTAAAATGATCTATCTGGATCCCTGCACCTACTTTCAGTTCGTGCTTCGTATTGACATTTTTGGGACTAAAAATAACCGAGCCATCGTGATAAACGCTGAAAATATCCGCTTTGAGTTGATTCCGGGCATGGTTCAAAAAGCCGCCAACACCCAAAACAGCAATGGAATCACCGAATTCTTCTTTTGCCGGGTCCATTTCCAGTTCATTGATGAAGTATTCGCCCAGAATATCAAAAGTCTCGCGCTCATCACTTCTGAAATAGGTAAAGAAGGTCTTTCCTTCGTACTTTTTGGAAGTGTAGTTCAAGGAAGTTCCCACAGTAGAAGTCAGGAAATTGGTCTTTTCCTGTCCTTCGAAATAAATGTTGAAGGAATAAGCCTGGTTAGCCGTTCCAAAGTCAGTTTGACTCGTCTGCGGAGCAAATTGGTAGCTGTTAGAGGAGATATGGCCCAGCATCGACCAAGACCAGCGTTCATTGATCGTGTAGTTAGTAACTGCTTGTGCATCCCAGAATACCGGGTTGTAATTTCCTTTGGTGGGAAGGGAATTCAATAAATAGCCGTTTGCACGGTACCGCGCTCCGAATAAATACTGGAAACGATTGTGTTTTCCGATCTTATCCTCCACATGAGCTTCTACTCCAAGCAGTGAAGCCATCGCCGAAATCCGAAGTGAATCCGGACGTTTGTACCGAATATCCAAAACAGAGCTCAGTTTATCTCCGTACATGGATTGAAAACCACCCGAAGAAAAATAAATATCTTCTACCAAAGCCGTATTGATAAAACTCAATCCTTCCTGCTGACCCGAACGTGTCAGGAAAGGCCGATTGATCAAAAATCCATTGACATAAACCAGGTTCTCATCGTAATTACCTCCGCGGACATTGTAATTGGAAGTCAGTTCATTATTGGAATTCACCCCGGCCTGCGTCATTACAAGCATCCGTTCTACTCCACCGAGTACCTGCTTTTGTAAATCAATCGGAGGAATCCGATCCAAACCATTTAGGTCTTGTTTGGATTGATAGACGTCCACTTCAATGAATCCGAAATCAAAAATAATCGGGTCCAATACAAACGAATTCACATCCGGGATCTGAACATTTTTCTTATAGGTGTTTTCAGCATCAAAAAGAGCTATCATTCCATATTTTCCAGATGCAAGCTGAACAAGGAAACTACCGTCTTTATCTGTGATTGTCGAAATAGTATCCGTTTCGGAAATGAAAGACATCCTGACATTTGCCAATGCGACCTTTCGATTGTCCAGTACATTTCCAGTCACCTGAACCTGCGACCAAAGAGCGGTCAAAGGCATAAAAACAAGCAGAAATAATACTAGAATTCGGTTTCGCATCTTCGCTTAAACGTTGAATTGCCGAAATTAGTGTAAAGTTTTTTATTTCCTTCGTGAATAACGTCTTTTCTAAACATTTTCCCACGGACGAGCACAGAGGAACACGGATATTTTTTAGAATTATTTATAAAAAACCCTTCCTGAATTAATTCATATCCTCCCAAAAAAACAATCTGAAAAATTTCATCTGTGCACTTCCGTGTACCTCAGTGGGAGATATTAGTCTTTCGTTAGATCAACCACAATCAACCCGGATTCAAAAGGATCAATCTCTCCGTGAATCTGCTTCAGCAACTCTTTATAAGCTCCACTAGGTGCAAATTGCAGCCAATGGAAATGCCTTTCCTGCAGAGAATTCTCGGGAATGATCCGGTCGGAAATAAACTCAATGGATTGCAGGGTTTGTTCGTGTCTTTGCTTTAATTGCTTCACCAATCGCTGCTCAAATGCCTCCAGCTGTTTTTTCATACGGACTACTTCTGCTTCTGCATAAGATTCCAAAGTAGGTTCAATAGACTTTGCTTTTTCGATCATGCTGCTTCGCAAAGTCGTAAAAGTGTCATACAAAGTTGACAAATCTAAATCATCTCCTTCGTTTTCCTTCAGAAACAACTTTTTCAGGTCATCTTTTGCCTCGAAATAACGCTCATCCGGCCAATTGAGTTTGTCCATGCGTTTTTTCAATGCTCCGTCAATCAACTGAAGCGAAACCCGCTGCTGGATCAATGGGAACAAAGTATGATGCACATGAAAAACTCCTTTCAATTGGATCCAGTAAGCCATCTCGCCTCCACCCCCAACGTAAACCAGGTTCGGTAAAATCGTTTCCTGGTAAACCGGGCGTAAAATCACATTGGGAGAAAAATTCTCAGGCTCTTTCTCCACCAATTTCGTTAATTCTTCCACGGAATAGACCTTACCGTCAATGGCCAAACCATTTTCCACCGGTTCAATCCGCAAGCGTTCTCCTGCCTTCAGGTAAAACAAATTGCAGTCCCGAGACTGAGCTTGTGGTTTGTATCCGGCTAATTCTATCTGTTTGTTCGTATTCAAAACTGCATGGTTTGCCAGGTTATTCGAAATCTCTCTCAGGATAACCGGAACAAATGCACGCTTTAACTCCTGAGCATCCGGCTGAAGGACCAAAACTCCGAAATCGGCAAATAGCTTACTGATGAACTCTTGCAAATAAGCAGCATAATCCGGTTTTTCTACTAGTGACAATAACTCGTTGATCTCCGTTTCCTTACCCTCAAAAAAAGCACTAAACTGGGATTTCACCTCTTTAAAATCGTCCATATTAAACCGGCCAACAGGTCCTGTTTGACCCGATTCCCATGTCAGCTTTTGATTGAACAAATGAGCAGACTTTACTTCATCAAAATCGTGGTCCTCCGAAGCCATCCAAAATACCGGAACAGCTTTGAAATCATCCTGACTTTTATTAAACTCTTCCGCCAAGCGAACAACGTGCAATACTTTATAGACCAAATAAAGAGGTCCTGCAAAAAGGGTCAGCTGGTGACCTGTTGTAATGGTGAACGTATTTTCGTTTTCCAGCAACTTCAAATTTTCAGCCTGGCTTTTCGAAACGTAAGAACCGATTTGACTGTTCCAAACCGCGATCAGGTTCCTGCGCGTATCTGAAGAATAAACTTCCTTCTTTTTGAATGCCTGTACATGCAGATCCGAAATGGAACTCAATGGTGCTGTTAGAAATTGCCCGAATGTACGTTGGTTCCCAAAAGATTGGGAGAAGGATGAAAATTGTCTGATCTTATCTCGAGCGATAGTTGTGTGACTCATGCGACAAATTTACACATCATTTTCAGTTGAAGCAGTTACCATGGAAACCTATTTGTTAAAATGACTAAAGGAATTGCTAATTGCAAATTCCCAATTATAAAGTAAGAATCCAAGAATCACCGCTTGAATTCTTTCATTCTTTGATTCACTTTCTTCCTCATTCGGTAACCAGATAAGTGTTTAATTCGTGAGTGCAGCGAACCAATTGAGTTCCAATTCGCAATTGGTAATTAGAAATTCGCAATTATAAATTAATTTTACAAAAAATAATTTATTAAAATGGAAGCTATTATTCGTACCGAAAAGGGAGATATGCGTGTTACATTCTTTCAGGAAGATGCACCCAATACAGTTGCTAACTTTGTTAAGCTGGCTAAAGAAGGATTTTACGACGGATTGACATTTCACCGGGTGTTACCGGATTTCGTGATCCAGGGAGGATGCCCGAATTCACGTGAAGGAGCAACAGGAATGCCGGGAACAGGTGGACCGGGTTACAAAATTGATTGTGAATTAACCGGCGGGAACCAGCATCACGACCGTGGAGTACTTTCCATGGCGCATGCAGGTAAAAACACAGGTGGTTCTCAATTCTTTGTTTGTCACAGCAGAAACAATACAGCGCATCTGGACCGTCAGCATACGTGTTTCGGAAAAGTGATCGAAGGTGTTGACATCGTGGACGATATCAGACAAGGTGATCGCATTCTTGCAATCGAAATTCAGGACTAAAAAGTCCTATCAAACAAAAAGCCCGAAGCGATGATAACATCTGCTTCGGGCTTTTTTTATATAAATCTTAATCTTAGTTCGTTACCGGAGTTTCAGCAGGTGCTTCCTGAGGCAATACTTTACCGGTAATCGTTAAAATGATCGGCTCAGTGGATGCGTTTGTTGTAACAGTAATTGTTTTGGTGAACTGTCCAACACGCTTCGTATCATAGTTCACTACGATTTTAGAAGATTTCCCTTTTTCGATAGGTTCAGTTGGCTTCTCAGCAGCCGTACAACCACAAGAAGTTTGAACATTGGTAATGATCAAAGGAGTTTTCCCGTTGTTTTTGAATTCGAAAACGAATGGCTCCTTAGAATCGTAAGGAATTTCAGCTCTTTCGATTTTCAATGTTTTAAAAGATACCGGAGACTTTGCTTCTGTTTTTGTTTCTTTCTTAGGTGCATCGCTTGTTGTTTGTGCAAATGTCCCAAGTGAAATCAGTGAAACTGCAAGAATTGCTATTACTTTCATGTGTTTTTCTTTTATGAGTTTTAACTATACAAGAATACGAACTCTTTTTAGAATGGTTGTTTAATTAACAAAAAATTAAATGCGGAAAAATACCGTAAACGGAGTTCAAAAAAGTTCAAAGGTTAAAATGTTTAAAGTAACCCTCCATAAATTTGAATCATTAAACCTTTGAACCTTTTGAACTATTGAATCTTTTGAACCATTGAACCCTTTGCGACTCACAATTCGTAGTTAGTAATTCATAATTCGTAATTATCAGATATCTTCGTATTCCAATCAAAACGAGTTTCATGAAGTTACTGCTCAGTTGCATCCTGTTCCTCTCCACCGGACTTCTATTTTCGCAAACACAGCAGCAGCTGGATTCGCTGGAACGTCTGATCCCAAAAAAACAGGGAAAAGAAAAAGTACAACTCTTAAACGATTTGACCTTCTATTACTTTCGGGCTGATGCAAAAAAAGCCATCGGGTTCGGCTCCAAATCACTGAAATTGGCCAAAATCCTGAACGACGACTTATTATTGGCAAATACATATAACGATTACTCCATGCCCTTTCTTACAACCGGGGATTTTCAGAAATCGGTGGAACTGAACTACAAAGCGCTCGAAATTCGCACTCGTTTAAAAGACACTTCCGGAATGATCTCTTCCTATGCCAAACTGGGAAACGGATATTATGAATTAGGTCAATACAAAAAAGCACAGCAATCCTATAACGAAGCAATTCGCTTTGCAAAGGCCATTGGAGATGAAAACACCCTGCTTCAGATCTATCAGAACAGCGCAAACGTACTTGAAGCAGGTGGTTTCATTAAAGAAGCCTTGAAAATGCAGCTGGATGTACATGAAATAGCTGTTCGGACAGATAACAAATTGGTTCAGCTCTCAAATTATGGAAACCTGGGTTCCTGCTATCAAAAATTAAATCAGTACGATAAAGCAAGGGAAATGTACCTGAAAGCAGTTCCGATTGCCAAAGAACTGAATCAGCCTGAACAGCTGGCAATGGTTTACCAGGGTTTGGGAGTGGTTGAAAGAGCGGCGCAAAATACGGATCTTGGCCTGAAATATTATCAGCAGGCGTTCAAATTGTACAAACAACTGCATTCAAAAACGGGAGAAGGGATAATTGCGGTAAATATCGGGAATAGTTTTGCCGATCTGAAACAGGAAGACTCCGCTGCTTTTTACCTGAATTACGGACTTAAACTAGTGAAGGACACCAAATCCTACAAGCAGATCATGAATGCTTACGCCGGTCTGTCCGATTTGGAATTAAGCCGCAAAAACTACCAAAAAGCAGCCGAATATTTAGTGCTCCAAAACAAATACCGGGACAGTGTCTCCATTTTCCAGGGGAACGAACTCATTGCCGACGTTTTTGGAAAGTACGAATTGGAAAAGAACGAGCGTGCATTGGCTGAAAGTGAAGCTAAAAACGCTAAAAATCAGTTATACCAAGCAATCTGGATTGGTGTTTCTGCCACATTACTACTCCTGTTCGTTGTAGTCTTCTTATTTTTCAGACACAAACGAAAAATTGCCAAAGAGGAACTGATTCGCACCAAGCAAGAAGAGAATTATTTGCGTGAAAAACAACTGAACGAACAGAAACTAAGTATTTCAAGAGAACTGCACGACAATGTCGGGTCGCAGATCACCTACCTGATCTCTTCCATCGATAACCTTTCTTACCTGGATGACGAAAATAAACTCATCAATTCAAAATTGCATGATCTCAGCGACTTCGGGAGGAACACCATGCAGGAACTGAGAAGTACCATTTGGGCAATGAACTCAGAAGACGGAAGTATTGAAACACTCATAACACGCATTGAAAGTATCAAAAGTAAGATCCCGATTCCCCTTGAAATTGTCAATAATCTGGAACAGAATTACCCTTTAAAATCTACGGAGCTGTTAAACCTTTTCCGGATCATTCAGGAATCCATACAAAATACATTGAAGCACGCAGAAGCTACTCTGATCCGAATCTCCCTTGATGAAAAACTGGATCGGGCATTGATTACAATTACCGATAACGGCAAAGGGATCAAAGCAGAAAACGCCGCAGGAAACGGATTGCAAAACATGCGCTACCGTTGTGAACAGATCGGAGGCGAATTCAACTTGACGACATCCGAAAATGAAGGAACAGCTATTTCGTGCACATTCGGCATCTGACGTATTGATAATTGCATCTAAAACAACGTAATTTGTGACTTCGACTCCACTCAGTCACCTACTTAAATAAAGACACTGAGCGAAATCGAAGTGTGAACTATTAAACTATCCGTATGATCCGCATTGCAGTAGCCGAAGACAACGCTTTTTTAGCAAAATCAATTCAGGAAAAACTAGCCCTTTTCCCGGGAGAATTGAAATTCAAGTTCCATGCATTTAACGGAAAACTGTTCCTGGAGAAACTGGCAGAAGACACTACTGTTGATGTTGTACTGATGGACATTCAAATGCCCGAAATGGACGGAATTGAAACAACCCGGATTATTTCGGAACGCTACCCGCAGATCAAAGTTATTATGCTGACCGTACTGGACGACGAAGAATCCATTTTCCAGGCCATTCTGGCCGGAGCAAACGGCTATTTACTGAAAGATGAAAACCCGCGTGTGCTGCTTCAAAGTGTTTTGTCAATCGTAGAAGGCGGAGCCCCCATGTCATCCGGAATTGCCTCCAAAGCACTGCGTCTGCTACGAAACCCCTTGAAACCTGCAGAAGAAAAGCCCGACACCCCAAAACCGGAACTTTCTCCCCGCGAAATCGACGTTTTAAATCAATTGAGCAAAGGAATGGACTACAAGCAAATCGCCGAAAACCTGATTATTTCTCCGTCAACTGTCCGCAAACACATTGAGAACATCTACAGCAAACTTCAGGCTCACAATAAAATAGAAGCCGTGAAAATCGCTCAGAAACACCGGATCATAGATTAATAAAAGGGACTTCGACTCCGCTCAGTCTCCTTTTATATGTAAAGTGAAAGATATTATTTCGGTGACTGAGCGGAGTCGAAGTCACCAGTTGTTTGCCATATTCAGCACCTCCCGGATCGACTCATACGTGTTTCCGCGAATCATTTCCCATTCCTCTTTTGGGATCCAAACTGCCTGCGTGATCGATTCCTCTTCCTGAGGCGTCAACTCCATGGATCCCGAATAAATAAGCGCATACCACCAGTTCTTTTTAATCGTTGGTCTGCCCCTGTAAGAATACGTATGGAATGTGATTCCCAAAAAGTGGTCAATTTCCGGGCCTTTGATCCCACATTCCTCTTCAATTTCCCGAACTGCCGCCTCCCAGGGCTGCTCATTTGAGTCCAGTTTTCCTTTCGGAATATCCCACATTCCATGTCGTTCAATAAATAAATACTGCCGATCACACTTTACTATTCCTCCGGCAGCATCCATAAACTCGTATGCGTGAAAAACACGGTTGAAAGCCCATTCAAAATCCTCATAAATAATTAATAAACAACTAGTTGAATTCGAAAAATCAAAGCGATCCAAAACCTTGGACAGATCATCTTCCAGCGAATTCAGAACCAAATCATACCTCCCGGAAGGTACTTCTTCAGACGAATCCAAAAATTCTATAACCGAATTATCAATAAAAACTTTGTACATTTGCAGTATGATTTTAAATAAAGATCGAGCACTAAAAGTAGCAGAATTTTTGCTACAAATTAAAGCAGTAAAGTTACAACCAAATTC
>CAMLDR010000106.1 GCA_946478775.1 uncultured Flavobacteriales bacterium
TTTTTCTTTCTCTTTTTCCATCTTATGAAAGGCGTTTTAAGAAGTTGATCATTAAACGGATTCCCGTTCCGGTGCCCCCAAAACCTCTGTAGTCCTGAGATTTGTCCAGGAAAGCAGGTCCTGCAATATCCATGTGGATATAAGGTGCTTTTACGAAATGCTCCAGAAATTTCCCGGCAGTAATCATTCCGGCATAGCCGTTCCCGATGTTATTCAAATCGGCAATTTTGGATTTCATGTCGTCGTAGTAATCATCCCAAAAAGGAAATTCAACCATGCGTTCGTAAGTTTCCATTCCTGCTTCATTCAGCATATTGAAATATTTTCGGTCGGCATTTCCCATCATGATGGAAGCGCGTGTACCGATGGCACGAGCAGCGGCTCCTGTTAAAGTTGCTGCGTCGATCACTAATTCCGGTTTGAATTTTTCGGAATAGGCCAGTGCATCTGCCAGGATCATGCGTCCTTCGGCATCGGTATTCAATACTTCGACCGTTGTTCCGTCATACATCGTAATAATATCACCGGGAGCGTAAGCATTCAATCCCGGACGGTTGTCCGTAGCGGGAATCAACCCGATCAAATGGATTGGAAGTTCCATCATTGCTGCCGCATAAATCGTTCCTGCCATCATAGCTGCGCCTGCCATGTCTGATTTCATGGCGTCCATGGAGCCGGCTGTTGGTTTTAAACTCAAACCTCCGGTATCGTATACAACTCCTTTTCCAACTAAAACAATGGGTTTTTTATTGCTGGGTTTTTTGGGTTTGTATTCGATAATGGTAAATGTTGGCGGATCAATGGATCCTTTGTTTACGGACAATAATCCGCCCATTTTCAGTGCTTCAATTTTTGATTTTTCTAAGATCGTTACTGAAAATTGCGCTTCTTTTCCTTTTTCTTCAATGGCTTCAGCCAATTGGGTGGCATTTAAGCCGGAAACAGGTTCGTTTACCAGGTCGCGTGCCCAGAAAACCGCTTTTAAAGTAGCTGAAAGTTCTGCAATTGCAGCTGCTGTGATCTTTGCCGAGAAATCAATGGTTTCTAATGCGAATTTCTCTTTTGCTGCCTCTTTCCGGTATTTCAGGTACTGATAGCAGGAAAGTGCAAATCCTTCGGCAAGCAAAAGACTGTTGGGCTTCCCTCCGTCGATGAAAATGCTTTTGACCTCTTTGGGCAAAACTCCGCGAAGTTTGTGCCCCATAATGCGTTGTTTTTCATCGGTTGCCTGGTCTTTGATAAACACGAAGTGTTTTCCTTTTAAGGGCAGGTGTAAAAACTGGGAGTCTGCATTCTTGTGGAAGATTTCCAGTTCTTCTGCAACCGTTTTTGGAAGCTTGGCCTGCGTTTCAAGCTTTTTCCCAACAAGGACAACAAGGCCTTCTTGCTGGTCGAACGCAGCGGATGTATTCAAATTCATAAGAATCAAGTTATGTGAATCGTAAAGATACTATTCGAATGCCGAATTACGAATGTTGAATGCCGAATTCTTTTGAATTTGGAATGTGGGATTATTTTTTCAGTTTTCTATAACCATAAACTGCTGCAGGAATGCCTATTAAAAGAAGCGGCCAGATTGAAAGCAATCCCAGGAAAAGCATGACTACTCCGGTCCATCCGATTGCTAATGAATTTTTTGCTTTTTCCCAAAAACCGAGTTCTTCCGATGAAATCTCCGGATGGCTGATCGTTTTGTATAGTTCGATATTTAATGTGCTGTAACCCACCTGATCGTCTAAAAATGCCAATCTTCCTTCCTGGCTTTCAATTTCTTCAATTAACGCCCTGATTTTCTCCTGAATCTGCAAAAGCTCATCCATGCTGTTGGCTTTTGTGAGGAATTGTTCGTAACGCGCCAGGTAAGCCCGTTTACTTTTTAACCGTGTTTCAATATCCGTATATTCAGCGCCCACATCTTTTGTCTGAATGTCTTTGGAAACGATCTCATCGCCGCCGCCATCAATTACCTGAAGGACCCGGTCGAAATTTTTTGCCGGTACCCGCACTTTTAATGAATAACGGAATTCGTATTCTGATTTACTGAATTGTTCGTTGTCATAATATCCGTCAAGGGATTTGAGTGCCTGATCCAATCGGTTTTTACTTTTTTGAATATGCTGTGACTTCAGGTCTAGTCTTCCGGTTCGGATCAGTTTCTTTTTGGTTTCGGAAACAACACTTTTTTTCGCCTTTAATTCTTCGTCTGCTGAGCCTGAACTTCTGTCTTCCTGCTGAAAATTTGAACTTCCGGGTTTAGCCTCGTATTTTGCTTCCCCGTTTTGTGAACAGGAGAAAATGATCATCGGTATACTGAAGAGTCCGATGAAAAGGGAAGGTTTGATTAATCTTTTCATGTTTAGGATTTTAGTAAGTTGTAGTACAAACGCATCCTAAATAGGTTCAGTTGGAGGGAAAGAAAAAAATTAGTTTAATTTAACCACTTGCTGCCCGATGTTTTTAAGCATAGAGATTGTTTTGTTCAGGTTTCTAACGTCAATTTCGTTTAAAAAGTTCGCGTAGAATTCTTCAAACATTTGGTTGTAAACCTGGCAGAGTTTTTTCCCTTCTTCGGTAAGCGAAATGATATTGTTCCTTCTGTCGCTTGGGTCTTCCTCGCGCAGCAAGAGCTCTTTCAGCGAAAGTTTGTGAATGATAGGCGTAAGGTTGGCTTTATTCTTTCTCACGCGATCAGCTATTTCTTTTTGGTTGATCTGATTGGATCGTGATAATACCATCAGGACCTCCAGCATTTCAACGGTGATTCCCAGCTCGTTGTTTTTCAATTGCTTTTTAAAATAGGTCTGAATAATGAAGCGGATATCCTTGATAGAATCAATTAGCTCCATCAGTTTAGCCATGTTCGTGTTTTCTATTTCGATCATACTAAGATTTAAGTTGAATCGAAATTTACCACGAAAACAGTTATCTAAAGTAACAGTTACCCTGAAAAATTACTAAAGTGTATGACTTATTGATTGATTGGTTACTAAAGGGTGCGTTTTAGCACATAATTGATACCACAATTAGTTATTCTTCGTAGTTCATATAAACATCTTCTTCTCCATAATACCCCTCGGGAGCTTCTCCGTTGTTCATATTGATTCCGTAGTATTTACGTTTCAGTTCTTTTCCGGCCTGATAGGTAATAACACTCACGTCCAGTAATTTCTCCTGGTAATTCAAAATAGCGTCCAGGTTTTCCAAATTCGGGTTTAAGCAGATCTCACTCATGTTCTTTACACTTCCCAAATCGCCTTTCAGCCACCTTCCATTTCGTTTGCCCATGACGTATTCTCCTACCTGGTTCAGGTTCCCGCTTACATCGTATAATTTCCAGATCCCGGTTGGCAAACCATCTTTAACCCAACCTTCATTTTGAATGGAACCGTTGTCGTAGTAGTTTTTTACGTACCCGTTTTTTCGCTGCTGTGTACTGTCTTTTTCCCAGAAACAATAAAGCATACGCTCCTCGTTGTGGTCGGTATGTGAACAGTCGTACTTTTCAAATTTTTCGATGATCCAGCTTTTGCTCAAAGGGTTGTTCTGCTCGTCCAGGTAATAAAGTATTCCTTTTGATTTGAATTTAATGCTGTCATTGACTGAGATAATGCTGTCGAAATATTCCACTTCCATTAGTTTCTTCCCATAGTAGTTGAAGTACTTCCAGCAGCCGGTTTTGTTCCCTTTTGAAATGGTCCCGGTTCTGGCAATGGTGTCGTTCGGATAGTATTTCGTTATAGTGTAGTCAATACCGGTTTTGTTTACCAAACTGGGCCTTCCGTAATAAGGTTCGTAAAGGCCATAATCGGAGTAGCCGACCTGATAGATCAATTGATCAATACTTGTGCTTGTGGTGATGTCTGCAAAATTAAAAGGAATGGAATCTCTCCAGTCGAATTCGTAACGAACGCTCAATTCATTTTCTTCCCAGATCTTTTCCTCAATGGGCTGATTGTATTGAAATTTGACGTATTGGTATTTGAAACCAAGTGTGTCATAAGCTTCGTAATCGTCTATTGGCTGTCCGCTTAAGAAAAATCCTTTTTTTGCCAGTTTTCCATTGGAATGGTAGGCAACGGATTCTCCCTGCAATGCTCCGTTCTTGAAACTCAGATCAAAAATCAGGACAGAATCTTTTTCCGGGCTGGTAAAATACGTTTTTACGTTCCCGTCTATGTACCCGTTTCTGTAGTATGCCTGACTGAAAAATAATTTATTGCGTTTGAACTCCAGTCCTTCCTTCGCTCCATCAACAAAATTGACATAAGTCAGTGTGTCACCTTTCCAATTGGTAGTGATGTATGGACCGGACAGCTGACCGTTTTTGAAAGTGCATTTTGATTCCGGGTAATAGGTCTTTTTCAAAGGATATTCCTCGTATCTTGAAATCGGATCTTCATATCCGTAATCCACTTCCTCTGGATTTGGTTTTGGCTTGGGAAAGGCCACATTATAGTCCAAATTGTCTCCGTGCGCTTCGCCGTTCTTATAACCGATGGTGGATCTTACTTTACCGAATTGGTCTTTGTAAGTCCAGATCCCTTCCGTTTTTCCGTTCAGGTATTTCCCTTCCACCGAGGTGAAAACGGATTCTTCTTTTACTTTGAGCGTTTTAGTATAAGCGTACACTTCTTCTTCTTCGCGGGGTATTTTTCTTCCGTCGAAATTGTAATCCGGATGTTCGTAAAGTGCAGCGAATACCCCGTAAAGATTGGTGAACATCCCGGTTACGGCATGTGAAAGTTGTCCCGAACCACTAAATTCGGAAGTGTATCCCACAAGCAAGTCACTTCTTTTTTTAGATTTCAGGTAAGATTTAATAGCGGCCTGGTAAAGTTTCAGATCTGTTTTGCTATTTGGGAGTGAGAGCTGAATGGACTGATCAGTGGCTTTCACACTAAAATTCCCTTTTTTATCCGTTAATTTAAGTATTCCGGTAAAGGGTTTCCCGTTTACAAACAGTTCGTCGTCTTTCTCAACCGCATACTTATATTCCCAATAGTATGCGAGCCTTTCAAGCGGAATGGTATCTGATAAAGTGGATTTCCAATAATCGTCCAATGTTCCGTTTTGAATGGTTTTGAGCATCAGGTTTTTATATTTCCAGGTTTTCGTGGCATTCATGTTCAGGTAATCTTCTGAGAAAACCACTTCCTGGGTAGAAACGGTATCACCCATTAAATTGGTGTGGATGATGTTCAGTGTTCTGCTCTTCGGATAGAAATAAACCTGTTTGGCCACGGAAGAATCTACTTTAAAAAGTTCCTGGACCAATAAGATCTTTTCTGGCATCGGGCCTTGTTTTAGGTCCTTGTCTTCCGAATAGATGAAAGTCGGATTGTTGTAATTCCGTTCGTATTCCTTGTCATCGATGGTTACTAAATCTGCATTCCTCTTATCGGAATTTTCTAAAGCATTCCCTTTCGAATCGTGCCATGTTTCGTGGTATTTTACGCCATTGTAATCGTAAAATCGCTGCACATATTGATTGGAATCGGCAATAAACACCACTTCATTTGCAATCGTTCCGTTATCCCAGTATACCGGTTCTTCCTTGAGCAGTGTTCCGTCTTTTACTTCGAAACGGTATTTTAACTGGCCATTTTGGTAGTAGCTTTCTACAATTCCTTCGTAGGCAAAAAGATAGCCCATTGAGTCGATCAGTTCATTGAGTTTGTAGCGTTTTTTGTTTGCAAACTCGTAGAATTCATTCGGATTGTATTCGGTTCCCGGTGCAGCATCAAAATCAAATTCAGGTTCATAATAATCCCCTTCATAGAGTTCTTCTCCTTCATAGCTGGTGAGGTTTTCCTCAGGTAATTCAAGACTTTCTGTTTCCGGTTCAAGAACTGTCAGGAAATTGATGAAATCCGGGAAATTTGTTTCATAGCCTAAATCATACTCCTCGCCACGCTGGGAATCACCGGAACTGTTTCTCAGCACCAGGGAATCGGTTTTTTCGTAATTCATGTATTCATAAGGAATCACACTGTGGCGAATGATCGGCGATTTCCCTCTTTTTTTATCACTTCGCAGGGTATAACGGTCGATCAACACTTTGTCTTTTTCTTTGGTGACGATCAGCTTTCCTTTTTTATCCAATGTCACACTCGTTCTAAATTGATAGATTTCCCACGCTCCGGATGCCTGATCTGCCAGGTAGTTCCCGGAAGTCAGTAATTCCTGGTTCTCATAAACGGTGAAAGGGCCGTTTTTCAATCCGTTTATAAAATGGAAAGTTGTTTTTGTGGTGTCGTAAACTACTTTTTCCAAACGGCTTTCGATGGATTCTTTGGGGCTGTAGGAATCATTTGCATCGAATTTTTGGATGTATTCAAATACCTTCCAGGCACCTGTTTTTTCACTGTTCAGATAATTTCCCGTTTTCACGATTTTTCCTTCGGGAGTAAACCAGGTACTTTCTCCTTCAACCCGATTGTCTTTGATTGAAAAGAAGGCGGCAACGACATCGTTTTTATAACGCAAAACACGTTTGGAAATATAGGGAATGTCCCGATAGTACAAGACGTAATCTCCATCCGGAAGACTTAGAAGAGAAGGTGTGGGATCTACCGAAATACTATTGTCTGTGGTGACCATCAAGTGTGGATAGAATTCAAGGATTTGCTCAAATTCCCTGGCATATTTTTTAAACGACCTCGGAAGGAGTGCATTTTTTTTCTCCCCTTCGGTAACGGGTATAATACTTACGGAAACTATTTTTTCGTTTCGTTCATCTCTTTGAATAACCTCTCTTTTGTCGGCGAAATTCAGGTAGTATTCCTGCATCCCAATAACGGCCTGCTGGTGAGGATAGACATAATAATCTTTCCCTTCAATGGTTACTTTTTCTGTTTGGGCAAACCCCAAAAAAGAAGAAAAAGAAAGAATGATCAGTAGAATGAATTTTCTGTCTAAGGCAGTATTGATCATGTTACTATGAGTTAATTGAATGCGAAAATAAGCTGTCATTAGGGATAATAAGTATAGGTAAACAGTTCATGGGTCTGATAATTCGTTACTGCTTCGGCATGTTCTTTCTTATGAATGATCTTTGTCGGCAATTGTTTGTTGTCATAATAAATCAGCGATTCGACAGATGTTACAAATGTTTCATCAATGAATGTAGAATCAATGTAGCCGTTAAAATGGCCTTTATTATAATTGAAATAGCGCTTTTTAAAGAAAGGATAATCTTCGTTTGTTATCAGTTTCGGGTAGTTCTTGCTGAAGTATTCATAGTTTGAAACAGATGTTTCCTTCACCTTGTTTTTTACTTTGTAGCGCTTGATGGGCTTGTCCGGAAAACCAAGGACGATCCAGTCATTAGGCAGCGGGCTTGCCAGGGAATCCACTGAAAGCGGGCCAAAGAATTTTCTGTTTAGTACAAAGTGAATGAGGTCCAAGTCATTGGATGCCACAAAAGAAGCGTAATTGGAGGATGATTTAACCGGATCGTAGGTAAAAGTATTGTTCTCGACTCCATACAAATTGTCTTTTTGAATGGCTTCACAATAATTCAGGGAACCGGATTTACTGATTTTGAAAGATTGATTTGAAATCACAATTCCCTCCGAAAAATCGGTTATCTGAAGCTGGACCAATCTCCCGGATTGATTGAAAGTATAAACCAGTGTTCTTTTCGGGAAGGTTTCATCTTCTGATTCCGGATTGTATGCACTGGTATCTGAAATGACACCTTTGAACGAAGTAACGGTTAACTGCTGTATTTTTTTTTGAGCAAAGATACTGTCATTAAACCAGAACGGAAAGTTGATCAGTGACGAAATTTCCTCCTGAAAATAAAGCGGGTGGATCAGATCAGCCACAATTTCAGGCTTCCGGATAGGAACTTTCTTTTTTTGAGTGCAATTGGAAAGTAAAAATCCGGATAAAATCAACAGGTAAACAAGGGTTCGCTTCATCCAATTAAAATTAATACATTTTGTTTCGTTCCAAACCACAGGGAAAGTGAAGTTTTTAGTTACCAAATGTTCATATACTCTCATGTTCAAAATGTTCCCAAGAGTTTAAAGTCCCGATGGCTATCGGGATCAAATTGAACGCTTGAACCTTTTGAACCCTTTCAGCCTCTTGAACTTAGATGTTTGCTGTTAATGTAATACAAAACGGTCATTTATAAGGCATGGACGGCTCTTTTTCCGTAACTTTGCCGCATGGATATGGAAAGGCCAATAACGGACTGGTTGCCACTTACAGCAAAAGAGGTTGAAAAAAGAGGTTGGGATGAACTGGATGTCATCTTAATTTCCGGTGATGCATATGTGGATCATCCCGCTTTTGGTACAGCAGTTATTGGACGGATCATTGAAAGTGAAGGCTTTAAAATTGGCGTCATCGCACAGCCAAACTGGAGGGATGATCTGCGCGATTTCAAAAAACTGGGCAAGCCTAAGTACTTTTTTGGAGTGACTGCCGGATGCATGGATTCCATGGTAAACCATTACACTGCCGGAAAGCGGCTGCGTTCTACGGATGCATATACACCAGGAGGTGTTTCGGGTTTCAGACCGGATTATGCAACGACCGTTTACACCAAAATATTAAAAGAAATCTATCCGGATGTTCCTGTTCTGATCGGAGGAATTGAAGCCTCTCTGAGAAGGGTTACCCATTACGATTATTGGAAAGATGAATTGCTGCCTTCCATTTTGGTCGATTCACAGGCTGATTTATTGGTTTACGGAATGGGTGAGCAGCCATTAAGGGATGTACTTCGCCTCTTGAAAAAAGGAGTTCCTTTTAGTTCACTGACAACGGTGAACCAGGTGGCTTTCCTTCAGGATGCTTCCAAAGAACTTCCGAAAAACAAACAGTGGGAAACCGTTGAATTGGCTAGTCATGAAGTGTGCAAAAAGGACAAGTTGGCTTATGCCGCAAATTTCAAAATTGTTGAAGTGGAGTCCAATAAGCTGAAGGCAAACCGGATCACGCAGCAGGTTGGTTCTCAAACACTGATTATCAATCCTCCTTACCGCACCATGACCGAAAAGGAAATGGACCAGTCATTTGATCTTCCTTACACACGTTTGCCGCATCCGAAGTATAAGAAACGGGGCACAATTCCTGCATATGAAATGATCAAGTTTTCGATCAATATGCACCGTGGTTGTTTTGGAGGATGCAGCTTTTGCACCATTTCGGCTCACCAGGGGAAATTCATTTCGTCGCGCTCCGAAAAAAGTATTTTGAACGAGATTGATGAGGTGGTAAAACTTCCGGATTTTAAGGGCTATTTATCCGATATTGGTGGTCCTTCCGCGAATATGTACCGCATGAAGGGGAAGGTAGAGGCTATTTGCGAACGTTGTTCAAGCCCAAGCTGCATTCACCCGGTGATTTGCAACAACCTGGATACTTCTCACAAAGCAATGACGGACCTGTATCGTAAAATAGATGCACATCCGCAGATCAAAAAAGCATTTGTGGGCTCCGGAATTCGTTACGATTTGCTGGTGGATGATTTCAACAAGAATAACGAGGATGGAAATCACGATGAATATATTGAGCAGTTGATTACACGTCATGTGAGCGGCCGACTGAAAGTGGCTCCGGAACACACTTCCGATGCTACACTGCGGGTTATGCGAAAACCTTCGTTCAAGTATTTTCATAAATTCAAGGAAAAGTACGATCGGATCTCAGAAAAGAACAAGATCAATCAGCCTTTGATTCCTTATTTCATTTCATCCCACCCGGGCTGTGAGGAAGCGGATATGGCCAATCTTGCCGCAGAAACAAAAGACATGGGTTTCCAATTGGAACAGGTCCAGGATTTCACACCAACACCGATGACTGTTTCGGAGGTCATTTACTATACAGGAGTTCATCCCTATACCCTGAAGCCTATTTATACGGCAAAAGGAGCAGATGAAAAGAAAAATCAAAACCGCTTTTTCTTTTGGTATAAACGCGAGAACAGGGATTGGATTAAGGATCGTTTGACTAAAGCAAAAAGACCGGAGCTAATCTCCCGGTTATTGGGAGATCAACGCGGTCAAGCTATGAATAGTGGTAAAACGAATAACGTTAATAGTAATACTTCAAACAAACCGGCCAATGTTCCAAATTGGTTGAGTGAACGAAGGAAAAAAAAGTAAGCAACAGGCCGCAAAAACTCAGTGAAAGTGGAAGCGGTAATTTCTTAACGACCTGTTGCTATAATATTTAGTATCATCAGATTGCAATGTTCCGTGAAGACCAAAGCTGCAGCAATGACTTGTTCATATGTAAGTAACTCTCGATAGCAGAGACCGAAGAACCAACCTTCGATATACAATAAAGCAACTCTTCTTCAGAACACTTCAACTCACTACTCCAATATGAGATATTCATTTTGCTGTGAACATCTACTCTCGGTTTGTTTATTAGCTCATGTAACATCTCAAACAATGAATTAATTTCTTTTTGTTGAAACAAATGTATATCTCCATTTTGATCCAAACAACCGTATTTTTACTGAAAATGCATTGCGGAAAACCACATTTTTTTTGATTTGTGAAAATTTTAAAGCTATTAAAATCAGGGGTATGGTCGATTTCGGTGTTTTGACCGTTTGGAAGTTCAATTTATTCCATCTAATATTGGATGGTATAACTTAAACTAATGTATTATGTCATTTGATGGAAACGAAGGAAAGCAAATTACACTTGAAGAAGGTGCGGTTTTAACAAGAAACTTCCGCGAAGCTAAAATGAGCTCTATTAAAGGTATGTTTATCGGAAGAACTCATATTGAAGCAATCCTTGCTCAGGGAGATTGTAAAGGAATCCGCGTTTATATGGGGAAAAATCAGCTAGGTGAATTAGAGTTGGTTATGGTAGGAGCTGATTCTGCTGAAAACGACTTGTTGAATGTGATTATTGACAATGGAGTTAAATGTCCTCCATGTGGAAGCGCAGCAAATCCATTGAATGGTAATTTAGGTTAAATAGATGGGGAGCTGGGAGTATTTTGTCCTTTCATCCTACAGTGTTCCCATAGGAATTGGATTGGCGCTTTGGTTTCAGAGGCGCCTTCCTTTTGTTAGCTGGTTATTATTGACTTATTTACTGTTAACAGTATGTATAGAAATAACAGGTGCTATACTTTCTAGTTATAAAATCAATAACCTGTGGCTTTATCGCATTTATCTGTACATAGAATTAATTTTTCCAACCTTTTTCTTTTTGAACCAGTTTTCGAGGAAAAGAAGTAAAGTATTATTGTTAATTGTCGTAACAGCTGGTATTATATTAACTACTTTGACAAACGTTTTTGATAATTGGCAAGATCATGCATCGGTGCAAACCGGTATTACATTTGCTTGTATTGCGTTTATAATCATTAGTTATTTTATCGAAATGTTCCGAATGGAGAAAGTATTTAATCCATTTAAGGAAATCTATTTTCTTGTTGGAGGCACCCTGCTTCTTGGACATTCCTGCACCTTAATTTACAATTTGCTCTATGATTACCTGGTGGGAGGCTATTTGGGAGATGAAATGCTCAAAATTCTGAACAAGGGTAATCTTGGAATGATCCTATTGTATAATCTATTATATTCATACGCATTATGGATCAGCAAGCGCAGTCTAACTTAGGGCTCTTTTTAATCATTGGTACACTGGCAATGTTTATCATGGCTTTGAGTATCATTGTGTTTGCGGTTTTGTACCAGCAGAAAATGCGGCGCAAAAAGCAGGAAATGATTCAAATGGAGTTGAATTACAAAAATGAAATGGTGCATGCCATATTGGATGCAAAAGAGATCGAACAGCGCAGAATTGCAATTGAGCTGCACGATGATATCGGGTCTTCCTTAACTGCTCTCAAGCTTTCATTTGCTTCATTGCCCATTGATGATGATGAGCGCAGGTTGTTAAATGAGGGAGTTCAGCATACCATCAGTAAAGTCAGGAGTTTATCCAATCGTTTGCTTCCGACAATTCTGGAAGAACTGGGACTGATTCCGGCTGTGAAAAGTTTGGTAAATACCCTGACCCAGCAAATACAACACGTACAGTTCTCGATTATTGCTGTCAATGATCCTGTTCATGAATCTCAGACAAGAGAAGTAAACCTGGCTGTTTATCGTATCTTGCAGGAACTGATAAACAATATTTTGAAATACGCGGATGCAACAGCAATAGAAATTATGCTGGAGCAGAATGAAGAAGGGATCCGAATGAGTGTTAGTGATAATGGAAAAGGATTTATTCCTACTAAAGAAGATAAACGAAAATCCCAGAGTTTGGGATTGAAAAATATTGAAAGCCGGAGCCAGCAGATTGATGCGAAAATAAGCTATCAATTATTGGAGCCCGGCACAAAAGTGATTTTAATATGGGAAGCGAAGGAGGAAATATAAGAATTGCAATTGCGGAAGATCAATCTATTTTTAGAAATGGATTAACAAAATTGCTCAATGATATTCAAGGATTTGAGGTGGTTTTGGCAGTTGAAAATGGTCAGTTGCTCATTGACGCGCTGCATACAAATTCGGTCGATTTGGCGTTGATTGATTTTAGAATGCCGGTGAAGAATGGGATAGAGGCAACGAAAGAGATCCGTGAACGGTTCCCAGAATTAAAAGTTTTGCTCTTATCCATGTACGATGATGTGGAGTTCGTTGAAATGGCCATCGAAAATGGCGCGAACGGGTATTTGTCCAAAGACGATGATGCGGAAGAAATTCAGCTGGCAATCCGATCAGCAGTGGAAACAGGCTATTATCTGAACGACCGGACTTCCAAAATGTTTATTGCCAAAATGGTTCATTCGGGAAAGATCCAACCTGTTTTTATGGCAAGCGCAGCAAGTATTTTTAATGAAAATGAACTGGTGATCCTGGAGTTGATCTGCAGTGAAATGACTACCCAGGAAATTGCTGATAAATTATTTAAGAGCCGCCGCACCATAGAAAGCGCCCGCACATTGATGATGAGTAAAGTAGGAGCAAGGAATGTGGTAGGTCTGGTCATGTATGCTATCCAGCATGGAATCGTGAACCAAAAGGCGAAGTAGCTTCGACTTCGCTCAGCTACCCTGCTTTTTCTCCGAATTATTACTCAGGCGACTGAATGCTTACGCTGAAGCTTCTGCATAGACGCAACAGAGTCGAAGGTCTAAAATAATTACTTATAAATCCGTGTCACAATTCCGTAATACAATTCTTTACCACTGGTTGTTTTGAACCACAGTTCCGAATTTTCTACCTGTTTACCCGGAATTCCCAATTCCTTTGTGATCTTTTGAATGAAGGCAATATCTACTTTGGGAGAGTAAGTATTTAAGATCAAAACACCGGATTCAGTGACCAATTGAACAGCTTCTCCAATCAGAGAACCCAGCAGTCCTTCCAATTTCCATTTCTCTCCTTTAGCTCCAAGTCCCCAAGCGGGAGGATCCAATTGAACGACATCGTACTTATTTCCGCGCTTTACTTCCCGCCGGATAAATTTCAAAGCGTCTTCATGTACCCATTTGATACCATCGAGGTTCGATTCAACCTGATTTTGATAACCCCAGTCCAGCATGGCTTTGATACTGTCGCAGTGAATGACTTCAGCACCCGTTCTTCTCCCGAAGACAGAAGCTGCACCGGTGTATGCAAACCCATTTAAAAAACGTTTGGATGAATCCAACTTATCGGAAAGAAAGGTCCAGTTGACCTGTTGTTCGGGGAAAATCCCGATGTGTTTGTTGGTGGTAATCCGCAAATGAAAGGTCAAACCGGAAGTAGTGAATAACCACGATTCCGGGGCTTTCTCTTTCAATTTTTTCCAGGTTCCCTGGAGTGAACCTTCTGATTTTGGGATGAACTCCCAATCGGCAAGATGATTCCATTCTTTTCGGGAAAGGACTGCCCCAAAATAGGCCTGGTGTTCCGGCCTAATGGTTGTAACAGTTCCCCAGCGCTCTAATTTCCTTCCGCCACCTGCATCAATGAGCTCATAGTTTTCCGGAAAATCAGCAACTAGTTTCATTTGTCCGATTAACGCATTTTAGGCATTTTTTTGCGGCCTCCCATCATTTGCGCCATACGCATTTGGTTTTTGGAAGGAGCATTCTGCAATTGGCCCTGCATCATTTTGATCTGGTCTTTCAGCATTCCGCTGTCATCCATTTTCTTAGCTTCAGCTAAAAGAGTGACTGCTTCCTGTTTGCGTCCTGTTTGAACACAAATACCTGCTAAATGCATCCGTGCCATGGCTTTGTCGTGGCCTCTTTTCAGCCCCAATTGAATAGCTTCGCGAAGCATTCCTTCCACTTTTGCATGAGGAAGTGATTGAGCGTTTAAAAGCGCCTGCATGTAAATCACATAAGCTCTTTGGCGTTTCGCAAGAATATACTGCGGTGCTGTAATGCGGTTAATTGCACGCTGAGCTTTGTCCTGGTTACCCGTACGCATGTGGTTCAGCGTAAAAGCAAGGTTCTCATTGTAAATGAAAGAAAGAATTACCAATGCCAGTGGAATGATCAGGGAGATCCCCCAACCCCAATAGCCGGTATAAAAAGAATAAACTGTTAAGAATAACAACCCTGCAGCTATTAAACTGCGAATAGCAAATCCGATCATAATTTTATTTAGTCAATTGTTGCGATACA
>CAMLDR010000107.1 GCA_946478775.1 uncultured Flavobacteriales bacterium
GTTCTTTTACGCCTTCCGTGCCGGATAGACCTTGAACGCTTTTATTGGCAGTATCACTTTCTTGAAGGAACTTTGCAATTCCGTAGGTTAACATACTCGCACCGATTGTTTTATACAGTCCAGTTTTGTCTCCCATGAAATTACCAGTTACTAAAACCCCTAAACCGAATAGAGCTGAGTTTTTACCGATGGCTGCTCCAAGCAGTCCCCCTGCTAAAGCTCCACCAACATCTACTCCTGATCGAATCAGTTTGGTTGAGGTTCTGTTGTCATTTCCGTCTGCCAGGCGTTTGAAGAATGGCATCTTTGATCCAGTTGATCCTGACGGACTTTTTCTGCGTTTTGGCATTTTGCTTTTGTTTGATTGTTAAAGCAACTTTACTCTGCGAACTCCAGTGCGAGGTTTCGCACCTGTTTTCTTTCTTCTAACCGTTTTACGCTTGGTGGTCGTTCGGCTTGTTGGACGTTTTCGTCTTCTGACTCCATCTAATCCATCCAATCCGTCAAGACCATTTACTGTTTTCGATTTTCCAGTTTTTGATTTTCGGTAAGCTCTGATAGCAAGTACCGTTCCTCCGACAACTGCTGCTGCGATTCCGACCGTGGTTAAAGGATGATCCTTTATCCATTGCCATACACCGCCTTTAGTTGCATCTGGTGTGGTTGTTGACTTAGCCATTGCTGTCGAACTTCTAGCTGCTACTTCTTGAGTGTCATCTAATTCGGTCAAATCAACGGCTTCAGTAGATGCCCCTTGAGAAGCAGGAACCGGAAGTGTAGGCGTTGGCTCATCCTCATCAGGTGGAGCAAGAGCTGCGGAACGTGGTGGAGGGGATGGTAGCGATGTCGGTTCAGGTGCTAATGCCCCTTTTGCCATGTCCAGGTATTCACCAATCTCTTCCGAGTTATAAGAATCATTCTTTTCTCCAACGGTTCCTTCTTCCGTGTTGTCTTGAATAATATCTTGCTGCTCTTGTTTCGAACCTTTCTTGAAAATCCCGCTCAGTTTTTTGATTAGACCTGCTATCGTCCCGATGATTCCTGAAGCTGCTGCAATAGCTGCTCCGGCAGTAATTGATCCTAGTCCATTAATCCCACTTGGATGTTGTACAGAATCAAACTCATCGGAATACATATCTCCTCCAATAACTGAACGTAGATTACTTTCATCATAGATTGGTGCGTACCCCAGACCATTCACCGCAACGGCTCTGTTCTTGTTACCGCGACCCGTTAGAATAGCTTTTTTCAAATTCGCTGGTTTACCACCCGCACCGAAAAAGACCTTTTCAATTTTTTCGCGGATTTTTTTCAGCTTTAGAAACTTTGGCATATCTACGTTGTTCTGCCGTGCCTGTTCATCTGTCCAATACGTGTAACGCAATTTACTGGCAACTTTCATCAGGTTCGTCTTCATACTGACCAACACACCTGCTCTTAGCAAAGCAGTTGCAGGATTCAATTTGTTCACTACGTGCAAAGTTTTCTGAATCCCTTTTTTGATCCGTTCCTTTAACGGTCCTTTTTCTGCTCTCTTGGCTTTTCGGGCTGCTTTCTTTTCTTGTCTTTTCGCTTTCCCGTCCAGACCTTCGAGATCATCATCATCGAAATCATCGTCATAGCCGTCAAATCCGTCTACTTCTTCGTAATCGTCGAAGTCGTCATCATCGAAGCCATTCAAATACTGCAATTCCATATCGATGTTTTTTATTTCCAGATAAGGTGCTTCAAAATTGAATTGATGAACAACACAATCCATTATTACCTCATCCTGATTTGTAATTGCAACCGGATAAACATGTTCATACCCTGCTGCGCTCATACTATTCCTAGACAACCTTATTACAAAGGGAATTCCCAGGTTTAATAAAATCGATCCGATAAATACAGTCATACAGTCACAGTCTACGCCTTGCTTTCGGTCACGCCAGGTGCGGGCAGGACGTCTTACTTGTTCTATATTTTCTTCATCTCGTCGATATTGCAAATGCTTAAAACAGAAGTTCCATACATTTGCTAACGTTTGCTTTTCATTACCCGATTTCAGTAAGTTCGCGACCTTACTGGTATCGGAAAGGGTTTGATTAATTACCCTTTTCATTAAAGCAACCGTGTCTTCCAGTTCAGCACGTTTCTTGATGCGGACATTTTCTCCTTCCGGTGAGGGAAATAGGTGGTTATACTGATTTCCGCTTTCGATTCGTCTTGCCCCGGTTTTCATACCTGAATTGTTGTGGTTTGTTCGTAAGGAAATGCTCCGAACAAGGTGAATACCCGTGCCTGTGTTTCTACTTTGATTGTAAGCTTTGTTTTACCATCCTGGTTTTGAAGCTTCTTAACCAAATCAGGTGCTACAGTTAACAAGGAAAGCCAAGGAATGATGACTTCGGATTCTATCGCTCCTGTTTCTCTGCTTGCACGAATGATGATTTTGTCATTGTCGCGGGCTTCCTCTGGTATGTCGATTTCCCGCATGTTACTTGTTGCTACCTGCTTGCCATTTAATGTTATCCGGATTAACGGTGGTGACATTCGCAGGACACTTGTTGTGGGGTTCTTGATGTTGTAACTAACTTTCAGAATAACCCCTTGTAATGAAAGTTTGTGAATCCTTCCTCCAACTGCCAACACAATTTTGTATTGGGATTTGTTAATGCCGTAGAGATAACTTCCTGCTGCCAGGGCTAATCCTCCAATGGCGATGATCGCGAAGGTTTTCATTTGATTTTTGATTTAGGTGTTTACTACTTAACTTACTTCTGTTTCTCCCGATTTCGGGCATTGAGCTTAAATGATATGTTCCTTACTTGTCCGTCTAATCGTCCGACCTTTTTTGACATTTCTTTAAAGTCTGAATGAAAGTCTTTGACGAAATACAGGCAAACGGCTACCAATATGCTGTTGATGATTAATAGGGCTTCCATGTGTTTATTTAAAAGAATGTTCTTTTTCTATCAGCTATAACTTCAAGTTGTTTAACTATTTCGGAGAGAATATGAGCATGTTTTTTTGTTCTTGACCTCCTTTCCCATTTGTTATAATACTTGAATCTAAGATCGTGTGTGTCGGTTAAACGTTTCTCTTTAGTGGATTTTAAAGAATCCTTGCCAATGAGCACTCTTTCTTCCCAAACTTCTAAATATTCTACTGCTCCACCTTTAATACCGTAACTTGCATAACCTAGCTTATGAGAATTATCAGTCTTGGCACGAATGTAATAGCCTTTATAAATTCCTTCAAATTCATGGTAAATCCGGTTCCTGTTAGAGGGGTTAAACGTTATTACGTCTTTTATTATACCTATGCTTTCCATCTTAATTATTTTTCGTTGTTCTTTCTCCAAATTTCGAGCTTCTGATTCCGAACCATTGCGCAATTGATCACTTCGATTCGCTTCGATTCGCAATTGTTCGGAATCATTCGCTATAATTGGCTCAATTCAGATAGATTTCCATTACATCGAATGGCTTATCTGGTCTTGCATCCAACTTAGAATTAATCACTCGCAAATGTCTTGCAACATCAGGTGATATTAATTTGTCGATCTTAGTTAGAATGGCTTCGAAGATCTGCTTCATTACAAATTCATCGGTTCCATTCTCCTTTGCAAGATCAGCATAGGATTTTTCTTTTACGATGCGGTCCAGGAGAAGCTTAATTTGAATGTCCCGAAGTTCTCCCCATAAATCTGGATCGTTCTTGATCCATAGCATAAGGAAGATGTTGATGTCTTTTTTTTCTAATTGCATGACTGAAAAAATTTAGGTGTTAACGATAAGGGTTGAGGTATGAAATGACTTCCTCTTCGTCCAATTCTTTGTATTTACAGAATTGTTTGAGTGTGAGAAAACCATTCTCGATGCTTAGAGCATCGCGGATGTGCTGGTGTTCGCGCTGTGCGCTACGGATGTTTTGCCACCCGTATAAGGTCTGAATGTCTTTGGGAGTGATATATATCCCGCCTTTTAACTTTTCCATGATCTAGGTGATTTCTGCAAAGATCAAACAGAAGTTCTTTTCGCAAAGAATGGGAAGCACCCCGTATCACCGCCCTATAGAGCGGGGATCACTCCTAGACTACGGGGATTACAGAGGGGGAACAGGTGTGGTTAACGGGGGGAATGGGGGGACATGGGGGGTGGTACTTTTAGGAAAACAAGGGAAATTTGGTTCAAACCCTAGGTAACTCCATGTCACTCCATGTCGGAAGTAGCTTTTTCCATGTAAGGTTACAGGTTAAAATCAGGTCATTTTTCATGTTTTAACTAAAAAAAGCGTAACAAAAAAGCATATTACTAATTCATCCTAATTTGCTCATTATCAAATTGCATGTTAAAAATGGTTGGGTAAAAATGAAAATATTGTCATTTTTTAACAAACCCATAATTAAACCTTTTGGAATAAGTAACTGTATTATTCGTTAATATTATGAAACTGTAAACCTTAAAAGTCAGGAAATCTTCCTCTAACCGCATAGCTACAAAGTTGATTGTTACAATTTTATTATTGCGTTATGGCCACCCAACATGATTATTACACCCCGGAGGAACTCATGCAGAGATTCCCTCAACTCAAGATGCTTGGGTGGAACTCCTCAAAAATTGGTATTTTTTTCAGTTCAGGACTACTAATAGGATATCATAGTGGAAAAGAAAAGAAAGCTTTGATCCTAGAATCTAGCTTTATTGAACTCATTGAGTTTACAAATACAATTTCGGTTAAGAAACAAGTATTTACTTATCCCAAAAATCAATAATATTGAATAAAACTATTTCAAATTAGTGGTGACAATGGTAATAAACCTAAAGCCAAGGAATCTTGGGGCGTTTAGCCCCATTTTTTTTACTTTTAGAAATCTAATTATTGAACGATTATGAACGATTCACTGAAACACGATTATCCAATTAAAATTATAAGACAGGTATTAAACGATATACGAAACAATCCAGGAAAACATAACCACCCAAAGGAATTGGTTGAAGAATGTTTGAAGCTTGATAATACGCTTAAAGCCGAGATTATGGAAGATAGTGTTTTGGGAATGTCACAAAACATAGCTTTTATTCGAGAATACTTTCTTCATAATGATCCTTTTAAGGAACTATTAAAACAGAATCCAATATTTCAATTGGCGAAACAGTTTCAAAGAATTAGTGAGACTTTACCTAGTTTATACGGAGAAGTTTATGGAAATTTCACACAGTTCTCAGAAATGGGTTGGTATCTAAGTAATCGTGTTTTTGATGAAATTGCAACTTCAGAGTTAGCAAGGGTTTTCCGTGAAGAAGATCGAACGGAATTGGAAGAATTAATTGTAAGCGAAGCTGAAAAAATGATTCCTGAAATGTTGGAAAATTGCAGGAATGATTTTCCACATAGAGCGCAAATATTCAACGAGATTGAAAATGCGTTCAACAGTGGGAATTATTACTCTGTTGTGGTACTTGCCTATACACAAGCTGACGGAATTTGTAATGACATTTTCGGAAATGGCTTTTTTGATACAGAAAAGATTGAAATTCAAGTTGAGGCTAATGAGGATGGCGATGAAGTTTCGTCTATAAAACCGACCTTCACATACCGTTTAAAAACCTGGGGGAAAGTTGAACAAATGGAATGGAATCACTCTATAAGTGTAATAGAACAATTAGAAATTCGAGACAATGAAATTTCTGCTTTTAGCAATGGGAAATCTGGTAAATTTACTAATCCTGAATTTCGCAAATCATCTTTTAATAGGCATCTAGTATTACATGGTCACTCGTTTGAATATGGTACAAAAGAAAATGCAATTCGTGCCATTTGTATTTTAGATTTTCTACATTTAATTATTACCGAAGCGGTGGAAATAGATCAATAAAATTAGTATTTACATCTCAGAGAGATTTCTACCTCTTATCTTTAATTTAAATAAACAAAATGGTGATTAATCGAAAAGCAATTGAATTGGGTGATTTGTTTGAATTTGATTCAAACATTGTACAAATAGTAGAAATGGAAGAACTCCCAGAACTCTATGAAGATATTGAGCAATGGAAACAAATAACACGTAATTTGAATGTAACTATTAATTACCTATCAATAGATAGAACAGTTGGTGTAAAAATTGAATCATTAAAACCAATTCCGATTTGGTATCCGTCAGTAGATTTTACTAAAACACTTGGTTTTGTCAAAGCTGATTATCCTTACATGCAATTTTTACAGGCAGAAAAGTTACAAGATATTCTACTTTTCAGATTACTTTTTTTAAACGATGAAGGTTTTATCACTGGAACTAATTATGCTGTTGGAAAAATTAGTGATTTGGACAAGATCCAAAATTATCATGACTATATGAATCCGGAGGTTAGGAAAGAATTTGAGGCTGAATTTTCTCCTGTTAAAGACCTTAATACTTTGTTATTTGGTTTGAAATTGAATTCAGTTTCTTTTGATCTGAATCTCATTAGGGACTTTTTCTATAATACCTATATACCAAATAAGTCAAACCTGAGTAGCTTTTAAATCTGTAAACAGTTTTGCGGTTGTTTTTCCAATTAACCAATCTTGTTCAATTTCGGGTTTTAAAACTACTGGCATTCTCAATTTAGTGTTATGAATCTCACGCATTATACCTTTCGCTTCGGTTGTAATAATAGTATATGTCCTTAGAATTTCGCCTTTTTCATCTTTCCATTCCGACCACAATCCAGCGAATGCAAAAGGTTCATTGTCGGGCATCGTGATTAAATATTTTTCTTTGCTTTTGCCTTCATCGTCTAACCATTTCCATTCAAAAAAACCATCCACAATTACAAGACATTTTTGATGCAGTACACTTTTAAATGATGGCTTTTCAGATAGAGTTTCGATTTTAGCATTTAAAGTGCTGTTTTGTAATTTCCGATCTTTCGCCCAAGCAGGTAAAAGTCCCCATTCAACACACTGGATTAATTCGGGTTCCGCATTTAGAATTACTGGAGTTCGCTTATGCTCAAAACCATTGAATATTCCTTTTATTAGATTTTCATCAGATTCTTTAATTTTTGCTTTGAACCTATTTTTTAATTTTTGGGCATCTGCCGTTTGTTGGGAATGAAAACACATTAACAAATCACTTTTACTAAATCACTTATTCTTGTTGTATATCTGGGCGAAAGTTGTTCTTGTTTCATCTTCCAAATTCTCCGCAGATCCTGACTAGCTAATTTAATCTTTTGTTGCCCAAAAGATTGATTTAATTTGTCAATTGTTGCCATCAATTTAATATGTCGCTGGTCTTTATCTTCAAATAATGTAGTTTGATGTTCCTGGACAGGATTAAACTCATTAAGAATTACACCCGCCTTTTTATAGGAATATCCTTCTTTAAATATTTGTTGCAAACCGATTACAGCATATTTAGCAATTTCGATTGCTGAATTACTAGCAAAAGGCAAATCAATTACCACGTTACGATTGTATTGGGGTAAGTCGGTCCGGAAACGATTTGTATGTACAAAAACCATTAAAGATTTACATTCGCTATTCTGCTTTCTTAGTTTCTCACTTGCACTTACTGCGAAACTGACAATCCTTTCCTTCATTTCTGAAAAATCTGTGTAGTTCCGGTCGAATGATCGTGTTACCGCAATGCTCTTTTTGTTTGCTATGTCTTCTAAATCTAATGTTGGTTTTCCTTCTAAATCGTGTTTAAGTCTTAGGCCAACAACACCCATAAGAGAACGAACTGTTTGATCACATAGCTCAGTAAATTTGAGAGCAGTATCAACCCCCATTGAAATAAGTCTTATGGAGTGCTGCCGACCAATACCCCAAACCTCACCTATTTGAAGCCATTTTAAAGCTTTAATGCGTTTGAATTCCGAATCAATAATGTAAACACCATTTAACTGATTGAACTTTTTTGCGATCCGATTAGCTAGCTTGGCTAGAGCCTTTGTTGGTGCTATTCCAACACTTATCGGGATGCCTGTACACTGATGAACCAATTCACGCATTTTTTCTCCGTGTTCTTGCAAATCAAAGCGTTCAAACCCCCTCAAATCAATGAAAGATTCGTCAATACTGTAAATTTCAATATTGGGGCTGAAATCGGCTAGCGTGTTCATTACTCTTTGGCTCATATCACCATATAAAGCAAAATTGGCTGAAAACACCGAAACGTTGTTTTTGTTCATTACCTTGTTCCATTCAAAGGCAGGCGCACCCATCGGAATTCCGAGGTCTTTTGCTTCACTGCTCCTGGCAATAACGCACCCGTCATTATTCGACAATACACAAATGGGTTTTCCGATTAGATCAGGTCGAAATACACGCTCACATGAGGCGTAGAAATTGTTGCAATCTACTAAGGCGAACATACATTTTGATTTAGGTTGTTGTTTGATTGATGGCAAAGGTTACTGCTCCCCAAATAATGAAATTGCTTTCCTCATTAGGGACAATTGGTTTGTAATTGGGGTTGTCAGAGTGTAGAACACATTTGCCCGCTTCTATCTTCACACGCTTTACTGTAAATTCTCCATCAATGTAACAGACGAATATCTTGTTATCTGTCGGTTTGATGCTCTTATCTACAATTATTAGTGCATTATCCTTTATTCCGGCATCAATCATTGAATCTCCTGAAACACGCATTAGGAAGGTGGATGATGGTCGCGGAATTAAAAGCTTCGTGAGATCAATTTGTGGGTCAATAAAATCATTTGCCGGAGAAGGAAATCCAGCCTTAACGCCTGTGAATAGTGGTAATAGGATGCTAGATAATTCCTCTTCCAAAGGAATAAGCTTGCAGGTATTACCTTGTATCATAATGATTAATATTTAAACAAATGTATGTTGAAATATTAATCAAAGCAAAGTTTAGTTGAAAGAATTTTGTTTAGGACTGAAGTGATTTTGTAAGTAAGCTGTCTAAAAGACTTATCTCCTGCTTAATACGTAGTTTATGAATAGCATCAAAAAGTTTTACAGGATCTCGACCGGAAAAAAATAAATAAGGCTCATTTGCAATTGATATTGCACCAATGGAACCGAAGCCCTCGCAAATTTCATCTACCAATGTTCCTTCTTCTACCATTAATAGTTCATCCTGGTATGAGAAATCACCCTTTAGCGATGAACCAATAGCATTTAAATATTCTTTACTAAATTCTGACATATAGAATTATTTGCGCACCGAAGTTATTGAATCAATCAATTCATTTGTTTTAGAAGCAAGAGTTTCGAAGAACTCTTCTATTTCGTCATCGCTCAATTTCGAAATTATGTTTAAATCAAAATATAATCTCATATTATGATATTCAGCGAATACTACTTCAGTCACAGATGTTTCATCCAATGTTTTTTGGTCAAGTTTATTGATACCAATGCGAACATTAGTCAAATAAATGTTTATGATTTCATTATGATCCATACTTAAAGATAGAAATAATCCTGTCAGAATTGAATAAGGGGGCTGCAACCCCCTCATTTTTTACTGGCACTTAATGCAAAACAGAATAGCAAATTAAGCAATACAAATATATGTAATATATTACACATAAGTGTAACTAATAATTTTTATACTTTATTTTTTTAAAGAAAAAAAGGATTTCTAAAATTTACATTATTCAAATCCTTCTGTCCAGGATGTGACATGAATAGTAAATACCTGATTCAGCTCTGCGGAACTTTCGCTAATATACAATTGATACGTCACACCATGGACTATCCACATCTGACCCTGACCGCGAGAAGGTAAATCTGTTACTAAAAACACATGTTCATTTTCCCTTGGTATAACAGGTGCTAACGTAGTGCTCCATTTGAAAACTTCTTCCTCTCCATGAAGGAAAGTTATATGATAACGTGCGTTTTCTTCCATATTAAATAGTGATTTTTTGACTAATCTAACAATTTAGTTGGAAGTATTAACTTCTAATTACAAAATCTAAAAGCAATAAATTATGTGGCACTTTACATAAAAAAACATGGCGCAAGGACAAACCTATACGCCACGCTTACCTAACCACTATTCACTGGTCTTATATTTCTTTAATTATTTTATTCTAAGAAAAAAGCATTGAAACAGGCGCTCCAATGCTTTTTTTCAACCTAACCTAACCACCTAAATCATGATAAATGTATAATTATTTTTTTTATGGTGTTGGTAATAAATTATTACTCCTTTTTTACAAGGCCTTCAAGAAATTTAATTCTATCGTCTTTCTCGCTAATCAACTTCTCATAAATTGAAGCTATATGCTCAAGAGGGTGAATATTGTTATTATTGATATAACCTGACTGGTTACAGCTATTGAAAACAACGGATTTATCAAAATTAATGATCGTGTTAATGTCTACATCAAGAATTTCTGCAATTTCACACAGTCTTTCAAAATCGATTTTCATTTCTCCATTTTCAATTTTGCTTAGTGACGTTTGAGAAAGTTTTAATTTTTCTGCAAGAAATTCTTGCGATACACCTTGCATTTCACGAATTGCGCGAACCTTATGACCAATTACGAGTTTTTTATCTGCTACCATGTCTTGTACTGAATGAATGTTTTCCAAAAATAGGGTTTTCTGACTAATATAAAACTGGATTTATTTTTAGAAAAATCCAGGGAAGAACTTGTTAAATCGATTAGTAATAAATTATTACACGGCAAATTGTAATGGAATCTTAAAAAAAAGTTATACTTGCAATCGTTAGAACCACAGCGCTGAAAACCTCTAACAACCACTATACCTCACGGTGGAAAGTGTGAGGAAAACAAATCAATTTATTTATGAAAAGTATCAATTCTATTGCTGGAACTGCTTTAAACAGTTTCCAAATGAGAAGCACTATTGGCGGAGAAATAGACCGACCGAAGATCTGTTCAGGATGTTCTATTGAAGGAGGTTCTTCTATCGCTTGCGCTAAGGACGCAATGGGGAATTGCTCTTGTTACGGAGACAATACAGAGGGTCAAACTATTACAGGTACCTGCTCTCTTATAAAACCGCCAAGAAATCCATAGGAATAACCTAAGTAGAGCCAGTGTTTGTAATAAACACTGGCTTAATTTTTGACTATTAGATGAAAATCCACTGAAAGAATTATGAAATTGTATATTGTTTTGCTTGCTTTAATCTGTATCCTATTAGAAGGTAGCGCAAGCGCAGGAGAATTAACGATAAGCATTAGTGCAAGAGAACTAGCAAATGAAAAGATAAATATTGCCTTTCCATATCAGAAAGAAAAAATTAATCTTGATGCGAGTGGTATAGGGCAAATGAATTTTCCATTCAAGAATAATACCTTCGCAATTTTATCCTTTTTCAAAGGAAAGACAAGTATTTACAGGATCATTTACTTTAATAAACCATCTAAACTAATGATTAGCATTAAGGCAGGGGAAGTCAGTTTTAGTGGCGATGGTTCTGGCATCAATAATTTGATTTTAAATTGTGACAATTATATTGAGCCTCGGGAAAAAAAGATTCAACTGATTTACGACCAAGGAAAACCTATTAATGATATAGTATCAGCATTTTTAAAGTTAGATGCTGAATTTGAAAAATATTATTCAATTCAAAAAAAGAAGGTTGTTTTAGATAATGAAAGTGATTATCTGTTGTACAATCATTTAATTTCCACTTTGCTCGGCAGAAAACAACAAATGATTTCATTGTTGCCTGTGGAAGAAGCAGACAGTTTGAATCTATTAAATAAGCTTGGAATCAGCCCTAATCAATTATTTAGTGATTCTCTGCTAGTTAAGGCAGGTTCAGTCAGTTTCAAAAACTTCTTAACTTGGCACAATAACTTTCGACTTATTAGATCCGTTCCCTATTCTGTATTGGGTCCTGAAAAATACCCGCGTGCAGCAAACGATTATATTTTTAATGACTCAATATATAGTAATGCTAACAAAGAACACATATTATCTGCCAATTTAGTCTTTTGTATGTCAAATCTGGGAGTAACGAAAGATATTGATTTACTCATTGAAGAATTCCATACAAATTTCCCGATGTCTATTTACTCAACTCATTTAAATGATTTGAAAATTAAATATGATGTTTTATCGGTAGGGAAAATGGCTCCGAATTGGAGTTTAGAATCGTTTGATGGGAAAACTTATTCTTTGAGTGATCTAAAAGGTAAAGTTGTATTTATTGATGTTTGGGCTACTTGGTGTTTACCGTGTATTAAAGGAATGCCTAACATTTTGGAATATCAACAGCAGTACAGCAATATCACGTTTTTGTTTATAAGTATAGATAAAGACCTTTCTCAATGGAAAAGATTCTTAAATGAGCACCCTGAAAACACAGCTATTAATTTGAATTCCGGAAATTCAGATTTTGAAAAACTTTATCGTGTTAGTGGAGTACCTCGTCAAATACTTATCGATAAGGAAGGTAAAATTATTGATGCATTCGTTAATCATGATGATCTTATAAACTTACTGAGGTTACATTCAAACTAATCTTAGAAAACTTAATATTTAACCCTATAACGACTATCAAAATTCACAAATAAAATGGCAGAAGAATTTAACAACCAACTCGTTTCCGTTACTAGTAAACTATTGAAAAAAATAAATGTCCCTTTTACTAAAATAGGACTAAAAACAACCTTAACAAATCATCCTTTTTACCCAAGTCTTTTAAGTTTAAGTGATACGATAAATCAATATGGAATCGTTAACCGTGCCTTAAAGGTTGAGATTGATCAACTAGAAGAGTTACCAACTCCTTTTTTTGCATTTATCCATAATCCTGAAATTAATACGGAAGATTTTGTTTGTGTTACCGATATTTCTAAAGAATCGGTTGAATACTACTACACTGGAGTTCGTAAGGTTTCAAAAAACAGTTTCATTAGTGCTTGGGAATCTCAAATTGTGTTACTCGTCGAGGCAACAAATGAGAGCAAGGAAAGTCGATATTCGGAGAACAATAGCTTAGTAAATAAACACAGATCGAAAAACGCCTTTCTTGGAATTGGTTTTATGGCACTCTTTAGTTTAGGACTATGGAGTTTCTTCAAATCAGCAGATCCAATTATTCCAGGTACAATCTATCTAATTTTATCTTTATTTGGTTTGTCAATATCTGTTCTTTTACTCATTTTCGAAATAGATAAATCCAATAAATTTGTAAAGAATATTTGTACGACTGGGGTAAAAACAAATTGTGATGCGATATTAAGTAGTTCGGCATCTAAAATTTTTGGTATTTCTTGGGCTGAAATTGGCTTCTATTATTTCTCAGCTATATTTCTTTATTTGATGATTCCCGGAATTGAATATATTCATAAGGTGAATGTTCTTTCAATTTTAAGCGCTCTTACAGCCCTGTACATTCCTTTTAGTTTAAGCTATCAGTATTTTGTTATAAAGCAATGGTGTAAATTATGCCTTTTTGTACAATTAACATTATTACTTCAATTCTCTTGGACTTTGCTTTATGGACATTTCTCTTTAAGCATTGAAGCTTTTGAGATTTTATTATTGGTTGTTTGTGCTTTAGTTCCGCTGCTATTATGGAACTTTGTAAAGCCATTCATAAAGAAGTCTAGTGAATCAGATAAATTCAAATCTTCTTTTAAAAGATTGATTTCAAGGCAAGATATATTTGAACAAACTCTTTCTGAACAACCTTCTTTAATTAATGGATGGCAAGAATTCGGAATCATTACTAAAGGCAACCCTAATGCAAAAAACATCATTGTTAAGGTTTGTAGTCCCGCATGCCATTATTGCAATCTTGCACATGAAAAATTCAATAATCTCTTAGAGATCAATAAGGACATTAAAATTGTAACACTATATAATATTTATAGCGATTCGACTGACGAAAGGAGACTACCAGTATCTCATTTTCTTGCTTTAGCAGAAATGGGTGAAGATAAAAAACTTCATGAGGCAATGAACTATTGGTATTTAACAGAAGATCGGAATTATGAAACGTTAGAATCAAAATTTCCTATTAATCAAGAGTTACTAGAAAAGCAAAAAAATCGAATTGATAATATGCGAGAATGGTGTGATAAGGCAGAAGTCTACTATACACCAACAATTTACTTCAATGGTAAAAAATTACCTGCAAGTTATGAGATTGAAGATTTGTACAGTCTCAAATATTTCGATTTTGGTTTAGAATAACTTAATAATTGAGTTGAGTACTTGAGTGATTTATCATGAAGAAAAAATTCCCTTTTTATAAACAGTTAGACAGAATGGATTGCGGTCCAACTTGTCTTCGTATGATAGCCAAATATCACGGGAGATCAATATCTATTGAAAAATTGCGACTGTTATGTGAAACCGATCGTCTTGGGAGTAGCTTGGGAGGTATTAGCAATGCAGCCGAAAATATTGGGTTTAGAACCCTTGCATTAAAGGTAGATTTCAATAACTTAAAAGAAAATGCACCTTTGCCGTGTATTTGTTTTTGGAATGAGAAACACTTTGTAGTAGTTTACAAAATCAAAGGGGATAAAATTTTCGTCGCTGATCCTGGGAACAATAAACAAATCTATTCAAAAAGAGAGTTTTTAGATAATTGGATTGGTAAGACTGCAA
>CAMLDR010000108.1 GCA_946478775.1 uncultured Flavobacteriales bacterium
GGCAACTTCTTAAAGGAATTATTGAGGAAAATTGTCCGAATATTGAATTAATGGATTTGTGCCAAAACTTACCAGAAGGCGTTAAATCTATTCACAAAAACCAACCAGATTTGGTGTTTTTAGACATAGAAATGCCAGGTCATTCCGGCTTAGAATTACTCGATTTCTTTAACGATACAGATGTAAATTTTTCTATCATTTTTACCACAGCGTATAATCAATATGCTATAAAAGCATTCAAACTTTCCGCTATCGATTACATCCTAAAACCACTCGATTCTGAAAGCATTGTTGCTGCAGTTAGTCGATATAGCCAAAACCGCGAACGCACAAGTGATCTTTCCGTTTTACGCGATAATTTAACCGCCATTCCTGACAACAAAAAACTGGCAATTCACACTATTGGGTCCATCCGTTTTATTGAACTGATGGAGATTTGTTTCTTCAAGGCTGATGGCGCATACACGAACATTACATTGCTTTCTGGTGAAAAAATATTGTCGTCGAGAAGCTTAAAATACTTTGAACAAACCGTGTGTGATTTTCCCAATTTTATTCGCTGCCACAAATCGTTTATTGTAAACGTGAAGGAGATTACCAAATACGTGAAATCCGATGGGGGAAGTTTATTAGTGAACCAACAATACGAGGTAGCCGTTTCACTGGATAAATTGCAGGAAGTATTGGTTAAAATAACCTTATAACAAAATGAAAATAAGAATTACATTATTGAATATGGGGCGTGGCTGATCTCAACTTTTTATACCACCACATAAATAGCTTACGATATTGAGCCTATGTCGTTGTCAAAAAAAAGATGGGTATTATAGAATTTCCTAACGAAAACAACTGCAAGGTTTACTTTAATTAACGAAAAGAGAAGCAAGCCACCATATAAATACCCCTAAAAGAGATAACTGATTCAAGTGTAAATTGAACTCGCAACAAGTGGAAATTAGTGGCACGATCGCGTGGATTCAGTTGACATATTTTATGGTTTAGATTCTAAATTAAATGACCCTAACTTGAGATTAACAACTACAGGTAATTGATAGAGAGGTAAAGAAGCAATCATTCTTGAATTGTGAGAAATATGTGGGGAATAGAAAAATCTAGTTAAATGATTATCAATTAACTGGCTTTTTGCTTTGTGACCCGACTAGAGATATCTCGACCTATTTAGTGAAGGATTTGAAACTTTTC
This sequence comes from uncultured Flavobacteriales bacterium, assembly GCA_946478775.1. The sequence goes on from CAMLDR010000108.1 coordinate 1,204, forward strand.
ATCGAATAAAAATCTTGCCTGAAAACCCAATTCAATTCGAACTGCTTTAAATGTTTAGGCAACTCAATGAAATCAAGAGTTAACGAAAAATTTGAGTTTTTCATCTGAGGAAACTTGATTGAACCTTCGAACACAGATCCCACACTCAGTCCTCACGCTCACACTAAAGAAAAAGCCCTGAAAAACAGAGCGAGTGTGAGCGCGAGTATTGAGGGCAAAAAGAAAAAGCGAACTACTGCCGTAATTCGCTTTTTCTTTTTGTGACCCCGTTGACCGAAATTGCGAACTTTTTAATTGCGGATTTGGAGCAAGTACAACAACTTGAAACAATTAAATTTTAAGAAGTATGAGCAAGAAATTAGAAGCTTTTAAAATCGAATTTGCAAAAAAATTGCAGGATTCAGATTATACATTTCGATACGATTATGACAGTATTCAAGATTGTTTAGTAATCATTTCAATTCGTGATTTACTTCCAAGCAATACAAAATTCAAAATCTTTAAACTCTTGGGAACAGAACGAATACTAGTGCAAGCGGATAGACGTTTTTTAATCGAGTACTATATTGGTCAGAAGGGTGCAAAATTTGAGTTATACGAAATGAATCTTTCAACATATAACGAATTCGAAAGAAAGATTGGTGAATTGTTCTAATTACAAAGCGTTAAATATCCTGATACTCGCTTTCCAATACTATTTGATTCAAGCGATGAAAATGCTTGTAATGTTTCAGTTCATTTTCCTCCAATCCAAAACGTTGTTTTTAACCCAACAGAATAAAAATGATTGCTATTTTCTCCTAATTCATCAGTACCAAAACGATACCCCTTCGTGTACATTCTGAAAGTTGGTTCAATGAGCAAGTGGTAAGGTTCCGCTAACTTCATTCTATAACCTAAACTCAAGCTGATTGCTACGTTTTTGGATAGTTCAACCGACATATAAGTTCTTTTAAAAGCAACGTCTGGATTTCCACTTATTGTGTAGTAGGACGGGGAGTAGAATGGTTTAATGAACTCAACCCCACCGCCGACAAAGAATGATTTGAACAGCCTGTAATGAACTAGTAATGGTACATGGACTTCATTGAGAGCAATGTCGTAGGACATAGTTACAGTAGGATTTATAAAACCCAGTTCCGGATTGTAGTAGTTATTCAACACGACATTATCATTCACGTATGTGAATTGCTTCAGCCCGCAACCGAAACCTATTCTAAAAACGAATTTTTCTTTAAGGGTAAAATTCATTTCTGCCCCGACGGAAAAACCGAACTCCGATTGAACCGACTGATATGATGCTTTATCTTTTATTATGAGATTGTTCAGCTCAGGAGAAAAATAAAACCCACAACCGAGATTTTCGGAAATTATTCTTTTTTGCGCCGAACATCTTATGCCTAAGCTTGAAAAAAGGAAAGTAACGATAAGTGTCTTAAAAAACAGTTTCATTGCGTGACGAATAGTAAGTGTTTTCATGTAGAGAAAAGGTTAAAAATTGAAGCCAATTCCAATATTTAACGAAAGGTCATAACGGCTTGGAATATTTGTTAATCCGAACTTTTCCTCGTACCACTTTTCTGCATAATTTCCCCAAGAATCCCTTGCCCCTGAGTAAACTATACCTAGAAAATCAACGTGAGTGTAAATAGTCATCCAGTCAATAGGTGAATATTCTATTCCTGTTCGTGCATTTAAGCCAAAATCAGTTCGGTGATAGCCATAGAAACGAGGTTCGCCCCAACCGTTGAAGTATGTATAGTGATAGATGCTTTCAAACCCCCAAACATAGTTAATCCCGACGCCATATATGAACCGGAACTTATTAGCAATTGAAATATTTCTTAAATAGGTGATGTTTGCAAATTTTAAGAATCTGGCGTAAACAACCGGCTTGACCGAAGCATTGTTAAAAACTTCCACGTAGTCGTAAGCTGCGTCCAATCCTGTGTATTCTGCCGAAATTGAAGAGCGTGAGTTTAGTGACCTTTGAAACTGTATCCCTCTCGAATCATTCAAAGCGCCACCGAAAAGGTTTTTAGGACGTCTTTTTGCTTGGTTTAAATTCTTGTTTATGAGTGACGATCCATCAAAAAAATTATGAATTACGCCAGTTTGCAAAGAAATGCGATTGTCTTTCTGACAAAATATAATACTTGGAGCGCAAAGCGCCCCAAGTATTATACAATACATTTTCAGTTGTCTCATTTTTGAACGATGAATCGTTTGGTTACGATATTTCCATCAAATGCAAATTGTATGTTATACACTCCATTTTGCAATGTACTTATATCAGCTTGAAATATAGTGTTTTCATTTGTGAATTCCTGAACCAATTTACCCATCATGTCATAAATGCGTATCGCATCAGTAGTAGCGTAAGGCAATGCTATATTTAATTCTGCGCTTGCAGGATTCGGGTAAATTGTCAAATCTTCCTGACTGATCTGCGGTATGTCAAGAGTATAGGTGCATGAACTGCCCGGACCGACTCCTGCTGCCTGCCATGCACGTGCTACCATTTGGTGTTCAATTGAACACTCGCCATACAAATTTATCGCAGCTTGTAAAGTTGCTTCCCTCGAATCAGTGAACTGGCTTGAATTCATCATCATCGAAGTAAGCGCAAGATAAGAAATTCTAGATGCTTTTATCATGCCGATTCCAGTAACAACAGGACTAACATTTCCTTGACTGAGCATATAAAACCACTTATTCTGCACTCCTGAATTAATGTGTACCCCTCCATTATCCACTTCGATCGGACAATCACAATAGTAGCTGTCATAATAGTAGTCAGGCTGTCCTAACACATAGTTAGGAAAGTTATTTGAATCGTAAGTGCCATCCCAATGCGTACCTCTCGTATCAGGCTGCGACAAAGACCGCGTAAAATCCATTGTGTTTGGAAATCTGTTTCCTAATATCCAATCGGTGTATGTACTCTCCAACTGTATTGCCTGAATCATCGTTCCGAAAATATCACTGAATGATTCGTTTATCGCTCCGGACTCGAATTCATAAACCAATCCCGCCGTATGATGTGTAATACCATGTGTATACTCATGTCCTACAATGCTCGGCTCCATTCCCAAATCGTAATAGGTTGGAGCAATTCCAAAATACACAGAATTTGAAGCTCCGTTATAAAGCGCATTCACTACGCCAATCTGAGTATACACTTTAAGTTCCGAACCAGCACCGTTCGTACCATTTCGACCAAATTCATCCCTAAAATAATCCCAGCTTTCGCCGACGTGAAAATGAGTTGAAGTTTCTGTTAGATAAGTACTCCCCCAGTTAGTACTTGCATCTCGCGTATCATCCATATCGTCCCAAGCGGTATTGCTACTGACAAATTTCTTTGTATGGTAATTGTGTCCATTGTCTTCCGCATCTAGTTCATATTTTTGAATGAACCCACCACGCCATTTCGCATCGAGGTTTTGAGCACCATAACTATACACATCACCTGTTATGTCAATATGTGTGGAACGGACTTTTAAAATATCACCAGTAACAGCATCGACGTAATAGTAATGACTTTGGTACGTTGGCTCAATTGTAGTAATAAGAAATTTATAGGCTAACTTATAACGGTCACCATCTATTTCTAACGTCATATCTTTGATTTCGTCAATCGCAAAAATTAATTCTGCCGTAGGAAACCAGGTTGCAGAACTATCCGCAAGATCTGTTCTTATTTGTTGCTCCCACGAAGCACTTTCCCACGCGAAAACTAACTTTGGATCAGTATCTATTTTTTTCAAAACTATCTCGATAGCTACTTTAGGAGTGATTTTAGGTATTCCATCGCTATTTATAGAATCAGCAATTTTAGCATTAATGAATTGCAGTGAACCGTCCTCTTGGTAATGCTCAATGCAACCTGCTCCCTCAACTGGAATATTTCTGTAAAGCTGTTGGTATTTGTAATGAGTTAATCCAACTAGTTGATCTGTATGATGGTCAATTAACAACATATCGTTAACTAAGTCAGGTACCGCTGCTTTATAATATTGGTAGAGTGAACCCGCCTGAATATTGTTAGGCGTGTTAAAGTAGAAAAAACCACTTTCAATTGGTCGGGAAAGATAGGGTGTGAGTAAATACTCGTATTGCTGATATTGTCCAAAGCTCATTTGGGCAAAAGCAAGGCATAAAATAGTAATAATTCTTTTTTTCATTTTTTGAGTTTAAAGTGAATATTGAAACGTATTGATTCTTGTGGTAGGATCTATTGATTAGGGTTAATAATTATCCTGTCAATAAAATGAATTTCATGGTTATTAGAGTGAAATTAACGTGAAACAGACATAAATTGTTATGATTGCTTGGTTCATAAATTCCGCAATACTTTAAAAGTGAAAAGTCAGTTTTACCTGAATAAGTCTAAAGGATATGAATAATGGCATTTTCAAAATAGTGTTAGTTCTCCACACTTACCACCGTGGAGAATTGGCGGTTATTAGCTCAATTTAGAAATGATCTAATACGTTAACAAAGGCAATGTTACAAAATTATCTTGTTTATGAAATGTTTTTTCTATTCAAATTTTAAATATTATTAGTACTATATTAACTATCTTAGTCAAAAATTGAATAAATGAATGAAGTTGGTCTGAAAATAAAAAAAACGCGTGAAGAAAAGGGCATTTCACAAGAGTTTTTGGCGCAACGCCTCGATATTACACAAAGTAATTACGGTCGTTTGGAGAAAGATGATTCCCGTTTGACCGCTCCTAGATTGGTTACAATTGCCGAGGTTTTAGAGGTTTCAATTAGCTATTTATTTGGTGAAAGCGCATCAAAAATCATTAATCAAAGTAATAATGAAACGGCTAATGCCTATAACGTTGAAACAATTATTAACGCTGATAAAGAACACATTACAACCTTAAAAGACGAGATTACATTTTTACGAAAAATGCTCGAAGAAAAATTGTCTTTAAAGTAGTAATTAGACAAGCGTAAATTCATTCATTTAATATGCGTTAAATAACTATGTGCATTTGCCATGCTTTTTTTAATAGTTATTTAATTTATTTTTGTGGCTCTATTAGCTGAATGATGATTAAGAACGGAACCGCCTCTAAAAAGAATTTTGCCTAATAGTTTGAGAAAACATTTATCTGGAGAATTAACGTATTCATTCTCCTGTAAATCAGAATAACTTAAACTTTCACTATGAAAAAAAACAAAACATTATTAAAGCTTACAGTAATTTGTACAGTTGCATTGGTTTCATCATGTACAATTCAAAAAAGAACATTTAACTCAGGTTATCATGTTGAATGGCGCAAACATTACTCTTCTGACAAATCAAATGACAAAATAGCCACGGAAGAAACAGAACAATTACTTACTGCAAACAACAGCTTAGATCAAAAGGTAACTACTTATGAAAGTATTGAAAATGAAACGCCTGTTGCTTCAAATGTTTTGCTAAATCAAGATTCTCCAAATGATCCTGAAATGATCTTGGCAACTGGTGTTAATTCAAGACCATTGAACCAAGCAAATTCAATAAAGGAAGAAAAGAATATTGGTAATCAAAAGAACGAATCAAGTAAGCATTCGGACTTAAAAATTCACACAAAGAAACAAGAAAATTCTAAACAGTCTAGCGCTGCAAACGGTGGCAAACTTCAAATTGTGGCATTAATTCTTTGCATTTTACTAGGTCTAATTGGGGTTCACCGGTTTTATTTGGGATATACAGGATTAGGAGTATTGTACCTTCTTACGCTAGGAATCTTCGGAATTGGATGGATAATAGATATTATCTTATTAATCATTCCAAACGGATTAACGCCCAAAGGAAAAAACAACTATAAAGAGTAACAAATCTTTATTGACAGAGTTAAAAAATAATATACGATTTGATTTAGGTGGTTAGGTGGTAAAGATGGTAGGTGTTTAATAGCCTACCGTCTTTCTTAGCTGGAACATGACATCTTTTTTGACCCATTAACGATCAGTGAATAGTGGTTAGTTAGGTAAAGGCAGTAAAGCGAGTTCTTCGCATACTGCCTTTTTTTATGCTTAAATTTGTATTACAGTAAAATCAATTATGTTATTTCTTCGGTGGATTGAGTACCCGCACATGATGGTTTGCGTTCATAGAACCGACGACAATGGTTTTCATTGTTCTAAATATTCAGGAGGCAAAAAAGTGATGGGTGTTACCCGAAAATTCAAGACAAAAGAAGAACTAAAAACATTCCTCATAGAATTGCCATCACCACCATTAGAAATAATTGAACAATTCATTGAAAGTCTTGAATAAAATCATAACTGCCCACCTGTAAGTGGGCAACTAATGTTTAATTACCTCTTTTTTGAGAAATTTCAATAATAAAATGCTAACTGCCCACCTGTAAGTGGGCAACTAATGTTTAATTACCTCTTTTTTGAGAAATTTCAATAATAAAATGCTAACTGCCCACTTGTAGGTGGGCAACTAATTTTTAATTATCCTCTTTTCTGGGAATTTTCGGAATTAAATGCTAACTGCCCACCTTTCGGTGGGCAGTTAGCATTTAATTATTTTCTCTTCTCTGGCAATTTCAAATTAGGAAACAGGATCGTGTGCAATTCGTTAGGTTCAATTTCCAAAGCCAACGCAATTAAATGAACTTCCTTTCCTCTAATTTCTGTTTTGTCATTTTCACAAAGATTATACATCCTATTCTCAGTAATACCCGTTTTACGCGACAATTCAGCACGGCTAATAAGTTTTTTCGTTATGTAAAGTCCAAAAACTGTCATAGAATCCAATAATGTTTGTCTTGTAAAATTATCGACTTCAATGAGAAAATTGAGTAAAAGTAACTCAAACTTGCTATTTAATTGATTTATTCATATTATTGTTGAATTATTCAATGATATTATAGAATTTCTCAAAAGAACAGTTTATGCTAATTGAAAAGAAATTGCCTAAAAAAACAATTATTCGCCTTATCAAAGATGATTTAAGGCACTCAAAGCTAGTTTGGGGTTTGAATATGCTAGGTTTCAGAAACGACAATGCTGTTTTAAGTATATCCCAAGCAGTATTCGAAATAATGGAACTAAATACCAATGACAGACGTTTGGATCATTTAACTGACGAATACAGCGACAGGAGTTATCAAGTGAACGAATACGCTTCCAATGATTCAGAATCATTTCACAGGCTTGCGGTTGAAATTTACAACTGGTTGTTAAAGGAGCGAAAGAAGTACAAAAAACGCCTTTTGGAAAACACTTAGGACATGACCAACTGATATTTTTTCTAACTGCCCACCTACAAGTGGGCAGTTAGCATTTTATTAATCAATCATAATATTTGTAATCGTTTTGGCGGGAGCGCTAAACTATTCCATACCGTAGTCGACAAGTTTCATAATGAATTCATTTCCTTTCAAAACGTTCACAGTATCGAAATTGTTGATCTCGTAATCCTTATAATACTTGTAATACATACCTATTCCTTTTGCATATTGCTCATATTTCCTGCTGAAAACGACCATATTTGTATTATCATCCTGTTCCACAGTAACAGTGGAATCAAGGAAAAATCCATTGATGAAAGCAGGTTCATGAATATTACGATAGTAGCAGTCGAGCGGTTTAAAAATGTTATAGGCATTAGGGTTCCATTCCTTGTATTTGTCGGGAGCGAGAACAAGTTTAATCGTTCGCTGATTTTCTTCCACAAGCTCTACTTTATTGCCATTGAGAAAGACAGTCCAAATATCCTTTAGTTCCCAAGGTCCGTCCTTGCTTTCCGAGACGTAACGGTTATACCTGTTTGCAATGCGTCCTTCATCGTCGAGTATATTTTCTCCGATCATTGCCTTTAGAAAATATTCTGTTGTATCATGGATGCTATGATCTACATAAACTTCGCGCACAGAATATGTCACAAAACGTCCTTGTTCAGTCGGATAATAATCGAAATAAAAATCAGGGGCTTTGTCATTTTTTTCACAGGCGACAAGAGAAGCTATGAGCAAAGTCAACAATGGTTTATTCATGAAGTGTCAGTAATAGAATTATTTGACAATATAAGTGAATCTTACAACTTAAAATGCTGAAATGAAAATCTTTACAATAGAAATGAATATGTGTATAAAAAGCAAACCAAGACATAAACAAAAAGCGGACATCGAGAGACGTCCGCTTTTTCTTACCTAACCTAACCACTATTCACTGAATAAGCCTGAAAAGGCTTGAATTCAGAGCAAAGATACTGCTTTATTAGTTATAAATATTCACTGACCATATACTGCAAATACTCGTCTACTGCTTCTTTTTGGTTCTTGTACATTCGTTCACCCGAATAGATATGCCGTTTGTCCAAGAGCGGTTTTAAAATGCGCTGATAGTTCGACGAAAGATAATCTTCAACAGCTTGCTTAAAATCGTTCAAGGTGAACCGTCCGCGAATCTTCCCTGTGTCTTTGTTCAGATAACAGCAAAAGCGCGGGTCTCCCTCTTTGAATTTAAGTTCAATGAGTTTTTCCATGATTAGCAAGTGTTCAAGATTCCCACTTATCTTGCTCTTGTGTCTTTCAACAGTATCGTCAGTTCTATGCAAGCGAATTTCGTTACAGTTTCCCCACAATTTCGGGTGAAATAGTTTTCCGACCGTCTGAACGTGAATGATAACATCAACTGAAACGTGCCGTTGCGTACAAATTGCACCTATCAAATCCCCAGGAAGTGAATCGGTGATATACTTGCTAATGTCTTCGATCAGTAAAAGCCCATTTCTGTAATGCTCCAGTATGTAACCTAAAGCCTGAGCCATTTCCGCAAGTGTCATTCTTTGCCCATTGTCTTTGAAAATGGAAACACGCTTGGCAAACGGGCGGGTTACTTTGGCGAAGGCGGGAACTTGTGAAAGTTTGATTAAACCAATGTTCGGAAACTTCGCGTTTGCGTGGTCGTCCCGAACGTTTCCAAATTCATTGTTTACATCAAAAATCAGAACTTTTCTACCTTGCTTTGTGGTATTACTTCTTAAATAATCCGCAATTTGGCAAAGGGTCTGAAACGTTTTTCCGACCCCTTTTCGCCCTGCCACCATGATTAATTTTGCTTCTCTCCATTTGTGCGACATGGGAGATTGATTTAGGAAAATTCACGGTCGTAGTTTATGCGACCTTTGCGCCTTGTGATAAGTATGTTAAATGCTTTTGATAAGCCAGAATACGATTGTTTTGTTGACGAAGTTTAAAGGCAACTGTGAACATTTGTGTAAGATGGCTAAGAACTGCTGCAATCAAACGCTGTGTAGGCGTTAGTTCCATGTTCTGCTCCATCAACACCTCTATGAGCGGTTCCCGAATATCGTTTAGTGTATCTGAATCAACTTCGAAAATCTCGTCCAACTGTTCATTCGTCTGCTTCATGTAATCGTCAAAAGATACCCCTTCCGAAACCTCAATAGACAAATCAATTTGACCATTGAAAGCCATCTTTTCAATTTTGCTTTCGGGAAATTTCGACATCCATTTGAACGGTATCGGCGCTAGTTGCGCATAACCTTTCAAAAGTGTGTCTGCGGTCTGTTCGGCTGCTCTCCGTTTTGTATGCGGTGGAAGATCCGAAAGCGGATTGCCTTTTGATTCTTCCAGTTCCAAACCGTCTTCATCCTCCATTGCGGGCGCTACCGAACCTCCGTTAGCCTGATTATACGAACGTTCAATAATTGGGTCGGCAAACGGGTTGTAGTCGTCTGCAACAAATTCATCGGGGTTCTGTTGAAAGCGTTCTGCAGAACTGCCTGATTCGGGTTCAACTTCGGAAATCGTTTCATCCTCAGACAATGTTTGCGGTTCTTCGGTCAAATCCGTTTCCTCTAAAGGCTGTTCGTCCTCTTCGAAATCTTCCTCGAACTGCAATCGGTCAGGGTGGTCGTCCAGTTCATCAACGAACTGTTTTGCGTAAATTAAGTCATCAATTGTACTGCACGGAGGTATTGCATCAGGGTTGATACCCTTTTCGGCAACAACCCTTTTAATTCCGTCAATCAATGCTTGCTCTTCAATGGTCGGTCGTCCCGCCCCATTTTTTTTATAAAAGTCCATGACTATTAAGATTTAGGTTTGAAATTGACGTAGGCGTTAACAAGCGTGTCAATTTTAGTGTACTTTGCTAATAACTTTCGGTCTGCGGGTATAGATTCATCCAAAGCTTTAAACATTGCGTGAGAACGTTTAGAGAAATGTCTGCTTTTATTGAACATGGATGAAATTTCTCCATCCTTTAGATTCAGGTATTTTTGTGCTAATACACAAAGAATAATTCGAGCATCAGAAATCTCCTGCCGTCTCTCAGTTGAATTGAATAAATCGTATCGGCTAAAAGGTGTTCCTGCCCGCTCATACTCTTGCAGAATCTTACCAATGATGTAAGCGCCCAAGAGCTTTCCGTCTGTCTTTCCCATTTTGATAGGAATGGAATCTAAATATTCTTCCATTGCCTTAGTTCCGAACTTGGATAGGTATAAACAAAACTTTGTAACTACCTGTACAAACTCCTTGGTTTGCACGTTGAAATTGCTTGGAATATTCATGATTTGAAGATTTTACCAAGTCCAACAATTGCGCCTATACCTATCAGTATTGCAACCACCGCACCCGTTTGAGAAGATTCCTTTTTGGAATCCATTTCTTTGCGGATAAGGCTTTCCAGTTCGGTTGAAAATGAATGCAATGAGGTGTATTCCTCTTCGGTTACAATTCCATCATTCAACGCCTTTGCAAATTCAACATCGAACAAGGATAGTTTTTGTCGTAATGAATCGCTAAAATCAGTCGGAACAAGTCCGTTTTCTTCCATGAATTCTTTGTGTGGCATATCGTCCCCCATTAATAATTGGGACGTGTTTGTTGATTCCATACTACCTAAGTTTTAATTAATAACCTGAGCGGGTTCTGTCAGCTCGGTTACTTCTTCCCTCGTAATAGAACTTGCCTGTTTTGGACAATCTAAATCCTGGCATTTGGGCTTGGTGAGCTAAATCCGCTTTTTTGTCTTTCGTGTTGTGAATCATGGATTGGGTTCGGGGAAATAACACTACACCCTTTTTGGTTTTGTTGATGTAGTCAATTACCTTTTGTGTTACATCTCGCTTTTTGTGGGCTTCGGTTAACTGAACATGACCAGGTTCGAAATCTGGAATGTCTTTATTGATGTAATCGTTATCGAATTCATCTTGTTCCTCGACTGATGCCGACTTGGAAGGCGAGTTTTCTTCGACTTTTTTCAAGTCAACTTGAATAGGTTTGTATTCATTCTCACTCAGAAACTCTAACCATTTCTCAACTCCTAATGATGCCTGATAAGGTTCTAAATCTGACTTGAATTTCTCGCTACCATCAAAGGTTAGCAGATCAAAAAAACGGTTCAAAACCATGTCAACCGATAGCTGTTTTTTTGATTCATCCAAACGAACCAAAAGGGTCGGTTCATTGTCTTTACCGTTAAGCTGATAGATTCCAAGAACAGGTGCTTTTTTGTTCCGATCATCCCCAAGAACAATTCGAAAGGCATCTTTTGATTTTTCAGACACCAAACGAACCGATTCCGCTTCATTGGTAAGGACATCAATAATCTCCGGAAGAATCGAATAAAAACGATGATAATTCAACTTTTTCAATCGTACATGGTCTTCTTTTTGCAAGTCTCCCCAAGCCTTAATGAGATAATCCGTTGCGCCTTGATGGTCAAGAATATGTTTGATACGCTCGTTTAAATCCTGCATATCTTGAACTTGAACCCCGTTTTCTCGGAATGCAACAATCATTAAGAACTTTTCAAGGGATTTTACTAGTTCTTCCTTGTTCGATTTATAAAGGGAAATAATCGGTGTTTCTTCTGATTTTTCTTCTTCTTTTGTTGTCTTTGGTTCTTCTGTTTTTTCAACCTTCAATTCAGCGCTTGGTTCAACCTTATCCGCTTTTTTGTAATTATCAACGATAATACTTGAAGAGGAACTAGGTGAGGTACTCGGTGGAACTGTCGGCGGAATCCCTGTCGTTTCTTCTTCATCCCATTTGATTTTGTGACCTTGATTTTTGAGGTTTTTCAGCCAGTCAGCAAGAAAATCATTTTGGTCTTTTCTCTGATGTTTGCTGAATACATCCCGATTTCGTTTGTCAGGATATACCTCAAAGTAACGCCGTGCATCTTGGAAATGTAAGGCTTCGATTGTTTTCTTTTTGATGTCCACAAAGATTTCCATATCAGGATCTGCAACCATGTCACCGTTCTGCACATAATAATGTGAAATCGCAATGTAAAAGCCTGTTTTATCACGGTCTAAAACCTCTAAATTGAAGTCCATGTAACCCGTCTTTACAGACTTTCCATAGATGTAGTCATCTTTGTAATTTTCCAATCTATCTTCCAATCCGGGAGCGACGGCCATAAGCCTATTATAATTTTTCTCATAGATGGTTTGCTCAATAATTGGCTTTGATACTTTGGTAGGCGGTGGAACTGCTACGGGTTCAATTGGTGGCATTGCAGTTCCCGATACAATCGCTCTTACTTCGTCAATGTATTCGACGGCTTTCTTGCTTTTGAGCAGTTTACCCGCTTTTGCTCTTGCTACTTCCCAAGTTACTTTTTCGTAAGACCGAATAAAAGATGCCAACTTGCTGATATTGCTCGTTAACTCTTCATTCGATAATACTAGATTTTCTTCTAGGGTAAACCCACTATTGCTGGATGACATGGCGGTGAATATTAGATTGCTCGCCTTTTTCCAATCGGTTCAATGGTTTACCGACTTTTCGACCGAAAAAGCATAGGTTTTCCGATTCGATTACCATTCCAAAGAATGGGTTTCCTTTTTTGATGTTCTTTTGCATCGCTGAAAATTTTAAATAAATAATTCGGCGATACCTTTTGATTCGGGGCGTTTGGACAAGCCCGTTTATTTAGGGGAACGTACAAAATGTACGCGTAGGTACTATATCCAACGACGATATTTACAAATTGTTACATTGAATCGAAAATATTTTTGTTTTTAACTTTCATTTGAAATTCGCCTATTCTCATTGACTTACAGCCCGTTTATCGACAGAATTCAGTCGGTCATATAATCGAAAAGAAAGATTAATACTGTCGAAAAGTTAAATTCGTCGAAATCAATTTAAGTCGAATCCTACTCGAATTCAACTCGAATTTAACTCCGTGGTAAAATGCTGTTTTATTTGTCGATTGAAAAGTAAAACT
>CAMLDR010000109.1 GCA_946478775.1 uncultured Flavobacteriales bacterium
AATTACGAATTACGAATTACGAATTACGAATTACGAATTACGAATTACGAATTACTGAACAATTTTCATCCAATCTTTGGAAGAAGATATTGCTTCTTTTGTGGATCAGATCATTCGTAATTTGGCATTAGGAATTTGTAATTATTTTGATTTCCGTACCATTTTCAGGTGATATGCTCCCGTATTTGCAAAACGGTTTTCATCCAGTGATAACTGAACAATTTCTTTCGGTCGGAATTCGTATTCCATTCTTCGCACAGAATCGCCTAGATTTCCCTGTGAAAGGACCAGGATGTCTTTTGAATTGCTTCTGACCTTTTTCCATTGGCCGCTGCAAACTAAAGTGGCGTCGCCGTCTTCGGTAGCATTTCGATACGTTTCTGTCAGGCGAAAAATCCCTGTGGTATCTCCTTTTACAACCAGGCGCTGCTGAATTCCATCACAGTCTTCACAAGGGATCTCTCCTTCATAAATACGGAACACTTTGTAATCGGTATCGGTAATGTACTTTTCTTCTTCCTTATTTACAGTGCTAAGTCCTGCAGATTTCTTCCCATTCTCCCTATGCTCAATGCAAGCAGTCAGGATCAGTACTGAACTTGTAATAACAAACAAACTATTCCTTCGGTTTATCATCCCACTCAATTATTAATTTTCCAACAGTTTTGCCTTCTTCAAGCAAACGGTGGGCCATTTTTAATTCTCCTTCTTTGTAGACACCACCTACAACCGGATGAATCTGCCCTTGTTTTACCATTTGCACCACCTCATTCAGACATTGGGTCAATACATTCGGCTTGAAGTCAGCTATCTTCAACATGTTTATTCCTATAATGGATTTAGAACGCATCATTAATGCAATTGGTACAACAAAACCCATCTTTCTAACAAAATTAAGTGTTGAAAGGATTCCCCACTTACCATTTGATAATTCAGAACCACCAAATAACACCATCCTTCCACCTGTGCCTAACAATGCCCAGTCTTTTTTGAAGGTAGTTCCTGCAACCGGGTTGAAACTGATATCCAATCTCTCTGATCCTAAACGGGTTGAAATCTGTTCTTCGTAAGCACCTGCTTTATAATTGATCACCTCATCTGCTCCCAGTTCCAAAACTAGTTTTTCCTTTTCTTTCGAACTGACCTTTGCAATCACGTGAGCTCCTTTCAATTTACACAACTGGATCAAAGCTGTTCCAACTCCTCCGGCAGCGGCATGAATGAGCACTCGTTCTCCGGCCTGCACATTGGCCGACCGGTTTACCATGTAATAAGCCGTTACAAACTGGGTTGCCAAAGACAGCGCAATTCCTGCGTCCATATCATCAATGACAGAAACAGCATAATTTTGAGTAATAACCTGTTTGGCATAACCTCCAAACCTGCAAAATCCCACTACCCGTTTACCGATCAATCCTTTGTCTGCATTTTCTCCTACCTCAGAAATCCTTCCCACCACTTCATAACCAATCACACAAGGCATCGGGGGAGCTTCCCGGTAATGACCTAAACGCGCCATTACATCAGCATAATTCAAGCCAAATGCTTCCACGTCTATCAGGACCTGATCCGCTTCCAATCCCGGCAAGCTAAGGCTTCTCAATTCGAAGGCGGTTTCAGCAATCCCCTTCTTTACCAAATGAAATGCTTCCGTTTGTTTCATATACAAATTTAAGCTAAAAAGTTCGCCGCCCTCTCTCCTAATGAACGGGTCTGCCGAAAAAATGCTATTTTTAATCAAACTTAAATTTGATACAATGGCGACAACATTCCATTACCTGGTTCCGATCGATTTTACTCCAGTAACTGAAAACGCTTTGGTTTTTGCATTGGATGCAGCCAAATTCAATAAGGGCGACATTGTGTTACTCCACATCATCTCACATACGAAAGAGCGCATAGCTGCAGAAAAACAACTGCATGATCTGGCAGCCAAATACCAAAATCAGGAAGTTAAAATCTCGACGCGGGTGGTGATCGGAAAAGTGTTGCGAGACATTGGGATCATTGCAGATTCAATTGGTGTACAACTGATCATTATGGGAACGCACAGTACTTCGATCTGGCAAAAGATTTTCGGAAGCCCTGCTCTGTCGGTTATTTCCAACAGCAATGTTCCGATTGTCCTGACCCAGCAAGATACTTCATTCCATAAAATCAAATCGATTGTAATGACTGTGGACCTGGCACGTGAAAGTGTGCAGGTGGTTCGTTATGCTTCCAGAGTGGCACAAGTGTTTAACTCCAAACTTTACCTGGTTGGCCAGCGTTATTCCGATGAAGGATTCATGCAGAAAATTGAGGTAAACCTGCGTGTAGCAAACGGTTATTTACAGGACCAGGGCTTAGATGCTACGATTCATTTGCTGGATTCAACCGGTTTTGAGAAAAACCTGATCGACTATTGCCGGGAAGTAAGTGCCGATTTATTGGCAGCAACCCATTACCAGGATAACTTCCCTCTTTTCTCCAGCAATCTGGTTCAAAGTTTGGCCGAGAATGAACTGGCTATCCCCGTGATGACTTTTGACGGAGAGGATACTTCTTCCGGGTCGCAATTCGGGTTTATTACCCAGTAAGAATACCACGTCTTCAAGATATTCAGAATAAGTTAATTCTTAAACCCGACAGATCATAAAATTATCAGGACGGATGAGTTTGAAAAAGCTTATCCGTTTCCTTTTATAAGCAATACGATTTCTCCTTTAGGTGGATTTGCTTTGTAATAATCCAATACTTCCTGAGCTGTTCCACGTTTGAACTCTTCGAAGAATTTACTGATCTCACGCGCCACGCAAACTTGTCTGTCTGCACCCAAAATGGAAACACATTCTTCCAAGGCTTTAATGATCCGGTGCGGTGATTCGTAGAAAACGACCGTTCGTTCCTCTTCTAAAATAGAAAGCCATTTTGTTTGGCGTCCCTTTTTATGGGGTAAAAATCCTTCATACAGGAAGCGATCACACGGAAACCCGCTTGCCACCAATGCCGGAACAAAAGCGGTAGGGCCAGGTAAACAAGTCACCTCCAAACCTGCCTCCACACAAGCCCGGACCAATAAGAAACCCGGATCCGAAATAGCGGGAGTTCCTGCATCTGAAACCAATACGGTGCATTGATTCTCCCGAACAGTCTGAACCGAACGCTCTAACTGTTTGTGCTCGTTGTGTGCATGAAAAGGAATAATCTGCTTTCCGGTGATTTCAAGATGTGACAGCAATTTCTTCGTTACTCTCGTATCTTCCGAATAAATAATTTCTGCCTCTTTGAGCAAACGAATTGCTCTTAAGGTAATATCTTCCAAATTTCCAACAGGCGTTGGAACCACAAATAACACACCCATCTTTATTCTTTTTAGCGTGTTAATACCACGTAATCCTGTAAGATCGTTTTAAGGAACTCCATTCTTTTCGGCGGAGTTTCGGACAATCCGATCAGGCGCGCCGTTTCATCCGCCAATTGGATTGCAAAATCTTTGTTCGGCTGATTTGGATAACGCTGAACTCTTAAAATCGTATTCTTGATCAATAACATGTCTTCATCTGAAAAGCGAATCACATTGGGATAAGTTGGGACGTGATTATCTGAGTTTTTAATAGAAAGTACATCCTTTAAACTATAAACCTGCGTATCCTTCACTTTAATCACGACTGTATCGGCCATGATGTCCCCTATTCGCTGTCTTTTCTCCGTAGTTCCGGCAACCAATAGCGCCAGGAAGCCAAAACCGCCCACCCAAATATCTACTACTCTAAAGATCCATCGGGTGAAATATTCTCTTAACCCGGCGGTTTCACCATTGCTTTTCACCACCCGGATTCCCATAATCAATTTCCCAAGTGAGCGGCCGTTTGTTAACCATTCAATAACCGGAGAATACAAGAGCCAGGGTAAACGCAAGAGGAAAATACTTAAAAGTGACCACCTGTTCTGAACGGAGTTCATGTCCAGGTCCAATAAATTAGCTGAGATAATGTAGCTAGCTATCAGTAGATAGATAAGCAAAAAGACCACATCCAAAAAGGCAGCAACCGCACGATATACGGGACTTGCCAGCTCGTAATCAATAGTAACAAATTGCGAAGTTGTAAACGAAATTGTTTTCATACCTTTTTAGATGTGAAACCGAAAATACGAATTTTAAGTTATTTACGAGAATCAGCCTTCATTTTACCAGAGATGCCATTGAAGTATGACCCAAATCTGCGCCTTCGGCCCAGCTTTTCTTTTTACCACAAATACACGAATTTTAAGAGGCGCCTACCGGTCGCCTTTTCTGGAATTCAAGACTTCGCCAGCTCTGTCAGTTTAAATAATTACTTTAAAATGAGTTGAATCGGTAAATGGTCTGAATAGCCTCCGTAATAATTTGGTCCGCCATAAGTTGTGGAAGGTTTTTTACTTCCATCCTTTTGGGTGAAGAGCAGTTTCTCCTCGTAAACAATTTTTCCATCGTTTGGAGAAAGCTGAATTCCATTGCTTCCGTTGAAAAGTGCTTTTGAAACAATGAAATGGTCCAAAATACCCCATTCGCCTTTGTAATTGTGTGTTCCTTTACCTGCTTTGTGATCATCTTCAAAAAGGTCGAGCAAATCTGCGCCTGTGTCTGCAACCCCTTTAGCTTTGAGCACATCTTGGATGGAAACGTTATCGGGGTGATCGTTAAAATCTCCCATCAACACAATATTCGCCTTCGGATCAACCTTCAGGATCGCATCCACTTTAGCTCGCGCAACCTTAGCTGCCTGAATCCTTCTGATTTCCGATCCTTCTCCGCCTCTGCGCGACGGCCAGTGATTCACAAACAAATGAATGATTTTTCCTCCTTCCAGCTGTCCTTTCACGTACAGAATATCACGTGTTTTAAAATCGGCAATGGAATCAATGGAGACTTTCAGGTTTTCCATTTTGATCAGCTTAAAGGCACTTTTATCGTAAAGCAGTCCGCAGTCAATTCCACGTGCATCCGGCGAATCTTTATGCGCAATCGCATAGTTTGTTTTTGCTAAACGACCTGTTTTCTTCAAGTCGATTAAAACACCCTTATTTTCTATTTCGATCAACCCGATCAGAATAGGATTTTCCGAAAGGTTCATCGTAATTGCTTCTACCAAATGGTCCAGCTTCACCTTGTATCTCTCTGAATTCCACTTCAATTTCCCATCGGGAAGGAATTCTTCATCAATGACCCCTTTGTCGTCAATGGTATCAAACAAATTCTCCACATTATAGGAAACGATTGCTCTTCCATGAAACGGCTGGGGTGAGCTTTTCTTTGATTCTTTTTGTGAAAATCCGTTTACCTGGCAAACGAAGATCAGGATCGAAAACAAAACAATTTTTTTCATAGTAAATCTTTAATTCTTTAATATTCTAAGTTGAATTGGTTCAGTTCTAACAAACATGAAGCCAGCAAATCAATACTTGCCTGAATGTCGTCTTTATGTGCCATTTCGATGACCTGGTGCAAATGCCTTGTTGGAATGGAAACCGCTCCTGCGATAGATCCTCCGGGCGACATGCGCTGAATTCCGGCTGTATCTGTTCCACCTGCTGTGAGGATCTCAGGCTGCCATTTAATCTTGTTCCGTTCAGCCACTTCTTTCATATACCGAACCATCCGTGAATCACAAATGGTAGATGCATCCATAATCTTGATAGCGGTTCCTTCACCCAATTTGGTAATTTGTTCGTGCGCTGCTGCTCCGGGAAGATCAAAAGCAATCGTCGTATCTAAACCAAAACCAAAGGTTGGTTTAATATTCAGGCTGGCCACATTTGCTCCGCGGATTCCCACTTCTTCCTGAACGGTAAAAACCATGTACACATCATTCGGAAGCTCTTTTCCTTTTAGTACTTTCAGGACCTCAATAGCAATAAAAACGGCCAATCGATTATCCAGTGATTTACTATTGAAACACTCTCCCATTTGGATGAACTCTCTTTCGCGTGTGATCACATCTCCTATCGAAACCAATTCCTTTACTTTTTCAGCTGGCAAACCTGTATCCACAAAGTAATCTGTAAGTTTGGCCACTTTATTCCGTTCATCCTGGGTCATTACATGGATCGGTTTCGAAGCCATTACTCCGATTATATCTTCTTTTCCATGAATAATTACACGCTGAGCGGTTAATGTTTTGGGATCAAAGCCCCCTAAAGTGGTGAAACGAATAAAACCTTTGTCGTCAATATAAGTAACCATGAAACCGATCTCATCCATGTGTGCTCCGATCATCACGGATTTGTCGGACTTTCCTTTGCGGATCCCATAGACATTTCCCATATTGTCGACCTCCACCTTGTCACAAAGAGACTCAATTTCGCGCAGCACCAGTTTTCTAACGCCGTCTTCGTGTCCGGGAGCTCCGGGGGTTTTACATATTTCGGCTAAGAGCTTTTTATTCATTTTTTCAAGTTTGCATCAAAAGTAATAGAAATACAGGTGCATTGCTTCAATCTGAAGTTTAAAGAATCAGGAAATAAGTGTTAAGTAAATAGCAGCCAGACACTAGTGATTCGGGAATAGCTATTGCACGTCTAATGTATTTTACCAGTATTAAATCAACACCTATTAAATAAAACCACTAAATTTGATCTATTAAACCAGATTCTACCCCAGAATCTTAAATCAACATACTATGAGAAAAATATTACTCAGTTTATCATTATTTATAGTTATTCTTCAAGCTTCAGCCCAGACTCAAATCGGGAACAGTGGTTTTGAAACTTGGGAGGCATCTTCCGATGAACTTGCGGAGCCAACAAACTGGAACAGTTTTATGACCGCTTCCGGAGACTTCAATTGGGCTGCCGGCACTCAAATGAACCGCTCTAACAATGTTAGACCAGGATCAACAGGTATTTATTCAGCTCGTATTTGGTCACGCAATGCAGGATTTGGTGTTGTAGCACAGGGAAACATGACTTTGGGCAGAATTGAAATGGGTAGTACTTCTGCAAGCAGCTTAAATAATTACAACTATTCCAATACAGGAAACGGTACTTATTCAGAAGCTTTCACCGATACACCGGATTCTGTTGCTGTTTGGGTAAGATATAAGCCTTCAAACACTGGCGCTGGTCACACAGCAAGAATCAGTACGGTGATTCACAACAATACCAATAACTACAAGGATCCAAATGATGTTACGGGTGCAAATACCATTGCCAAAGCTATTTTGAATTTCCCATACACAAATGGGGGATGGCAGCGTCTATCCATTCCTTTTACTTATGTAGGCACTCCGTCAAATGCAGCTTTTATTATTGTTACTGCTACTACTAATAATATTCCGGGCGGTGGTTCTGTAAATGACACTTTGTACATCGATGACATGCAATTGGTTTACGTGCCCAAAGCTCAGTTCACTTCTAATGCAACAACTGTTTGTGAAGGAGGTAACATAACATTTACAAGCACATCTACTAATTATCCTGCTTCCTATTCCTGGAACTACGGAGACGGTACACCAGCAGGAACAACAGCGAATCCGGTCCATCAATATACAACCGCAGGAACTTACAATGTTACCCTAACAGTAACAAATCAGTGGGGTTCTACAACTTCTACCGTAACGACCATTACAGTTAGTTCCCAGGACGATGCAACTTTCAGCTACAGCATGCCAACTTATTGTGCAGATGCAGGAAACCAGACACCAACAGTTGTTGATGCCGGCACATTTTCTTCAACTGCTGGATTATCTATTAATCCTTCAACAGGTATAATTGACCTTGCAGCAAGTACTCCTGGTACATACACGGTCACAAACACCACTTCGGGTGCTTGTCCGGATACAAAAACAACCAGCATTACAATCAATGCGCTTTCCAATGCCTCATTTAACTACCCTTCCAATACGATTTGCATTTCTGACGGAAACCAGACACCAACTACAGCAATGGCGGGAACCTTTTCTTCTACTGCAGGTCTGGTATTTGTAAGTACGACTACAGGTGAAATCAACGTAGCAGGAAGCGCAGTAGGAACTTATACCATCACTTATAACGTTGGCGGGACTTGTCCGAGTTCAAGCCAAGTCAATGTGACTTTAACAGCAACCCCTGATGCGTCTTTCGCTTATGCAAACCCTGCATATTGTGCTAATGTTGCTGATCCGGCTCCAGTGTTTGGTGCGGGTGCAAACGGAGGTGTTTTCTCTTCTACTGCTGGATTAACTATTAATTCAAATTCAGGAGTTATTGATTTGTCTGCATCAACTGCAGGGACTTATACTGTAACGAACACCATCTCAGCAGTTGGTTCTTGTCCTGCAGACGCTGAGACAACTACAATCGTTGTAAATGCAATACCAACCGTAGCATTAGGAACTTTCACAGATGTATGTGTTTACAACCCTGCATTTGCGCTGTCTGGGGGAACACCTGCGGGTGGTTCATACAGTGGAACCGGAGTTAGCGGTGGAACCTTTAATCCTGCAACTGCCGGAGTAGGTTCTGAAACCATTACTTATACTTACACAGATGCAACAACTACTTGTTCAAACACGGCTACAAACACAATTAGCGTAGAAGAGTGTTTGGGGTTGAACGACAGCGAGATCAACCTTGTTTCTGTTTATCCAAACCCAACAGATGGTAAATTGATCTTGTCTAATGTTACAGGTAATATTGCTTTCAAAGTGGTTTCCGTTTCAGGACAAGTTGTTTCCAGCGGATTCGTTTCTACTACTGCCAATTCAGTAGATCTTTCTTCTTTCGAAAACGGAATTTATGTTCTTCAATTGACTCAGGAACAAGGGCTTCAAACGATTCGCATCGTCAAGAAATAAAAATTTCATACCTTTGTTGTGCAACCACCATTCTTAGCCGGGATGGTGGTTCACTTTTTAAAGCTACATTATGAAGTACTTGCTTTCCATCCTATTACTTTCAGCGTCTTCTTTCATTTTCGCACAAACAGGCAGAATTACCGGTAAGGTTCGCGACCTTCAGGGGGAAGCTGTTGTGGGAGCATCTGTTTTTGTAAAGACCAATCAGATTTACGGAGCAAACTCAGATGAAAACGGTCAATTCGTTTTGGAACTTCCGGTCGGAGTTTACAACCTGATTTGCCGCATGGAAGGAATGAATACGGATACCATTCAAATCAACGTCACTGAAAATGGCATTGTTGAATTAGATATCCCGATGGAAGAGATTTCAACCGTATTGGATGTAGTAGAAGTAAAAGTTGGAAAGTTTGACAAGCCCCTGGAAGACCAAACCGTTTCCATGGAGGTCTTAAAACCACGTTTGATCGAAAGCAAGAATACCCGAAGCATTGAAACAGTTTTGGACCAAACTCCGGGATTGAACATCCTGGATGGTGAGCCCCAAATTCGTGGTGGAAGCGGGTTTACATTTGGAGTAGGTTCCAAAGTTGCCGTGATGGTAGACGATATGCCGATGCTTTCCGGTGATGCGGGAAGGCCTGAATGGGGATTTATCCCGGTGGAGAATATCAGCCAGGTAGAAGTAATCAAAGGAGCGGCATCTGTTCTTTCCGGAAGTTCTGCTTTATCCGGATCTATCAATATCCGAACTGCTTATCCTACTTCAAAGCCTTTAACCAAAGTAATCCTGTATTCCGGATTATACAGCACCCCTTCACAAGGTGAAAAATGGTATGATGATACCCCTCTAATTGCCGGAGCGACGTTTCTTCATTCCAGAAAACATAAGCAATGGGATTTAGTATTTGGAGGAAACTTCAATTATGATCATGGTTACATGGGGCCTCCTAAAATTACTGATACAAAAGTTTGGGAAGACTCTATAACCAATTTTTCTAATAAACAAATGACCAGTAAAAGGGCCCGTGTCAATTTCAATTTGGCACGAAGAGCTAAAAACATCAAGGGATTGGTTTATGGAATTAACGGAAACTTTATGTTAGCTGAAAGCAACATGGTTTTTGCATGGTTAGATGATACAAGCGGATTATACCGCGCTTATCCTGGGGCTACTTTTATCCAAAGACAATTAATTTTTAATGTGGATCCTTACGTTCTTTTCACAACCAAAAAAGGTGCTAAACACAGTTTGAGAACCAGGTTATTAAGAACGGCAAACGATATAACTGCAAATCAGGGGAACCAATCTTCCGTTTTGTATGGTGATTATCAATATAAAACTTCTATTAAGCAAATCATTCCGGTTGATTTTGTGGGCGGTATCACTTTTCAAAACACGTATTCCTATGCGCAAATTTACCGTTCCAGCGGGGGAGACGCCACCAATATATTGATGAATGTTTCCGCTTACGCACAGGCTGAGAAAAAATTCTGGAAGCGACTAACCCTTTCAGTGGGTGGGCGATTGGAATATTTTCAACTGAATGATTCCATTACAGCTTTAAAACCGATTTTCAGAGCAGGCTCCAATTTAAAAATCCACAAAGCTACTTTCTTACGTGCTTCTTATGGTCAGGGGTATCGTTTTCCCACCATTACAGAACGATACATCAAAACAGGAGTTGGAAACCTGGGTGTATTTCCTAATCCACAGTTGCTTCCTGAGACCAGCTGGAATGCCGAGGTTGGAATTAAGCAGGGATTTAAGATCGGACCGGTGATGAGTTTCTTTGACATTGCAGGATTCTGGCAAGAATACCAAAACACCATAGAATATATGTTTGGTGCCTGGGGAGATGTGGCCAACGGGCAATCTATTTCCTCCATCTTTGGATTTGAATTTAGAAATACCTGTAATTCAAGGGTTCAGGGTATTGATGCATCCCTTGCAGGGTCGGTAGCGATTGGAAAGAAAAGTGATCTGACTTTCCTTTGCGGGTATACGTATATCGTTCCTAAAACCCTGAATCCGGATTACATTTATGCAACCGATTCACTCAACAGAAAATTCTCTTACAATACTACTTCTTTGGATTCCACTACAAAAATCCTGAAGTACCGATTCCTGCACAACGTAAAAATTGATATGGAATATACCTTTGCGAAAAAACTTTCTATTGGATTCAGCGCAAAATATTTTTCCAAGATTATCAATATGGATAAGATCATTTTTGATTTTGAAGAGTTGACTCAGCAATACGCTGTTTTACAAGATATCTTCTACAAACGTTACTACAACGAGCACCGATTTGGCAACTGGATCTTTGATGCGCGTATTTCTTATTTACTGAAAGACAAGCACCGATTTGCGATCATCGGAAGTAATATACTGAATAAAGCTTATTCCTTAAGACCTTTGAAAATTGAAGCTCCAAGAACGGTGATGCTTCAATACACTTTAAAATTAGGAGGGGATTAAGTTCCATCCAATTCATTTAGCGCGTATTTTTGTGAAAAAACAAAGATGCGTGTTTTAATTGTTGCCGGGATTTTCATTGCCGGAGTCACAATAGCTTACTTTTTGACCAAACCCGGTGAAAAGCCATTGAAAGTCTACAATCCGGTTGACGTTGAGCCGGAAATGGTGGACGATGACTTAAAGCGAAAAGGGTTCGGGCATACGGTTCAGGAATTTTCATTTACCGACCAAAACGGCAAAGCTTACGGATCAAAAGACCTGAAAGGAAAAATCTATGTGGCCGAATATTTCTTTACGACCTGCGGCACCATCTGCCCCATTATGAATATGGAGATGCAGCGCGTTCAGGAAGCATTTAACGGAAACGAGGGGTTCAAAATTCTGAGTTTTACTGTTGACCCCGAAACGGATTCTGTGGCACAAATGAAAAACTATGCTGACGGGCATTCGGCTGATCCTAAACAATGGCATTTTTTAACAGGAGAAAAGAAAGACCTGTATCAACTTGCCCGCAGAAGTTTCTTTGTTCTAAAACCGGCTGAAGCAGAAAACCAGGGTGACGTTGGCTCAGACTTCATTCACACCAACTACTTTGTGCTGGTCGACAGGCAAAAACGCATCCGCGGATACTATGACGGAACCGATTCCAAAGAAGTGGATAAACTGATTGAAGATATTCAGAAATTGATGGAGGAAAAATAATCATTACTAAATTCTTCACTATCAGGATGCCCTTACCCATCCTTTTACCATGAAAACGCAAAGAGCACGAAGAGGATTGTTTTAATGTAAGTAGTTAGAATTTTCTGCGAGCAGACGGGAAATTCGAGACTTTGATAACTTCTTTAATGGTAAGCGCACAATCTTTAACTCTCCTGTCTCTTAAGGAGGAACTTGAAAATTTCCCCGG
Source organism: uncultured Flavobacteriales bacterium (assembly GCA_946478775.1). The sequence goes on from CAMLDR010000109.1 coordinate 12,188, forward strand.
CACATAACCGAATTCTGCTTATTTTCGGTCACAGATTTCGAAAAAGCGATCCATGCAAACTACAAAAACAAACTACGGAGCACTTTCCACCCTGACAACTGTTTTCTTCTTTTGGGGATTCATTGCAGCAGGAAACAGTATTTTCATTCCCTTTTGCAAACACTATTTCCATTTAGACCAATTCCAAAGCCAGTTAATTGATTTTGCTTTTTACGGAGCATATTACCTGGGCGCATTGGGACTCTTTGTTTTTAGTACACTTACCCGGAAAGATTTGGTTTCCACCTGGGGCTACAAGAGAAGTATTGTCCAGGGACTGCTATTCTCCGCTTTAGGTGCGGCCATGATGATCGTTTCCGTTTACCTCAACGTATTTGCGGCGATGTTATTCGGTTTGTTTATTGTTGCATTGGGTTTCTCCCTGCAGCAAACAGCAGCCAATCCGTTTATGATCTCCTTAGGAGATGAAAGGACGGGAAGCAACCGGATTAACCTGGGAGGAGGAATCAATAGTTTCGGAACAACAATAGGTCCTGTGGTAGTTTCACTGGCTCTCTTCGGAAGCTCAGCTGCTGTAAGTGATGAAATGATCTCCAAATTGAGTTTAAGCAAAGTCATCATTCTCTATGCTTGCGTCGGATGTTTGTTTCTGGGAGTTGCCGCTCTTTTTGGTTTTTCAAAAAAGGTTCCCAGTGGGATCATGGATTCTCAAATACCTGAAAGTGAAAAAGCCAGGAAAACAATGGTGACCATGCTCGTTGTAAGCGGTTTGCTGATTGCCTGCTTCGCTCCCGTGTTCAATAGTTATCGTTCCGATGAAGCGAAACAATTAACGGAACTAAAGGGCGATTTAGATCAGCTAACTATTGGGGAAGACAATAAACCCCTTGAAAATCTGACTCCGGCCCAGGAAGAAACAAAAACTCAGATCCAAAAAGAAATCCATACGATCCAGGCTCCCATGGAGCAAAAACGCATGATGTGGCTTTCCGGAGGAATCCTGGTCGTTCTAGGAGGAATCTTGTTTGCCAACCGTTCTGCGAAAAAGAATGAGAGTGGCTGGGGCGCTATGAAATATCCGCAGTTGAGCCTGGGAATGCTGGCCATCTTTGTCTATGTGGGTGTGGAAGTGGCCATTGGAAGCAACCTGAGCGAATTATTAAAACAACCGGCATTTGGAAGTCTTGAATCTTCCGAAACAACACCTTTCATTGCCATGTACTGGGGAAGTATGATGATCGGGCGCTGGTCCGGATCGATCAATGCTTTCGGTTTTTCCAACCAAACAAAAATGATCCTGAAATTTATTGTTCCGCTTTTGGCATTTGGAATTATCCTGGGCATCTTCAAACTTTCAGGATACCGCATTGATATGCTTTACTGGTATATTATCTGTGTTTTGGTGCAGATCCTGGCATTCTATTTAACCAACGATAAACCTGCCCGCTCATTGGCATTGTTCGGAACTCTGGGGCTCCTTTGTGTCATTATCGGATTAACAACTACCGGAACGGTTGCTATTTATGCCTTTTTAAGTGCTGGATTATTCTGCTCTACCATGTGGTCTTGTATTTTCTCGCTTTCCCTTGCAGGATTGGGGAAACACCAGGCTCAGGGCTCCGGTTTCCTGGTCATGATGATCCTGGGTGGAGGATTGATCCCTCCTATCCAGGGAAAATTATCCGACATTATTGGTATCCAACCATCCTTTATTGTTGGAGCTGTTTGTTTTGCATACCTCACTTTCTTTGCAATCTTCGTAAACAAGCTGCTGAAAAAACAGGGTATTTCGCTGGATAGCGACGCAGTAAGTCATTAAACCGACAAATTATATTTTCGAAAAGCGGCCTGATAGCCGCTTTTTTTGTCTGCAGACCAACCCCATTCTCACTTTTCTAAAATAATCTATATTGTTTCTAAATAAGCAAGAAGTTCCAATCGGGTTGTTCTAGCGATTAAATTTGTATCGTTTGAAACATTTTTTAAAAATACTATGAGTAAATCTGGAATATTTACGTCCTCATTAGCAAAGAAGTATTGGATGGC
>CAMLDR010000110.1 GCA_946478775.1 uncultured Flavobacteriales bacterium
AAAAGGAAGAAACGTTGTTATCGGAAAGAAATTCGGAGCTCCGCAAGTAACCAAAGATGGTGTTACTGTAGCTAAAGAGATTGAACTGGCTGACCCTATTGAAAACATGGGTGCTCAGATGGTGAAAGAAGTAGCTTCAAAAACAGCAGATATTGCCGGAGACGGAACAACGACTGCAACGGTATTGGCCCAGGCAATTATCACTGCCGGGTTGAAAAACGTTGCTGCCGGTGCAAACCCAATGGACCTGAAACGCGGAATTGACAAAGCAGTTCTTTCGGTAGTGGCAGATTTGAAAAAAATGTCGAAAGAAGTTGGTTCTGACAACGACAAGATCAAGCAAATTGCAACGATCTCCGCTAACAACGACGAAACGATCGGTTCATTGATCGCTGAGGCTATGAAAGTAGTTGGAAACGATGGTGTAATCACTGTTGAAGAAGCAAAAGGAACTGAAACAAACGTGAAAACGGTGGAAGGAATGCAGTTCGACCGTGGTTATTTGTCTCCTTATTTTGTAACAAATACAGATAAGATGATTGCTGAAATGGAGCATCCGTTGATTTTGATTTACGACAAGAAAATCAGCAACATGAAGGAATTGCTTCCCATTTTGGAACCGGTTGTTCAAAATGGTAAATCTCTGATCATTATCGCTGAAGATATAGATGGTGAAGCATTAACGACTTTGGTTGTAAACCGTTTACGCGGATCATTGAAAATTGCTGCTGTGAAAGCTCCTGGATTCGGGGACCGCAGAAAAGCGATGCTGGAAGATATCGCAATCCTTACAGGCGGACAAGTGATTACGGAAGAGCGTGGCTTAACGTTAGAGAACGCTACTTTAGATATGTTGGGAACTGCTGAAAAAGTAGAGATCGACAAAGACAATACAACGATCATCAACGGTGCGGGCCAAAAAGAGAATATCCAGGCACGTATCGGTCAGATCAAAGCACAAATGGAATCCACTACTTCCGATTACGATCGTGAGAAGTTACAGGAGCGTTTGGCTAAATTGGCAGGTGGTGTTGCTGTTCTTTACATTGGAGCTCCTACGGAAGTTGAAATGAAAGAGAAGAAAGACCGTGTGGATGATGCCTTGGCTGCAACAAGAGCTGCTGTGGAAGAAGGAATTGTTCCGGGTGGAGGTGTTGCATTGATTCGCGCAATGGATGCATTAGAAACGCTGACAGGAATTAATGACGATGAAACTACAGGAATCGCCATCGTGAAACGTGCAATTGAAGAGCCTTTACGCCAAATCATTGCCAATGCAGGTGGTGAAGGTGCGGTAGTGGTTCAGAAAGTACGTGAAGGAAAAGGAGATTTCGGATACAACGCTCGTACGGAGCAATACCAGAACTTGTACGAAGCAGGTGTCATCGACCCAACCAAAGTAACGCGTATTGCCATTGAAAATGCGGCTTCTATTGCTGCCATGCTATTGACTACGGAATGTGTCATTGCAGACGAGCCGGAAGTGGAAGGAGCACACTCACATGGAATGCCAGGTGGAATGCCGGGAATGATGTAATTTCGACTCCGCTCAATTACCTTTCGTAACTAATAGTGGAGTCAACTGATATGAAAAAGCGCGGTGAAATTCACCGCGCTTTTTTGTTATCAATTTAATTCTTATCAGAGTTCGATTTCTATAAACTGCATTAGAAAAGTTGCCGGAGCTGCAGCATTCGCAAATCCAGTTTTAAATTCCATGAAATACTTCACTGCAATAAACTTCTTGTTCCCAACTTGGGTGATTGAACAATTTTCGCGAAGATCATACACATTTAGTCCCTTTTCAGCCAGCGGTTTGCTTAATTTAGCAATCAATTCAGTTTGTTCCTGAAATTCGATATCGAATTGATAATAGGCATCTTTTTCAGCATCAAAATACCCCAACCCTTCTTTACTTCTATCCACAACCGCTACATTCTGTTCTTTATCAATTAATACGTAAGCCGGCACCGGATCTTTACCTCTTTTGTTCTTAACAAAATCACCCGCAAGAACGGAATACTCATCACCTTTTAAATTCTTATAATCAAATACACCAAAAATCTGTGGCTGAAGAAGAGAAACCACATCAACAGGGAAAACATAATCAGTCGTTTCAACTTCTCCTGACGCCAACATTCTGTATGTCTTCCTCTTTAAAGCATATTTATCTGAATTATCAATGTGTTCTGTCCACGATACAGAAAGTCCATTTTTAGTCGTTTCAATCGAAGAGTATACCGAATTTTGAATCGGTTCAATAGTTATTTTACCCATATTATTTGTTTCCTTTGTTTTGATATTGTATGTGTACAATTCATAATCCCCGGAATACTTGTATCCTCTGATTTGAGGATGGATCAACTTTTTATTGAAACTTGAAACGCCTATTTTAAATTCATCCTTTTCGAATCCTAAAATTTCGATCCGCGCCTCCGTATCATTATCCCTTGTAATTTTAAAAACATCTTTCATGACATATTCCTCATTGATTTCCATCGATTTCAAATTGATATATGTCAATCTTACAAATGAATTGTAGTTACCTTTTTTAGGCGCTTCCGTTCCATGACTATTCTTTGACATGGAGACATAGCTCCTTGCAATCAAAACATTGTCATCGTCAAAAAAATGGATACTTGTACTTAATGCCGGTCTACTGGAATAATAATTAAAATCAGCCTTCTTGTCATCGTATTTATAAATTGATCCTCTAAGATTCTCCAATTTCGGAACCGCAACTTCTACAAGCTCCGGTTTTTCAGTGGAATAGTTCTTAACAAAAACATAGTTTCCATCCATCAACAGAAAGAATACATCTTTTTGTTGATCATAACCCTGATCTTGGTCCAGGTCGTATTTATACTTTTTTTCAGTTATGGGGTTTATTGCACGATGTGCTATCTTTCCCTGTGTATTAATTAGTATTAATTCCGAGTCAAAACCAACGAGCATACTTCCGTCTTTTGTCTGAATCATACTAGGCGCATTGTATTTGCCTTTTCCTAAAAGTTCTTTTACATCGATTACCTGATCTTGTGCACCAGCTTTTGAAACAGATAGCAGACAAGCGATGGTTAGAAAAATAAATTTCATGGTTGTTATTTTTTAAGTTTAGATCAATATCCGGGCAAATATACAAACCAAATCAACAGCCTCCTAAAGGTATCTGTCTGCAAATAGCCAAACTTTAGTAAGCAAAATTTAAGATCTCCTAAATCAGTTTATTTAAGGGTGAAAGTCTGTATCTTTGAACCAATTATAGTCCCGACTAAAACGTCGGGGCTTTCCGATCCTCCTTCCCCCGCCATTATTGTCGGGGATAGACAGGAACGACACTATATAGGGACGTAGTGCATTTTCCAATGACTGCGTCCCACTTATAACTGGATTTTTCCGGATTTCAGGAACAAGCGTTCAATCTTCTCCACGTTTCCTGTTTCAATCAGTTTATTGACCGTTTCCATGTGCAGAAAGAGAATCGTATTTCCCACTTTTCTCATTTTCAGAATCCGTGTATGCTGGGATGCCTGCGAAACTGATTCGGGCTGATCAGACAGAAAGCCAATTTCTTCGGCTGTTAGTTCTTTCAATAAGGGGAGACACAACATTTCCGAATCTGTCAGCACGAAGTGTTTGTTCAAATCCCATTTCAATACCTCATTCGCTCTTATCGTCAGCTTCGCGTTTTCATCCATGCTAAAAATGGCAGAATCGCCAGGAAGGGAAGTACAAACTAATTTCTTCCCTTTCAAATCAGTGAAAATGCGCAAATTGGGAGTTTGTTTTTTCTGCAGTTTAAATTCCCGGGCAGGAAAATGCATAACGGTTTCTTTCACGTCATAATCTTTGTCGAGCTGAAAACTACGCGCATGGAAGGTATAAAAATCTTCTCTTGGTTCTGTCCAGCTAAGCAGCCAGCCTCCATTTCCAAAAGTTAAACTGACAGATGAAGCGCCTTTGTTGGATTCAATGATCGTTGAGTATACTTTCTGCTGGGAATAATCGTTTAGATTCACAGACCAGATGTCTATTCCGGATTTACAATAATCCACCCCTTTGTAATCGCTTAGAGAAAGCAGCGGAGCATCTCTGTCTTTGAAGGATGTTTTACTGATACTGAAAAGTAATTCCTGTTTCGCATTTATCCCAATGCACTTAAAATTAAAGTAATCCAGGACTTCTTTTTTCTTTCCATAAGCCGGATTAAAAACGTCAATCAACAGGTATTCATAGGAAACCGAATAATCCTTCAAATCTACAATGCTCAATCTCAAATAGGTATTGATTCCCTTTGGTTTGAAGGTATTTGGGTGCGTATTGGCTGAAATGGCGTAATAAGTTTGGTATAAAATCACTTTTCCTTCCAGGGAAGTAATGATTCCGGCATCCACATGACTGGAGTTGTTGGAATACTCATCCCAAACACTTTTCACCACATGCTCTTGTTTTTCCAGGGGAATTGATCGGTATTCATTCTTCTTTTGAGGAAACAGACGTTCTACGTGAATGATATTATCTGCCAGGGTATAGCGGATATTATTTTTCATATCGAAAGAAGTACATCCGCTCATCTTCTGGTCCGATGGTGCTTTTTCCTCCACAATTTCCTGGGTCAGACTGTGATCCAAAACTCCCTGCGGACTGAACTTGAAGCGATAATCCCCTTCACTCAGCTGGAAAGATCCGTCTTCGAAAAGGTATGCTCCTATTTGATAGGGTGATTTGTCCTTAAAATAGTCGGTATTCTCAACCCATGGATTTGACTGGGCGAAAAAGCAGCATGAAAAGGAGAAACAAAATGAGAATACTATCAGGAGACGCATGCAGAAAATTTTAGTTTATTAAATATAGTGCTTTAGGCGCATATTCTGAATAGTTAACGTAGGCTCAGCCAGAAACGCTTGTAAGCTGTTGAAATTTATTTGCCTGTTTTGAGAATTCTGTTCTTATTCGTGCGGTGAACCCGGGTTAGTTAGTAACTTTGCAAAAAAAATGCCATGGCAGACATCAAAGTAACAATTATTGACCGCGAAGGGGTGGAACATGTTTTGGATGCTCCAACCGATATGAACATGAACATCATGGAGGTTTGTAAGGCATACGACCTTCCTGTAAAAGGTGAGTGCGGTGGAATGGCCATGTGCGCTACCTGTCAATGTTACCTGGAATCCGATACGCCGTTGGACGAGCAAAGTGATGCTGAACTGGATATGCTTGATCAGGCATTTTATGTAAAATCAAACAGCCGTTTGGGATGCCAGATCCCTGTTTCTGAAGAGATTGACGGAATTGTTTTGAGATTGGCACCGGAAGCAGAGTAATCTTTGCTAATTTCCAATTACAAATTGCAAATTACGAATTGATCCAAAGAGCTATAGGGACTGCACATTTTTGGAAAATCCATTCATGGCTTAGTTTCTACACTAAAAAAGGCTGAAATTTGATTGTAAGGTTAACTTACTGCTGAATCCCAGCAAAATCGTGTGTTAAATATATAACAAACAGCGCTTTAAGTATGCTTAACCTGCGCTTGATCCATCCTTGATCCATGCTTAAGCTATGAAGCGGGTATTTTGACTGTTTTTCACTCCAGCCGGAAACCTAAAAATTGCGCATTTTTGAGAAATTATTTAATTCGGAATTGGAAATTGGCAATTACAACGTAAACGTCAATCCTGTTCCAAAGCTGATAATTCCGAGCTGTCTTCTGAGGTTTACTTTAGACCATAGTTCTCTTCCTGAGAACCAATATTCGGACTCACCCATTCTCCTGAATTTCTTTTTGTTGAATTGCATTGCGTACTGATACCGGAAACCGATGTGGAACAAAACCCGTTTCGAAATCGGGTAGTTCATCCGAAAACCATACATGAAAACCAGGCCGCGGAATTCTTCCGCCTCTGAATCGAGCAGTTTTTCTTTTACCTGTGCTGACTGATCGGGTTCAGACGAATTGATCAACTCAAAATCGAGATTCCTATCCGGGAATTGGATGAGTGAATACCCCACTCCTATTTCACTTGCAAAACCGCATGGAACCCGGCTGTCGTTTAAAGAGACCAGGACCCGGGGCATAAAAACCGTTTCACGAATCGGAAGGTACGCCACTTTTGCTTCCAGATATTCTATAATCATTGATCCGGCTGAATCCCTGTAATTCCTTGTGATTTCATTGGCAGACTGCAGATTGACCCGGTAAAAACGTTGTGAAAATTCGATCCCGAACCCAACCGATTCAGTGATTGCAAAGTTCAAACTGCCTCTGTAGGCAAAATCAAGTAAATTATACGAACTGTTTAGACTCCCATTTTTGGAAACATAGCCTTTCCGTTCCCCAAAAATGTTCTGTAAAAGCGGAAACTGTCCTTGTCCGTCCAATTCCAAAAAGATGCGGTGTCCGTAATACCCAACCTCCTGGGCACGGGAAAATGACGCACATAGCAGCAGGCAAAAAAGAAGTGTTCTTTTAGTAATCATTCTTTGCCTGTTTTAATTGATGAAACATGCCGTTTAACCGCGAGCCGATGTTGTGCTTTGTTGCAGGTTCATTGACGTAGTATGACCGGTCTAAGACCAATTCTCCGGTTTGCAGGTCCAGAACGTAGAATTGCCAGTCGGAATAATGCCCAGAAAGAATGGCAATCGGAAAGTAAACCAATCCGACCGGAAGCAAAACGGTAAACAGCGCTATATTTCCGAAGTACAAATCCGGTGCATAGGTGTGCTGGTATTCCAGGAACAGTAATTTCTCTGTTTTGAATTTGGAGTGGATGCGGTTCAAATCCGGGACGTCCAGTACAAAGTAATCATTCTCCTTATCACTGATTGCACGCGTCAAACTGCGCTGCAGCATGGAGTAATCATTCCAGTCTTCCGCGCTCAATGTCTCCAGGTCTTTCAGGCTCAGGCTTTTCACCTGCATATTCAGATCTTCTGCATTGGTATACATCTCTTTGAAAACCAGGTCTCTTGTTTTGAAGGTCTTAAACACATCAATTTCAGACCTGGAGGTCTCAAAAACTGCCGGTTGAAAGATCAGCATGGAATCCATCTCCAAATGCACTTCATTGTCGTACTTGAAATATTCCAAATCTTCCTGTTCCGCATCTGTCATTAAGTTGAATTCGTCCTTATCCTTATCCGAAATCCCTTTTTTAAGGGAAGACTGCTTGAACCGTTTGATAAAGCTGCTGTCCCGGATGATATCCGAAATTCCATACATGTAGAATTTTGTTGAATCAATCCCAAAGTCTTCCGTCACTCCTTTGGATTGATTCTCAATCACTGCGTATTTGTCCCACTCGAACCCACGCAATTGCGATTTCGACGAAGTATCCTGTTTCAGGTTTTTCAGGTACGCCAGGGTTTCCACGAAATTCTTGGAAGAGAACTTTTCTGTTTCAAAATCATCGCTTTTCACCAAGAGATGAATGGCCGTTTCATAACATTTCTTCGCAACTACGCTGGTGGTATCGGCATGATATGCATCGTAAATGACACGCAGTCCCATTGCCAGTTTTCCCGTTTTCGGAAGCACCGCAATAAATTGGTTCAGGATGGAGATCTGTCCTTCGTAATAACGCTGTTTTCTGCGGTCCAATGAGTATCCGGAAGAGATTCTGTAATTTTCCTTTTTGATCGCATTTTTCATAATATCCAGCCATGCCTGCGATTTGTAATTTCTCAGGAAGTCTGATTCCGGATATTTTTTTTCCAGGATATAAATGGCGTAAAGGGCTTCAACCGGTTCTTCCGAATAGACTTTATTTAACACGTATTCGAAGCGTGCCACATCGCGGATATGGAAGAACTCCAGGCTGTCTTCATATAAAACCTGCTTTTCCCATTCTTTGAACTTGCCAATCTGGTCTGTTACCTGCTCTTTGCGTTTTGCCAGGTTCGGGTGAGACATCAGGTAATCATTGTATTTAAACTTGGCTGAGATCTCATTCCGCTTAAAGTCAAAATACATTTCGGGAACATACATCTCACCTGTATTGAAATAGCCTTTATCCAGTTTCAGTTCTTCAAACGGCAGGTACGAATAGAGCAGTACATCAAAGGTCTTGTTTATCTCACTTGATCGGTAACCGGCATCGTGAACCATTTTAACCGCCAAACGGTCGGCCTCCAGCTCATTTTCACGGGAATAATTACTCAGAAAACGGGCCCTTTCGTTGTAAGAATAGAATTTTTCTTTGGTTGCGTATTCAAAGAGGTCCAGAACATGGTGTTCCTGGTAATGAATGATCTCATGTGAGAGAACGAATGCCAGCTGAGCTTCCGAAGTGACCTGTGCGATTAATCCGGTAGTGACAAAAACGATTCCCTGCCTGGTAGAAAAAGCATTTGCTTCGGTAGAATTGTAGGTATAAAAACGCAGCTTCCCCCTGAGATCCGTTTCACCGGCAATCAGCTTGTCGCCCAATTTCTGAAGGTAGTTACTGATGGTGTCTCCAAAGGTCACATTTCCGGAATGCAAAATTTCATCAATGGAATAGTTGATTTGCTCAACGAAAAATTCTCTTTTCTTGCTAGTGAGTGATTTCAGGTCTTCCCGGGTATCCTGCCTGATTTTTATCAGTGTGGAATTCGAAAAGTCTTTCGGGACCGGACCTTTACTGCAAAGTGGTTTGTATTGATTAAAATTGCTCTGTCCTATCGATTGAAACACGACAATCAAAGCACCTATAAGCAGGTTTGTCCTTTTGCTGTATCTCATTTAATGTCTTTCGGAAGTATACAAACCGGAATTGGTTCCATTTTGTGCCTGTTCGCCTTGTTTAATTTACGATAAATTTCCAATACTTCTTTCTGACGTGTATTCAGTGTTTCTTCATTTCCCTTAAAATCCATTGCCCATTCCAGTTCGGGGTATGTTGCTCCGATCTGATCTTCATCCGAACGGCCGTCTTCCCATAAACCGTCTGTGGGTTTAGCTGTCAGGATGGATGCAACAATATTCAAAGCACCGGCCAGTTCAAAAACTTCGGTTTTAGTCAAATCGGCTATCGGGCTCACGTCTACTCCACCGTCTCCGTATTTGGTAAAGAATCCAACTCCAAAATCTTCTATCTTATTTCCTGTTCCTGCTACCAGCAATCCGTTTGTCTGACCCAGCGCATACAGCGTTGTCATTCTCAATCTTGCCCTGGAATTGGCCATTGCAAGGTGATTTTGAACGGTGCTTGACGGAACAATTTTTTCGAATTGATGAAAAGTATCCGTTAAGTCGATGGTTTGCGCTTCCACATTCGGGAAATTGGTCTGCAGCCAGTCAATGTGCTCTGCAGCTCTTCCAAATTCAGCCTTTGTCTGACGGATCGGCATATTCAAGGCCAGCACTTTCAATCCTGTTTTTGCACAAAGTACCGAAGTCACAGCACTATCCACTCCTCCTGATATCCCGATGACAAATCCGTTTACTCCTGCATTTAAAGCGTATTGCTTCAACCAGTTTGATATATAATCGATTACTTCTAGTTCTTTTTCCATAAATCCTGATAGTAAAAATAAAAAAAAATCCCGTCCCGACTGAGCCGGAACGGGATTTCTAAAAAGGATTTATATATTCTTTAGAATAAGATCCCAATTTTCAGACAAAACTGGGTCTGGGTAGTTTTCAAACCGAAATAATCGCTTGAACCCGGAGCTCCCGGATTTCTGTTGAATAATGTTTTATTCTTTCCGCTTCCCTCGATATTGATTGGTGTCAAACCGTAGTAGAAACCTAATTCAGCAAACAACATCGTATTTCCTGTAAAGTTCCATTGAGCACCACCGGCCAAACCTAATGCACAACGAATGATGCTTACGTCATTTCCGTATGGTGTCTTCATTCCTTCCATTTCAGAAGTCGCTTTCGGATATACTGTTGACCCTGATTCAATTGCATCAATAGTTGTTCCATTTGCTCCGTTTCCGAAGATGTTACCCACGTCTGTCTTCGTTGATTTTATCAGGAAACTGGTTCTTGCTCCGAATTTTCCATAGTAACGGAAATCTCCCAAAGCGTTTGTACGGAACATTAGCATGGTTGGGATAGTTGCATAAATATTCTTATACTTTCTTCCTGTCAATTGGAATACATCATCCGTATTCGGATCTTTCACGTCCTCTTCCTGGATGATTGTTTTATCGTTATAATAATAGTACGCGTTTTTAACTCCCGTCATTGCCAATTTATAGGATTCAAAATCAAACTCCAGACCTGTTGAAAAACCAATGTTCTCATTGAAGTTGAAATTGATGTTTAATCCAAATGCATTCTGAACGCCAACACCATCTTTTTCAATGGATGTTGTTCCGGGTTTTGTGAAATTCAAACCCAATTGATAAGCCAGACCCATGTTCACTTTTTTACCTGAATCATCCGCTTGTCCAAAAACTGCAGCAGAAAAAGTTACTGCCAAACATGTTACTATTAATCTTTTCATAAGTTCTCTAAAAGTGAGCCAAATATAGTTTCTTTCATTGAAACTAGAATGATTATTTTTGACCAATATGAAATTTACACGAAAAATCGGATTCCTCTCTTTAGCAGCACTGGTATCCCTTACTATTCAATCCTGTTCAGACGACATCCTGGATGTAGATATTTCCAAAAGCAAGTATCAGCTGGAGAGCATTCACCTGGACAGCATCGTTAAACATACTCCCGAAGAAGGGCTTGGAGAAGAACTTTTTAAACTTTCCCAAAAATTTCCGGAGATCATCGATTATCAATTCTACTACTGTTACAAAACAGGGCTTCCGCAGGATACTTCTTTCCAGGCAAACTGGTTTGATTTCACCATCAATCCTTATTATAAACGTTTGTCGGAGAGAATTGATGAAAAATTCCCGAATACGACCCGATCAAAGAAGGTCATTGAAGACGGTTTTAAGCGCATTCAGGTACACTTGCCGAAAGCCAGGCTTCCCAAAACCATCTTTTTTATGAATTCCTTCTTTTCTTCCAGTATGTATTGCACGAAGAACGAGATCGGGGTTGGACTGGAACGTTATCTGGGCGCAAAAACGGATGTTATTAAAGAGCTTCCGAATGATGTGTTCTATGAATGGATCAAGGAAGCAATGGAACCGGAATACCTGGAACGTGATGCCGTATGCGCCTGGGTTTTGACCCATATTTGCGAACCCGGAAAAGACATGAACAATATTGAAGCGATGGTTCAATGGGGAAAAATCCTTTACATCACAAAAGCAGCTTTACCCGAACAGGACGAACGAATCCTGCTTCGATACACTGCCAAAGATTATGAATGGGCCTTAAAAAATGAACGTGCTTTTTGGGAAAACCTGGTAAAGCACAACCTCTTGTTTACCAGAAGTGAAAGTGATCAGGCTGCTTTCCTTCAGGAAGGTCCTTTCACATCCGGTTTTTCACAAAAGGGCCCAGACCGTCTGGGACAATTTTTAGGTTATCGGATTATTTGCAGCTACATGGAACAATATGATGTAACTTTGCAGGAATTGATGGACAAACCATACAATGAACTTTTGTCAGAATACGAAATAAACGATTAAAAAATGGAGGAAATAGTAAACAAACGATCTTCAATAACTGTACAAATCGGGCTTAACGCGAATAACTTACCTTTAGAAATGCACTGGTCTGCCGATGATGGTGGGATCACCAATGCCCCGGCAAAAGCACTGATGCTTTCCTTGTGGAACCCGGAGGATAACAACACGATGAAAATCGACCTTTGGACAAAAGATATGTCCGTGGAGGAAATGAAGCAGTTCTTTCACCAAACCTTGCTTACAATGGCAGATACTTTTGAGAAAGCCACAGGAGAAAACCTGATCGCTGAAGATTTGAGAGATTATTGTTACCACTTCGCAGAGAAGATGGATATTATGCCTGAGAAATAATCCGGGATGAAATTAAAAACAGTAGGGGCGGAAAATTTTCCGCCCCTACTGTTTTATTTAAATTGTAGGGACGCGATGCATTGCGTCCCTACAGGTTTTTATCAATTCATCTATTTCACCAATACCATTTCGTCCACCAAATGCTTCGCACCGCAATAGACGTCCATGACCCACATGACATACCGAATATCAACCACAATGTTTCTGCAGCGATTCGGGTCAAAGTAAAAATCACTCATGGTACTTTCCCAGCTTCTGTCGAAGTTCAGTCCCATCAAGTTTCCGTTTGCATCCAAAACAGGTGATCCTGAATTCCCGCCGGTGGTGTGATTTGACCCTGTAAAACAAACCCAAAGTTCTCCGTTCTGAGCATAAGAACCGTAATTCTTTGCCTGGTATAGATCAACCATACGCTGATCCAGGTCGAAGTCCGGATTCCCTGTATTGTACTTGTCAATCATTCCTTTCAATGTGGTGTGCTCGGTATAGGCCATTCCGTCTACCGGAGCAGATCCTTCCAGTTGTCCGTAAGTTACCCGCAATGTTGAATTGGCATCCGGCCAGTTTTTCCCGTCGGGGAACATCAGCAGCTTTCCTTCTACAAAATCTTTCAGCAAAGCATCCATTTCCACATTGTAATCATTTGATCCGGAAACAATTTCATTACGCAGCAAGGTAAAACCCTCTGCAAACAGTTTGTATCCCGGGTCTTTTGCCAGCTTAGCAAATGATTTCTCTGTCAATTTGCTCAGGAACGCCACATATTTTTCTTTATTAACCAAAATAGACTTCGAATAAATCTCCGAAGACAGCTTTTGATTGCTCAATGAAGGAATTACAAACCGTTTGTCCAGGTAGTTCTTAAATGCCGGAGTCTGCGCATCAAAGATTCCCTTGTCCACATTTACATCGTAATTTTTAAAGAAACTTTCCGCACCAGCGATCAGTGACTTGATTTTAGCATCGAGTTCCTTGTTTTCACGGTATTTTCCATAATTACGCTCCAGATCCTCCATATTCCTTGCCAGTTTGAAGAACTCAGGTCCTACAAGGAGGTACTCAACAAACAGGGTATAATTGTATTCGTAGACTCCTTTTTCCTCTACCAGTTTATTCATCCGGTCAATTAAAGGCGCATACCTGTTCCATTCATCTTTCGAATTGGCTTTTGCAATGTATTCCGCTTCGAACTTTCTTTTTAAAGAAACGGCATCCAATTGCTTTAGTCCGTCAATCTGACCAATATACTTTTTCCATGCATTAGCAATTCGTGCCTGCTTTGCCATATACTGGATGCGGGTCAAGTCAGATTTGGTCATTGCCTCATTGATCACCCCCAGACTTTTGGTACGCATATCAATTTCCATCGGTCGTTGTTTCTCGATGT
The DNA here is from genome assembly GCA_946478775.1 of uncultured Flavobacteriales bacterium. Next base: position 13,271 of record CAMLDR010000110.1, read on the forward strand.
AGTACTTCAGGTTTCCGGAAGTTAAATGCTGCTCAGTCTGACCGGGAAAACCATAAACCATAGTGAAATCACCCTGCTTTCTATCGTTGAATGCAATTTTCAAATGTTTGATTGGCGTATAAGGTACATTTTCCGTATTGTAAGCTGCCGGCTTATTGTCTTTTCCTGCATAGATGCGGAACACAGAGAAATCTCCCGTATGTCTTGGCCAAACCCAGTTATCCGTATCCCCACCAAATTTACCTATCGAACTTGGAGGAGCTCCAACCAGACGCACATCGGTAAAGACTTCTTTCACCATCAGGTAAAAACTGTTCCCGTAATCAAAAGCCTGAACATCTGCCTGGAAATGAGTCCCTCTTGTAGCATCTTCAACCAGTTTCTTCATATTTCGTTTCAGAACTTCTCCGATCTTGTTTCCGTCTTCCAATCCCTGAAGACCAAATTTCATCGCTTCCGTAACGTCTTCAATACGAACGATACGTGTTGCTGTTAATCCCGGATTCGTTAGTTCATCGCTAAATTGCTTGGCCCAAAAACCATTTTTCAGGTAATCGTGTTCTGTTGAAGAATGCTTCTGAACAGCATCCAGTCCGCAGTGGTGATTGGTCAATAACAATCCTTTATCGGATACCAATTCTGCTGTACATCCACCCCCAAAATGCATGATCGCATCTTTCAGGGAAGCATTGTTTACCGAATAAATATCTGCGGCGGAAAGTTTCATTCCCTTTGCTTTCATATCCGATTCAAAGGCTTGAAGCAGCGAAGGAATAAGCATTCCCTCTTCTGCATGAAGAGCAAAGCCAATAAACACTATTAAAGCAACCAAACAATTTTTCATATTCACAATTTTGCCCAAATATACCAATACCCTGC
>CAMLDR010000111.1 GCA_946478775.1 uncultured Flavobacteriales bacterium
ATGAATTTTTGTTTTGGTTTCTTATTTTTGTCTATATGTTGAGGGGATTGGAACAGCTTAAAGGAAAGCACTTATTCGTATTTTTTACGTTGGCCTTTGTTGTTCAGGGTTGTTTGTCTACAAAATTAGTCCCCGATGGGAAGCACTTGCTCAAAAAAAACAAGTTTAAGGTTGAAGGTGACAGGATCAGTACTTCCGAAGTGGAAGATGTCTTAAAACAAAAACCGAATGTGAGAGTATTGGGCGTACCGGTTCGATTGAAGTTGTATAATTCCATTGACAGTGTGAAAACGGAAAAGGGAAGAATTCGCAAATTGAACCGCCTGAACAAAAAGAATGTCAAGAAGACCAATCGAGAGATCCGCATCAACGAAAAAAGAAGGCAGCGGGCCATCAGAAGAGGAGACCCGGATTATATTTACAAGAAGATCAAACTTCGCGACACGCTGGATCCGAATTCGACACTAAGGCAATTGATCAAGTACAAATTCGGTGAAGCTCCGGTGATTGCCGATACCGGTGCCATGTCGCGTTCGCAGACACAGGTTCAGGCTTACATGCATTCAAAAGGATATTTCTATGCGGAAGTAAACAGCCACTTCGATACCATTCATCGGATGATGAATAAGAATAAGACGAAGAAAAAAGTAATCGCCAACTATGAAATTAAAACCGGTATCCGTTATTACATCGATACGGTTAAACTGATCTGTAAAAATCCGGCTATAAGTGGAGAGTTTATTCGCTTCCTGGAGAAAGAATCGGATAAGAATGGTTTGAATTCCGATTACAAAGCAAGTTTGATTGATAAAAAAGGGATTAATCTGCCCTTCGATGCCGATAAGTTTGGGCAATACCGGGGAGAGTTGGCTATCTATATGCGGGACCGAACCTATTACGGTTTCTCAGAATCGAATGTAACCTACAAAGCAGATACTTCAAGGGTAACCAATTCAAGGGACAAAGAATTGAAAATGACCTTCACGATCGTGATCGGGGATCGGGTGATTCCCAATGAAAACGATCCCAACTCCGTGAAATACATTCCCCATGTTTCTACCAAAATAGACGGGGTTTTCTTCCATTTTTCTGATACTAGCCGTTTCAGTGGTAATTTCAAACAAACAGTTGCTGATAAGGGACTCGAAATGAAAGAAAACAACTTTTTGATATCACTTGATTCCCTGGTGTATAAAAAGGTGAAGAAAAGAGTAGAAGATCCGGCCACGAAGGATTTGGGATTGCCCAGAAGTAAGCGGGTTTACTTAAAAAGCCAGGTGAAACATAAGTTGTTTGGCGGAATGAAAGACAGTATTGATTACGACCCGCATCGAATAGCGTCATTCTATTACAATGAGCAGCCTTTTGTCAGTCCCACATTGATCGAAGCCCAGAATTACCTGGAAAATGAGAATTATTACAAGGAGTACTACCTGGAACGTTCATTCACGCGCCTTGTACAGTTGAACCTGTTCTCCGTCATCAAACCTGAATTGGTGGAAACCTACCCGGGAAGCGGGATCATTCGTGTTCATTATTACCTGGTTCCTTCCACCAAACAAAGTTTCAGTTTTGAGCCACGTGCAAAGAACTCCAATGGGTTCCTCGGGTTGAGCGCATCTCTGAATTATACCAATAAGAACATTTTTAGGACGGGAACGAATTTCATTTTCTCCCTCTCTGGCGGTTTTGAATCCAATCCAAGTGTATTCAGTACGGACGATAAAGGAAATAAGATTAAAACGCAGGGAAGAAGTTTCAATACCTTTGAATTCGGGCCTTCTGCCAAATTGGATATTCCGGGCTTATTCCCTTTTGGAGTAACCGTCCTTGGGAAGAGACAACGTCCGCGTACGGAACTTTCCGCAGCTTACAATTACCAGAAGCGGCCTGATTTTGCCAGAAGTGTTTTGCAGTTTAACTACCTCTATAAATTCCTTGTGGGAGATGGGAAAACACAATCCGTATCCTTTGGTCTTCCGGGAGCATCCGTAATTAAATATGTCTCCCTGAACCCCCAGCCGGAATTTGAAGCAAAGATTAACCTGCTCAATGATTTGTTCCTGAAAAATGCGTACCGAGATCAGTTTATCTGGGAGGATTTCAAATTGACGTATGATTTTGACAATGCTCAGAAAACCCGGAGAAAATTCCCGAAACTGCGCCTGACTTATTCCGGAAGTTTCTCCATTGCCGGGAATCTCTTAAATGCAATCACCTCGGTAAATCCGAATTACGATACACTAGGGCACAAATTATTCTTCGGTGTGCCGTATTCACAGTTTTCCGTTATAGACAATAAAGTGGTAGCTTATTTTAAAACAGGGAAAAACAGCCTCATTGCCTTTAGAACCATGGCCGGAATAGGTTTCCCTATGAAGAATTCACCTACATCGCTTCCTTACGACTACTCGTTTTTTGCCGGTGGGTCGAATGACAACAGAGGCTGGGCAGCAAGAACTCTTGGGCCCGGAGCCTATCAGGGATTACTCGACCCGAACTTAATTGCAACCCAAATCGGGGATATCCGGTTCAATGCTTCCCTGGAGTATCGTTTTGGTGCAGGTGGAATTTTGAATCACGCAATCTTTGTGGATGCAGGGAATATTTGGACACGCAACAACGATGTGAACAGACCGGGCGGACAGATCTCTGCACGGTTGATGAAAGAACTGGGGATTTCAGTTGGGTATGGAATCCGCTTTGATTTTAATTACTTCGTACTTCGCTTTGATTTGGGGCTTCCCATCCACGATCCCGGCTTTCCCGAAGGCGAACGCTGGATCTTTTCGAAAAAACCGCAATTTAACAGTCTGGCAGAACAAGTTTACGGGCCTGACTACCGGGATGATATTCCTAATAACCTCTATCAATTGCGTTTGAATTTCGGTATTGGTTTCCCGTTCTAATAGTTTACGGCCTCTCATTCGTGTGTATTTTAAGTCGGGTAGTTCAGTATGTTCTGCGGGAAAAAGAAAAGAGTTGCATCCGTCGCGGCGAAGTGTAGATCAAGTTAGCATAGAATAAACCGCTGCGCTTATCTGCTTACTTCTGCGGGAAATAAAAATGATCAGACAATATTCTTCTTTGAAAGGATGTTATTCAACGCATTTCATTACTTTTACACCCCAAATAATGACTAAAAATGGCTTATTCAATTAAACCCGGAGTTGCCTCTGGAGATGAAGTTCAGGAAATTTTCCGCTATGCGAAAGAAAAAGGATTTGCACTTCCGGCTGTAAACGTTACCAGTACCTCTACTGTAAATGCAGTGATGGAAACTGCTGCGAAGTTAAATGCTCCGGTGATCATTCAATTTTCCAATGGCGGAGCGCATTTCTTTGCCGGAAAAGCATTGCCGAATAAAGACGAGCAGGCTGCTATTTTAGGAGGTATTTCCGGAGCGAAACACGTACATGCTTTAGCTGAAGCTTATGGTGTAACCGTGATCCTGCATACAGACCATTGCGCAAAAAACTTATTGCCATGGATGGACGGTTTATTAGCTGCCGGAGAACAATTCTATAAAGAAACCGGGAAACCATTATACTCTTCACATATGTTGGACCTTTCCGAAGAACCAATCGAAGAGAATATCGAAATTTGCAAAGAATATTTGGCTCGAATGAGTAAAATAGGAATGACCCTGGAAATTGAATTGGGAATTACAGGCGGAGAAGAAGACGGAGTAGATAACACAGATGTCGACTCGTCCAAATTATACACACAGCCCGAAGAAGTTGCATACGCATACGAAGAACTGATGAAAATAAGTCCGCGTTTCACGATTGCAGCTGCATTTGGGAATGTCCACGGAGTTTACAAACCCGGAAACGTAAAGCTGACACCGAAGATTTTGTTGAACTCTCAAAAATTTGTTCAGGAAAAGTTCCATACAGGACACAATCCGGTTGATTTTGTATTCCACGGAGGTTCCGGTTCAACGGTTGAAGAAATCCGGGAAGCAATTGGCTATGGAGTGATCAAAATGAACCTGGATACGGACCTTCAGTTTGCATTTACAGAAGGTGTGCGTGATTATGTTTCTTCCAAAATCGATTACCTGAGAACACAGATAGGTAATCCGGATGGAGATGACGTTCCGAATAAAAAATACTACGATCCGAGAAAATGGCTCCGTGAAGGTGAATTAACCTTTGTGAAACGTTTGGAGCAATCCTTTTCCGATTTGAATAATATTAATACATTGAATAAATAACACCCCGATATGAGTTGGTTTAAACGTTCCAAAGAAGGTATTACTACCTCTACGAAAGATAAAAAAGAAACTCCGGAAGGATTGTGGAGCAAATGTTCTCGCTGTAAAACCGTATTTACAGCCGGAGATTTGGAAAAGAATATGTGGGTTTGTGACCGGTGTTCACACCACGAAAGAATTGGTTCCGAACAATACTTCCACATTCTTTTTGATGAAGGAAAATATACCGAAATCAATGAGAAAGTAACTTCCGGTGACCCATTGGAATTTGTGGATACAAAGAAATACACGGACCGAATCAAATCTACCCAAAAAGCAACCGGATTGAAAGACGCGATCCGAACTGCTTATGGAGATATGCATGGTGAGCCGTTTGTGGTTGCAGCAATGGATTTTGCATTCGTTGGCGGATCAATGGGATCCGTAATGGGAGAAAAAATAGCACGTGCGATCGACAAAGCAATTGAAATGAAAGCACCTTTTATGATCATTTCAAAATCCGGTGGAGCCCGTATGATGGAGGCTGGATTCTCTTTGATGCAAATGGCAAAAGTTTCAGGTAAGCTAGGCCAGCTGTCCAATCATAAACTACCTTACATTTCTTATTTGACAGATCCTACAACAGGAGGAGTTACAGCCTCTTTCGCTATGCTGGGAGATATCAATATTGCAGAACCGGAAGCGTTGATCGCATTTGCCGGACCACGTGTAGTAAAAGAAACTATTGGCCGGGATCTTCCGGATGGTTTCCAGACTTCCGAATTCGTTTTGGAGCACGGATTCCTGGATTACATCGTTAATCGAACAGAATTAAAAGAAAAGTTAGGGCATTCCCTGAAACTTTTCAGATCATAATGACGTAAAGTCCCTTTAGCCCTGCTAAGGGGACTTTTTTTGATATGAAGATACTGACAGAAGCTGATTTTCTAATTTCAAAGTGGGGTGGTGGGATTACTACTCAGCTTTTTATTTCTCCTGAAGGAGCAACACTTGAAGACCGTGATTTTGATTGGAGAATCAGTTCTGCAACTGTAGAAACAGAAGAATCCGATTTTACTCTTTTCGAAGGCTACGAGCGTATCCTGATTCCTCTGAAAGGAAAACTGGAAATGGAACACCAAACTCCCAATGGCGTCATTCAGCAAAATGTAGATGAATTCGAATTGGCCCGATTCAGCGGTTCATGGCCTACAAAAGGAGTAGGAAAACTCACGGATTTCAACGTCATCTTCAGGCCCAATTACCATCCGAAAGTACATGTGACTCATTTTGCAGAAGATACAACCATCATTACAGAAGAATCGGTCGGTCTTTTATTTCTCCGGGAAGGGGCATGCCGCGTGGATGGAAAGTCAATTCAGGCTCCGGCTGTTTTATTAAACGATCACCAAACAACGGAAATTTCCTATGCTGCAGGTTCACGGGTGATTTCCCTGGAAATGGATTTAGTAGGTTGATTTCCTGAATATTTGCAGATCTGCTGTTTTTGAAACGATTATTTAAGCCAGATTTCATTGGGAATTCATTATTCGTTGAAATAGCTTGAATATTCATTTGTTCAGAAAATATTTTCATCAGGAGCCTTAAGATATACTTGAAAATGATATATTCGTTCAACTGAAAACTAATGACAGAACTAAAGACGCATTACCTTGAACAAATTAATTAGCATATTCACTTTTATATTTTTGCTCACCAATACGGGGTGGACTGCAAAAGTTAGCGAAGCAGATACGTTGAATAAACTGGATGCTTACGGAAAACGAACGGGGTATTGGGTAGTTGATGAGGAAAACGATGCCACTTCACTTGAAAGCAGATCCAAAAGAAAAGAAGGAAGATATATTAAAGGACGTAAGTTCGGAGCATGGATTTGCTATTATCCGGATGGAAAAACTCCGCGTCTGATAGGTGAATATTTAGATAACAGACCGGGAGGAGCTTATTTTCGTTTCGATAAAAAAGGCGAATTGCTTCAGGCAAGCACTGTTCCCGGAAAAATTACACAATCTCAAAACCTGGAAGTCCACAACGGGTTATTCAATTGCCGCATGATGTTTCACAACCGAGAAATGGTTGCCGGACAGGTCTTCTTTGCAAAACGTGCATTCAGTGTTCCATTCTCCTATCAATTTTGGGTAGAAGAGTCTTTGAACCAAAATCAATCAAAAAATGCTCGCGTGAATTTTGCGTGGTTGTCACAGAATTATCCACAATTGTATTCTACTTATTTAAGTGTAAGAACACCTCATAAAGTAAGTGTGGAGAATCCGGAGATTCAAAATGTAGTAAGCAAAATTGAGAAAATTCAGGATTCCAACACCAATGCGCCTGTTCGGAACTCTGTCATGAATGCACCGTTCATTCATACTCCACGAGTAGCAAAAGGTGCTGTTTTTCAGCCTAATGGGTTTAATAAATTGTACACCGTTTCAGATGAGATCTGGATTGACGGCCAATTTAAGAACGGCCAGCTGAAAGATGGAAAAGTCTTCGTCTATGACCGCGATGGGGTCTTACTGAAAGTCCGCATTTTCAAAGACGGGCTCTACGTGTCCGATGGAGGTCTTTAAAGGCTATTTATCCTTAATCATTTTTACCTGCGGATGGTTTTCCGCGTCTTATTCACAAAATACGGTAAGTCATTTATTCCCGCGAAACAACACACTTTATGTGTCGGCCGGATATTTGGGAGGGAAACGCATTGTTTCCGGAATCCAGGTAAAAGCAAAAGATTCAACCAATCAGGAAATTCAGGTGAAAATGGAACTTCTCAAAGATTGGGTTCCTTCCGATTCGGCAACATTCATTTTGTTTTTGGATACTTCAAAACAAGAGTTCATCTCCCTCGATGGAAGGAAATACGAAGCCATTCACTACCGGTCCGAAGATTCCCAAGTCCAAATCAATTTCGGTAAACCGGAAGAATTCACTTATTATGTCAAAGGAGGAACGGAAAAGCATTCAGCCTGGAATAGTAACTATGCTGTTGTTCATTATTCCAATCGGTTGAAGAAATACAACCGTGTCCTGAAGATGTATTATGAAAAGTAAATGTTACTTCAACTCCGCTGCACCTATGCTAAAGCTACAGCGGAAGCATTCAGTCACCGGATTTTTGTGTTGTGCGGGTTATTAAAAGGACACTTAGCGAAGTCGAAGTGTCAACTAATTCGTAATTCGGTATTCAAAATTCGTAATTAAGTGTTATCTTTGCACCATAATTCCAAAAGTTGGGATTCTACATAATAATCATTCAAGTAATATTGGCATGTATTTAGATTCAAAAGTTAAAGAAGAAATCTTCGCTAAACACGGAGGTTCAGCAACAAACACAGGTTCAACAGAAGGACAAGTTGCATTGTTCACATTTCGTATTGCTCACTTAACGGAGCATTTGAAAAAGAACCGTAAAGATTATGGAACACAAAGATCTTTGCAGTTGTTGGTTGGTAAACGTCGCAGTATGTTAGATTACCTTAAGAAAAAGGATATCGAGAAATACCGTGCGTTAATCAAAGAATTAGGTTTACGTCGTTAATTCGAAAAAAAAACAGGTCACTGAGCGAAGTCGAAGTGCCGGTTTTGTAATAAAATATTAAAAGGGGGGCTTGTCGGAATTATCCGGTGTCCCCTTTTTTTGTTTAAATCGTCCGTTGGACGGAAAAACAGGTGGGACGCGATGCATCGCGTCCGTGCTTAATAAAAGGCCGCGAAGTGTCGCGGCAATAAAATGTAAAGTATAAATATGAATATAGGAATCAAAAAGTCCATCGTTACTGGAGGGAAAGAAATTTCCATCGAGACCGGAAAATTGGCTAAACAAGCTGACGGTTCAGTAGTGTTACAAATGGGCAACACGGTGTTATTGGCAACTGTAGTTGCAGCACCAGAGGCAAAAGAAGGAGTAGATTTCCTTCCGTTAACGGTAGATTACCGTGAAAAATACGCAGCAGCAGGTCGTTTTCCTGGTGGATTCTTCCGCAGAGAAGCTCGTCCGTCTGAAACTGAGATTTTAGTAATGCGTTTAGTGGATCGTGCATTGCGCCCGTTATTCCCGGATGATTACCATGCAGAAGTACAGTTGATGATTCAATTGTTATCTTATGACGGAGTAAATAACCCGGATGCATTGTGTGGTTTGGCAGCTTCTGCAGCCATTGCAGTTTCTGACATTCCCTTCAACGGACCAATGTCTGAAGTACGCGTAGGCCGTATTAACGGAGAGTGGGTTCTTAATCCGACAATGGAACAAATGAAATCGGCTGATATCGATATGATGGTTGCCGGTACAATGAAAGATGTAAATATGATCGAAGGAGAGTTCAAAGAAATCTCCGAATTGGAAATGGTTGAAGCGATTAAAATTGCACACGCTGCAATTAAAGAGCAATGCCAGTTTCAATTAGACCTTGCTGCACTTATTTCAACAGCTAATCCGAAACGCGTTTACTCTCACGAAACTCATGACGAAGCCGTGAAAGCGAAAGTATACGAATTGGCAATGGACAAATGTAAGGAAGTTGCTCGTCAGGGTCTTGCAAATAAAGCGAAACGTACCGAATTGTTCGACGCGATCAAAACAGAAGTTAAAGCAGCGTTCTCTGAAGAAGAGTTGTTGTTGGTTGGTGGATTTATTTCTACTTACTTCTCTGAAGTGAAGAAAAAAGCAGTTCGTTGGGTGATGCTGAACGAGCAAAAACGACTTGATGGTCGTAAGTTCGACGAAATCCGTCCGATTTGGGCTGAGGTAGATTACTTACCGATGGTTCACGGATCTTCTGTATTTACACGTGGGGAAACACAGTCATTGACAACATTGACCCTGGGAGGTAAAATGGACGAGCAATTGATCGACGGAGTTACTTTCCACGGAACAGAGAAATTCTTGTTGCATTATAACTTCCCTCCGTTCTCTACAGGAGAAGCTAAGCCATTGCGCGGAACTTCCCGTCGTGAGATCGGACACGGAAACCTGGCATTGCGTGCATTGAAACCGGTTCTTCCGGATGATAACGCATACACGATTCGTTTGGTGTCTGATATCCTTGAGTCAAATGGTTCGTCTTCCATGGCAACGGTTTGTGCAGGTACATTGGCATTGATGGACGGTGGTGTTCAGATCAAAGCGCCTGTATCAGGTATCGCAATGGGATTGGTTGCTGACGAAGGTAAATTTGCGGTATTGTCTGATATCTTAGGAGATGAAGATCACCTGGGAGATATGGACTTTAAAGTAACAGGAACTTCCAAAGGAATCACTGCTTGTCAGATGGATATCAAAGTAGACGGTTTACCATACGAAGTATTGATCCAGGCTTTGGATCAGGCACGTGCCGGACGTTTACATATCTTAAACAAGATCATCGAAACAATCGCAGTTCCAAACCCGGATTTCAAACCGCAAACTCCACGTATCGAAGCATTCAATGTGCCTAACGATATGATCGGAGCAATCATCGGGCCTGGAGGAAAAATCATTCAGGGAATCCAAAAAGACACGAACACAACCATTACCATTGAAGAATTGGAAACAGGTGAAGGTCGTGTTCAGATTATGTCGAACAACGCAGAAGACATGAACGCTGCAAATTCACGTATCCGTATGATCGCATTCCCTCCAACAGTAGATGAAGGAGCAGAGTACGAAGGAAAAGTGAAAGCAATCAAAGATTTTGGTGTGTTCGTTGAAATCCTTCCGGGAACAGACGGATTGATCCATATCTCAGAATTCTCTCATGAGAAAGTAGCGAAAATGGAAGACGTAGTAAAAGAAGGAGACATCTTGAAGTTTAAAGTGGTTGGTAAAGATCCAAAAACGAAAAAATGGAAGTTGTCCCGCAAAGTTTTATTGCCAAGACCAGAGAAAGCTGCTGAAGCAACATCTGAAGCTCCAAAAGCAGAGTAATTTAAACTAGCTTATATTGAAAATCCCCAACTTACAGTTGGGGATTTTTTTGTATCTTGAAATGTATAGAACCATCTTTTTAATAATTTCATTTGATGAAATCATCTCTTCTGATTCTTTTTTTTGTACTTTTTTCTTCTTACGGGTTGACTCAGTCGTTACCATCCAAAAAAGAGATCTATGATTTGATGGGACAATTTCTCTATCGAACCGATTCGAGTCATATTTACCTGAGGAAGCAATCTGAACTCATAAGTATTTACCAAGACTCAAGCGTGTTTTTATCGGATACGACCCATTTTTCAACAGCAGATTTCGCATATTTTCGTTTGCAAATGAAAGAAATCGAAGACTTTAAATGGGAAAAGGCCCGTTTAAATAACATAAAAACGATTCCGTCTTTTAAAGTGAAATGGATCTTCCGGGATCGAAATGGTTGGAAAAGATTCCATAGAAAATATCCTAAATCCTGCTTAAGATCCTGTTCGATGCCTTTGTTTAACGTGAATAAAACCTGCTGTATTCTTTATGTTGGAACACAGTGTGGAGGTTTGAATGGCGGAGGATCGATTACTATATACAAACTGAAAAATGGGAAATGGATTTATTTAGATTCGTATAGAATGTGGGTGAGTTAACAGGATTTAAATAAGCAGAATGAAAAAGTATTACGATATTACCACTGAAGGAACTAATCTGGTTTGGTTTTTCTACATTGGTTTAACCGTATTGATCTTAGCTGTATTGTTATGGTTTTACTTGATGATCAAAGGGAAATCGTTGGCAAGTAAGCTGCGAATGGGACTCTTTATTTTGATCTCATTTATTTGGACAATGGTTATCTGGATCAGTTCCATGAGGCATTACCTGGATGCAAAAGAAGCACTTGAAACAGGGGTGATAAGTGAAGTTTCGGGAATAGTGGAAGATTTTTCCCCGATTCCGCCTGGTGATCACGGAAATGAATCATTCTCTGTGAAAGGGGTGCATTTTGAATTTTCACCTGCTGAAATCAATTATGGTTTTGATCAGCCGGTATCTCAGGGAGGTCCTGCTTTTGAAGGACGGTATGTGAAAATTCACTACCTGGAAGGTCGGATTTTACGTCTATGGGCAAAAACAGAATAGTTTTTCCCAATAAATGCTAATTCCACAATAATCCGGATTCTTTGCGTTTCAGTAAGAGTCAAACTGCTTAAGAATGAAAACTTCCAAACCTTTTTCCATATCTCAACGATTCAAAAGTTTCAAATACGCCCTTGAAGGTATAAGAACTTTGTTCCGGGAAGAACACAACGCGCGGATCCATGCTATTGCGGCGCTTGTTGCAATCGTTCTTGGTTTTGTTTTAAAGATTTCCGGAAACGAATGGATCGCTTTGGTGATCGTAATGGGGTTGGTATTTATTTGCGAACTCTTCAATACTTCATTGGAAGCACTGGCCGACTTTGTTTCTCCCGAAAAACATCCCCAAATCAAAAAAGTGAAAGACCTGGCAGCCGCAGCTGTTCTGATCAGCGCACTTACTGCATTTATAACCGGAATCATTCTTTTCATCCCTAAAATCATCATCCTATGTACAAACAACTAATCAAAACCAACCAATTCCAATCCACGCTCTTCATCGGAATTTTATCTGTTTTCTGTTTCGCATTGTCCCTTCTTCGTATGGAACTCTCGGGAACAAAGCATTTTTTCTTTTTAAACTGGAACCTATTCCTGGCTTTCGTTCCCTGGCTTTTTACACTGATTTTAACCCTGAGCCCGAATTTGCAGAAAAGCCGGTTGGCCGTCTTCGGAATGCTGGGGGTTTGGCTGCTTTTCTTCCCGAATGCGTCCTACATTCTCACAGACTTATTTCACCTGAGCCACCATTCGTCCATGCCTATTTGGTTCGACCTCGTGTTGATTTTGTCTTATGCCTGGACCGGCTTGCTTTACGGATTTATGAGTTTGTGGAACCTCGAAGAATTAATGGAACAATTTTTATCCAAAAAAGTCATTGCGGCACTTTCGGTTTTACTCCTGTTTGTTAGCAGTTTTGGAATTTACATCGGAAGATACCTGCGCTGGAACAGTTGGGACATTGTCAATCAGCCGGGCAGACTGATGGGCGATATCGGAGATCGGTTCATCAATCCGTTCGATCACACCAGAACGTGGGGAGTGACCATTTTTATGGGATTATTCCTGACGATGCTTTATTTTACATTCCGATTCATGCGGAAGAAAACAGCATAAAAAGATAAAGTAGTAAACAATAGGACTCTTGTAAAAAATCAGCGTTTAATAGTGAAGTGTCATGTCGCCATCCGTAATTTGCGGACAACTTCCATCACAGTCATCATTGTAAAGGAGTATTTCAAAAGTACAATGCATCACTTTTGCTACCGTATCATTGGAAAGAACAGTGAGTGATCCTTCCTCCCAACCGAATAGTGTATTCGCATCCTGAGCATGAAAGAGTGAAAAGTATTCCGATTCACCCTCCTCTAACGCATAAGTTCCGGGTTGAATGGTTCTGCGAATAGAGCCGGCATAGGTATTGTTGGAAACTTCATTGGAAACAATTCTGGTTTCAAACGAAAGAAGATCTTCGTCCACCTGGGAAACCATTACATAATTTGCAGTGTATGCGATTCCATCTTTTTTCAGTGTGAAGCTGTTGGGAGAAGCAGTACTTGGCGGTGGAGTGGTACTTTTACTTGGATTCTCTTTCTTCTTGCAGGATACAGCGAATAAAAGAGAGAAAATGAACGAGATAAAGAACAGATTTTTCATAACTATTGGTATGGTTGAATCACTAATTTACAAAAATTGGGATGTAACAGGTATCTTTTTAACTTTTCATTTTTCGCTTTCTCAATTAACTCTTGTATCTTTATCGTCGCTTTAGGGGTGACAGTCAGCTGACTGTCTGAGAAACACCCTTTGAACCTGATTCAGTTGGCACTGACGGAGGGAAAAGTGAAATGGATACTTCTTTGTAGTCATTCCTAAAGTGCGTAAATTACAGTTGGAATGACAATATCTTTAAACAATCAAACAGTGGAAGTGGAGGCGCAAACGGTGCTTTCAAAAGTGGTTTTTCAGCAAATCGGTGAAAACTCCAAAGGAATTGCTGTGGCCATTAACGGACAGGTGATCCCAAAAGATTCATGGATGGAAACACCTGTGAATGAAAACGACGATGTTTTAATTATAAAAGCGACGCAGGGAGGTTGATTTGACTTCAGAATATTAAGATGGTAGGATTTCAGGATAGCAAATTTTAAGTATAAATAATGGTAAAGACGCATAATTTTAGAGAACTGCAAATTTGGAAAGAATCAATTGCTTTTGTGAAATCAATTTACGTTTTGACATCATCAATGAATACAAATGAAAAATTTGGATTGGTTTCTCAAATGAACAGATGCGCTGTTTCAATACCATCAAATATTGCAGAAGGTTCAGGAAGATCTTCAGAGAAAGAGTTTGCTCGCTTTTTGGATATCGCTATTTCTTCATCTTACGAATTGGAAACTCAATTAATATTAGTAAGTGAAATTTATGGTGTTTCAACAGAAAATGTAATTGGTCAACTTACAGTTATCCAAAAAAAAATCGGCGCATTTAAACGAACATTGAATACAAATTAAAATTTTTATAAGTCGACATCTTAAAATCCTGATGTCTTAAAATCTATTAAAAACATGAAAAAAGCAGATAAAACACCCGGAGCCGGAAGTATCACAACAGGTGCCATTTCAGGATCACAAAAAGTATATGTATCTGGTAAAATCCACGATATAAAAGTAGCCATGCGTGAAATTACGCTGACACCTACTAAACATGCAAACGGTAGAATCGAAGAGAACCCTCCTGTGACTGTTTATGATACAGGTGGTGCTTATACGGACAACAATGCAGT
>CAMLDR010000112.1 GCA_946478775.1 uncultured Flavobacteriales bacterium
ATTACGAATTACGAATTACGAATTACGAATTACGAATTACGAATTACGAATTACATTTTTTAAAAGACTTTCCTAATCAGGAATTATTTCTCGTTTGTCTTTTTTAAAAGATCATTGTAATCCTCTAGCAATTTCAGGTATTTGTTTTTCCAGTATTCTTTTGTTTGATTGTTGTAGGTGTTTTCAGGATCTGCAAAGGTGTTTGCATTGATAATAGCACCCAATTCTTTGATCTCGTCTGAGAAATCGTGGTGAATGATATTCCCGATCGCCATAATCATTTCCAGATCAATCTGTGTGTTGTCAAACATCAGGTACATCCACCTTCTGCTTTTGCCCAATTTTTTGGCAATGGCACTTATAGGGTATCCGCTTTGCCGGATTGCTCGTTCTACTATTTCACCGCGGTGTTGCATAGTGACAAAAATCTTCACTTCACCGAGTAGGATGGTAAACACAAAATACTCGTTTACGGGAATTTGTAGTCAGATGTGGGAATTTTCGGTAAAAATAGTCTAATTGCGCAGATGTGAGCTTTAAATGAGAATTAAATATTTTCCCTTTTTCTTTGCTTTTTCTGCCAGTTACTCCGGGTTGGTTTTCTTGAGCAAGGCATTATAACTTTCCAAGAGTTTCAGGTACTTGTTCTTCCAGTAATCTTTATTCTGTTTGTTGTACTTGGATTCGGACTCGGAAAAGGAATCCGGATTGATGACACTGAGTTCCTTGATTTCATCAGCAAAATCATGGTGTATGATTTTTCCGATCAAAATGATGGATTCCAGATCCACCTGGGAATTATCGAACATGAGGTACATCCACCTCCTGCTTTTTCCTAATTTCCGTGCAATCCCGCTGATGGGATACCCACTTTTCCGGACCGCTCTCTCTACAATTTCGCCACGATGCTGCATAGTGACAAAGTTGTTCACTTATTTGAGTAAAATAATTACCAAAAAGTATACAATAATGAGAAATATTTTATATGTTTGTTTCGTCGTTGATAAAACAGAGGATAAAAACCTATGCTCAAAAGAGAAAAGTTTAAGTGCAGAAGAAAATAAATCAGCGCAAAATTGGAGTGCAACTAGTTGATTTTAATGTAATTAAAACGTGGTTATTAAAAGAGCAAATGATAATTATTGGTCAGATGGAAATGACCAAATGGTATGGGGACCGATTTCTCTGTGCGATTCTTTTTTAGTTGATCTGAAAAAGAAAAAGTTCATTCAAAGGAATCTCCAAAGCCTTGGAAATCTGATAGATCATGCACGTGGTTACGTTATTTTCTCCACGTTCAATCCGCCCGATCTGTTTACCGGAATTTCCAACAAGAAATCCCAGGTCTTCCTGGGTCATATTTTTGGCCAATCTCAGTTCGCGCACCCTGTTTCCAAGGGCATTCAGGAATTCTTTGTCTACCACATTTTGCACATACAAGAGTGGAGGTTTAAAAAAAACCGTAAAAGCCCATGTATGGGTTATTTTTATGTTTTTGATTATTTTTGGTCAAAGAAGGGAAAACTTAATAAAGTAGAAATAACCGATTTTTTTGTCTGTTGATAGCTACTCCATATCTAAACAATAACCCAATTCATATGAAAAAGCACTATTTCACAAATGACATTCTTGCCAATACCTGATATACAGGCTAAGCAAATTACTTGAAACATCAAAAAAAAATGGAGGTGCGGTAACACCTCCTTGCATTTCGGCAGTTTACCGGCTCCTGACAATGCAAACACTTTGCCTTAGCAGTGAAGCCGAAAATGCTGGTGTAAAGTTACAGAAATAGAGTAGGCAAAACATACTAAGTATTACAATTATGAATAAAAAATTGGAATCTCTGTCCTCAAAGAAATTTGACGTGGCAGGAAGTTCAGTTGTTGGTGGAGCAGGCCCGACTTACGGAGCATACTACGCTACCAACGGTGGTAGAAAAGAAGTTGGTGCTACTGCAGACCAGGCTAGAATGACTTACGGTGATCCAAATCACGCGCCTCCGGGAAATGGTCAGGATAACTTGACTTACAACTATTAAGCAATTATTTCTAACCATGGGTAATGTGAAAATTGCCCATGGTTCTAATTTTTAAGATTAATGAGACTATTCATCTTACTTTTATTTTTGATCCTTGTCATTCCCGTGCAGGCTCAAATTACTAATTACATTAGTTATAAACAGGATTGCAATACCGGTTATTTAACAGCAATAGATTCTGCAAACTACAAACTCGGATTGAAACAGATTGGGGAAGTTCAGGAAAAATATGGGACTCTATGTGGGGAAGAATTTATCCTGAAAGCGTTTTGTTACCACAAACTGGGTAAAAACCGAAAGGCTTCTATTGCCATGCGGGATGCCTGGGCAGCAAGGATGTGTGATCAGGGTTATTTGACCCAAATTGACGGGTTTACCTGGCACGATATTGCTGTTCCGTTCAATAAACGCCAAAAAGAACGTATCCAGGAAGGGTATAAATTGAATGGTGCACAAATGAGTAAGGACTATGACAGTTTGTTATTCTTAGTGGAGCAATTGAACGATTCAGATCAGAGATTCCGTTCACAGTTAACTCCTGGAGATACTATCAATCTTAGGTTTCGTATGATGGAACGAGATTCATTGGATATGATTGAATTTATCCGAATCTATGATAAATATGGTTTTCCGGGGGAAAAGGTTTGTAACCTGTTTTCAATGATGTACTACGCATTTTTTCTGCACACTGCCGATTATGACTGGTTTTATGACAGCATGAAGGAACGTTTTATAAAAGAGGTAATTGCAGGAAATATGTCTGCCAGTATTTACCTGAGCTGGCTCGACCGGCATGAAGTTGCTGTAGAACGAAAAGCCGTATTTGCCATGTACGGGAATCCGAATCATTTCAAAGGAAGTCGGGAGGAGATTCAGAAAATTAAAGCAAAGCGTTTGGAGTACGGAGTGGTTTATTCTTTCCGGGTACCTTTTGATTTGAGGTAATATGATTTTGATCTTTTCAGAAAATATCAGTTATTCGGCGCGCTATGTGACACGGCATTTACATCGCCTGAAGGAGAAATTCAATGTCTTTCTTGAAAATGACAAGATTGAATTCAATTACCGCTTTAGCAATGGAGTTGTTGATATTGCAATCTATAAAAATGAAGATTTTCTTTGCACTTATTCCGATGTGAAAAGCGTGTGGGCGCACAGAAGTGAGATCCAGGTTGTTCCGTGCGCAGATGTAACGGCTACATTTGAAGAAAAAGATTATGTGGCGTGGCATACCAAAACACGCGTTGAATCGATCCGGGATTTATTGCATCAGAAAAAATGCCTGGGCAGGTTCGGGAAGCTCAATTTCAATAAAATTACTTTTTTGGAAGCCTGCCAGGACTTAGGGATTTCAATTCCCAAAACGCTGATCACGAATTCTAAAAAAGAGTTCCTTTCATTTCTTGAAGAAAATCAGGAAGTGATCGTAAAATCATTGGCAAATAACTTTCATCATTGTTTGTCACAAAATGAGGAAGAGGAAATATGGCAAAAAGGAACGACGAAACTGATCAGTAATGATCAGGTTGCAGTTATTCCTGAAACATTTGCGACATCTCTTTTCCAGGAAAAATTGGAGAAAGAATACGAAATCCGGATCTTGTTTATGGCCGGAAAACTATTTTCGCAGGTCATTTTTTCTCAGTCAACAGCAGATTCAAAGATCGATTACCGGGAAGGCCTGGGAGACACCGAAATGCGTCAGTGCAATTACGAACTCCCGGAAGAAATCAAGAACCAAATTCCGCTTTTGATGAACAAGCTGCAATTGAATATTGGCTGTATTGATGTCGTTAAAACAGTAAATGGAAATTATGTCTTTTTAGAAGTAAATCCATCCGGAATTTTTACAGATATGATGGATAACTGCTATTATGATATGCATTTTGAAATCGCGCAATTCCTGACACATGAAAAGTAATGTTCAAACAATGGATGCGCTAATTGCTGTACCTGCAAGTTTCCCGAAAAGAGACCGAAGCAGGGATAAACTTCCGGGAATTTCCATGCGTAGTCTTGGTTTTACGAATGTAAAACACAAAGACTTTCCTTCCAGGACAATTTCAAAGATTATGGATCCTAATACGTTCATCAGTGAGTCAGAATAATTATTGGATGCTTTACCCGAATGTTGTAACCACAAAAGGTTACAATAGGTCTGTTATTGCAGATTTGTACAGAAGACGTTTCCGGTATATTCCCAATCTGCTGACAGATATTTTGGTGGGTTTAAAAGATCAACCACTGACGGGTGAAATGCTTTTGAGTAAAGTTGATCCGGACTCGCGGGATGAATTAAGCGATCAGCTTCAATTGTTACTTGCAGAGGATTACCTGCTGCAAAGCAGTAGAACTATGCATGAACGGCTGAGTGTGCCTGTTGCGGAGAAAACACCGGAAACTTTGATTACAGACTGCATTATTGAACTGAATGAAGACTCTTCTTATTCGCTGCCAACCTTTTTCAAGATCCTGAATGGGCTGGGAGTAAAATTCGTGGAGATCCGCTTTTTAGATGTCTCGTCCTTTGAAAAGAATTTTCGGGAAATTCAGGAAAACCTTGCCGACAGCGTTATAGAGTCTTTGCAGATGCTTGCTCCTTTTGATGAATCGATCTGTGCAGTTTTGAAAAATGAATACCGGGATTTTGAACGGCTTAATTTATTTACATTTTACAACGCTTCTGTAAGTATTCCTTTCGATGATGTGGTTTTCGGAGTTCGTTTCAGTTCTCAAAAGCGCATAGATAATAGCATGTGCGGATGCATTTCCCCGGATTACTTTACGTTCGATCTTCAGAATGATCGTTTGAACAAAACTCAAAACAACTGTCTTGCGGGAAAGTTGAGCATTGATTTCACAGGGAAAATTAAAAACTGTCCGTCTAAGCTGTCCGATTATGGCAGTTTGAAAGAAACCAATCTGGAAGATTTGGTGAATGCCTCAGAATTTCAAACCGATTGGTTGATCACAAAAGAAAAAGTATTAATTTGCTCTGATTGCGAATTCCGATGGATGTGCTCTGACTGCAGGGTGTTTATCCAGGATAAGAACAATCCTTTTTCAAAGCCAGCTAAATGCAAGTATAATCCGTATATCAGCAAATGGGGGTGGGAAGAAGGATACCTTCCTGAACATGAAACCGGGATTTCAATCATCAATAACAAAGTAGTTATTGATACTGAAAAACTAAATCAAATAAATACTTCCTTATGGGCCTGACTTCAAATATCACCGCATTAATCTGCTGTTTCTTGTGTATTACAACCAGCTATTCTCAGGAACTGATGGAAACCAAAAGAGTCGATTCTATTGCTTTATTCTTTAAATCGGGAAGTGCCGATGTGGAAAATGCCCAAAAATTGGTAACTCGTCTGAATGGGGTAAAAGCTCACAACGGAAAAGTGCGGATCGTTTCTTACACGGATACCGTTGGTAGTTTGTTGGCCAACCAAAAACTGGCAGCGAAACGACTGAGTGCAGTTTCCAAAATAATCCGATCCACGAATCTGAATGCCTTTGTTTTTGACAGCATTAACAAAAATGAATTGCGAAGCGGAAGAAAATTAAACGACAGCATTTTCCGAAGAGTGGATGTGGTGGTTTACAGCATAGAAAACAAATTTGCGTATGATACACCAATCAATCTGAATATCAATTTTGAATCCGGAACGGATGTGATTGTACCGAATTCTATGGCAAATTTGGAAGCATTATTATCAATTCTGCAAAGCGACAGCACTTTGAGAGTGCAGCTGAATGGGCATGTCTGCTGCCAACCGAAACATGAATTGTCGGTTTCACGCGCTGAGAGAGTCAAGAAATACCTGGTTTCCAAAGGAATTAAAGCCTCCAGGATTAACTGCAAAGGATTTAGCAATACAGTACCGATTGTTTCGAATAAGAATTTTGAAGAACAGCATAAAAACATGCGCGTAGAAGTCGTTTTCCGAAAATAATAAATAGATGTTATGAGTGATTTTCCATTTTATAAGCAGTTGGATGCAATGGATTGCGGACCAACCTGTCTTCGGATGATCGCAAAGTTCTATGGAAAAACGATTGATATGCAGGCGCTTCGTAGTTTTTCTCAAACGAGTAAAACCGGAAGCAGTTTGGAGGGAATCAGCAACGGTGCCGAAAGAATTGGTTTTCACACGCTGAGTGTTAAAATCGGTTTAGAAGATTTGGTTCAAAATGCTCCGCTTCCCTGCATTTGTTTTTGGAATAAACACCATTACATTGTGGTTTATAAAATCAAAAAAGACCAGGTTTACATAGCGGATCCTACTTACGGACTGTTGAAATATTCCAAGCGCGAGTTTCTGAACCATTGGATGGGAAAATATGCATCCGAATCAGACGAAGATGGGATTTGTTTGCTGTTAGAGCCAACGCCGCAACTGACAGAAACGGATGACGAAGATTTCGATAAAAGAACCGGTTTTCGTTTTTTGATTAACTACCTGAAACCTTACCGGAAATTATTGATCCAGCTTTGTTTCGGTTTATTGGCGGCAAGTATTCTGCAATTGATATTCCCATTTTTAACCCAAAGCATCGTAGATATCGGTATTCAGAATAAAGACATTCATTTTTTGTACCTGGTCCTGATCGGTCAGTTGTTTGTATTCGTAGGAAGAAGTGCTATCGAAATTGTACGCAGCTGGATCATTCTGCACTTGAGCTCACGAATCAATATTTCGCTCGTTTCGGATTTTTTGATCAAGCTGATGCGCTTACCGATCTCGTTTTTTGATGTAACGATTGCCGGAGATATTATGCTTCGGATTGGCGACCACGAACGAATAGAACATTTACTGACTAATCAATCGCTGAATGTCCTTTTTTCAGCCTTTAACTTTGTGGTTTTCGGGGTCGTTCTGGCAGTTTATAATGTTCCGATTTTTCTCATATTCCTGGCCGGCACCATTCTGTATTTTGCCTGGGTGAAATACTTTATGAAAAGGCGCAGCGACCTGGACCATAAACGTTTTGCTCAAACAAGCCAGGAACAAAGTAAGATTGTGGAGCTTGTAATGGGAATGCAGGAAATCAAATTGCACAATGCGGAACGGAAGAAACGTTGGAATTGGGAAATTGTGCAAATCCGACTTTATAAATTACGCATTAAAGGCTTGCGTTTGGAGCAGGTTCAAAGCAATGGAGCTTCTTTTATCAATGAACTGAAAAATATTCTGATCAGTTTTTACGCTGCTAAACTGGTAGTTGAAGGACAGCTGACTTTGGGAATGATGCTTTCGGTATCTTACATTATCGGGCAGTTAAATGCGCCTGTTTCGCAATTTTTGAGTTTTTATTACGCCTTGCAGGATGCCCGTTTGTCATTGGAACGACTGAACGAGATTCACAGCAAAAGCGATGAAGAACCCGGAGGTTTGAATCGATTGACTGATATTCCCGACAATCATACCATTCGTTTGGATGGTGTGGATTTCAAATATCCCGGAATTCCTTACCCGGTTTTAAAAGATGTGAATCTGGTAATTCCGGCAAATAAAGTAACGGCAATTGTTGGCGCAAGCGGAAGCGGTAAAACCACCCTGATGAAATTACTTCTGCGTTTTTATGAACCAGAAAAAGGTCAGATCATCCTTGGAGATACCGAATTGAATTCTTTTACACAATATACCTGGAGGGAACACTGCGGGTCAGTCATGCAGGACGGTTTTATTTTCAATGATACGATTGCAAATAACATTGCGATCAGTGATGATATCGTGGATAAAGCAAAACTGAAAAAAGCCGTTGAAGTAGCCAATATACGCGAGTTTATTGAAGGTCTTCCTTTGAGTTACAATACAAAAATTGGCGCAGACGGTGTTGGTTTGAGCGGTGGACAAAAACAGCGGCTCTTCATCGCTCGTGCGGTTTACAAAAATCCGGAATTCTTATTCTTTGATGAAGCAACCAGTGCTTTGGATGCGAATAACGAACGCGTTATCATGGAAAATCTGGATCAGTTTTTCAAAGGAAGAACTGCATTGATCATTGCTCATCGTTTGAGTACGGTTAAGAATGCAGACCAGATCGTGGTGATGGAAAAGGGAGAGATCGTTGAAATCGGCACGCATGGTCAATTATTGGAAAAGCAGGGAAGTTATTACAACCTGGTAAAGAACCAATTGGAATTAGAAAAAATAACCCGTTGACGGCAATGGAAAAAACGAATGAAATAACGCTTGAATTGAAAAGTGAACCAATGAATGAGATGCTTTCAAAGCCTCCAAAGTGGATCATTCGTTCAGGGAGCACGTTGTTTTTGACTATCCTTTTTCTGGTCATTGGTCTGAGCTGGTTTATCCGTTATCCGGATGAAATAAACGGGGAAGTAGTAGTAACCGGTTCCAAAGCACCGATTGAACTTTCCAATCAAAGTTATGTGCAATTGAAGTCTTTGAATGTAGCCGAAAATCAGCAAGTGAAGCAGGGAGATTTGATTGCTCAATTTGATTTCAGGGTCAATTCGAATCATTTTGCAACCGCCATGATTTATTTAAATCAGTTGGAGGCATTTAACAATCAGTTCCCGTCACAAATTCCGTTTCCGGAACAAAAACTGCAGTTAGGGAGTTTCGGGGAGCAATGGTCGAATCTTCTTTCCCGGATCAATGAATGGAACTCAGAATATGCTTTAAATCTGAAAGAAGACGAATTGAAATTGATCCGTCAGGAAATTGCTTTTCGGGAACAACTGCAAGTCATTTCCGTTAAAAAGATCAAGCTTTCGGAAAGTGAATATGCCTGGATCGAAGACCAGGTAGCAGGCAGTGAACGCCTGGCAGAACAAAACGCAATCTCGAAACAATCTCTCACACAGGATAAACGTTCCCGAAACCAGGCTATGCAGTTTGTTGAAGGTCAAAAAGAACAAGCTATTCAGAATTTGATCGCTTTGAACGGACTTCGGAAAGAGATCCTGCTTCTGGAACACGATGCGAATTTGGAACGTCTTAAACGATCAGCTGAAATTCAACAACTTCTTACGGGACTGATGAATGCATTCCAAAATTGGAAAAAGGATGCTGTCTGGGCTGCTCCCTGTTCCGGAAAAGTGGTCTTTAACAAGATGCTGCAAGTCAATAAATTCTACAAAACAGATGAAGCATCCATTGTGATTGTTCCGGAAGGAAATGGATATCGTGCAGTTGCTTCAATTGTTAATTCCGGATCCGGGAATCTGAGAAGAGGTCAAAAAGCGTTTGTCGAACTCACGGATTATCCCAAATCAGAGTTCGGAATGCTGGAAGGAAAAGTCAGTGGTATTACGCAAATAGACAAGGCAGGAAAACTTGAAATTCGGATAGCTCTCCCACACCAATTGAAAACAACATACAAGAAACAAATTCCCCCGAGAGCCCAATTAAATGGAAAAGTGAAGATCATCACGAAAGACAAACGATTATTCATGCGCTTTTTCGAGCAGTTTACAGCTTTGATCAGATGAATCGGTACTTTCTGACATTCATAGTCACATGGACTGTTTTTAGCGCTTCAAGCCAGGATGTACTGACACTGCAAACTTGTTTGGATAAGTTGGAAAATAATTCCCTGCAGCTTGCCGCTGAATCCCGATTGCTGCATAGTTCCCGGATCAATAAACAATTCCATTGGTGGACTCTACTCCCAAATTTGAGTGGAAATGCTGGTTTTAATACTTCATTCGGCCGCAGATTGGATCCGTTTACGAACACCTTTGCTACAAGCTCGGTAAATTCTCAATCGTTCGGACTGAATTCAAGTGTGCAGCTATTCGATGGGTTTTCCTATTTCAACAAACGGAATCTCCTCAATGCCACCATTGAACGGGATGAAATTGGTTTGAATCAAAACCTGAATGAGTTGAAAATTCAGCTGATTGAAACTTACCTGACTTTGTGTAAACTTTCAGTTCAAACACAATTGACTGAATCTCGAATTGAGAAATACGATCAACTGCAGAATCTTCAAAGCTTGTTGCTCAAAGAAGGACGAATTAATGCAATTGATACACTTAGGAGCGGACAATCTTTGTTGAAAGAGCAGGATCAATTGCTAACACTCCGAAATGAATCAAAACTTAAAATGCTTCAATTGAACCTTTTGATGAATCTGCCTTTAAGTACGGTTTATTCAGTGGACGTTTCTTCCGTTTCGGAAATTCAAGAGAAAGTTCGATTCTCAGAAACTTACCAGTTGGAACTGAATGAAGTGGAGTTGGAGCTATTGGAAACTGAATTGCAGTTAGAGCGCTCAGCCATTCTCCCGAGTATTTCATTGAACGGTCTTGTTGGAACCGGGTTCTCGACTAATAACAAAGACTATTCTCTGACTGGAATTCCTACCAAAGCATATTCGCGTCAGATCAATGAGAACTTGTATGAAGGCATTGGTTTCAATCTGAATGTTCCTTTGTTTAATAGGGGAGCATGGTTGAAGACGAAACGATTGAGTGCCGTTCAGCAAACAGAATTGTCAAACAGGATGGAACTGACCCATCAGCTTTTGGAAAAACAACGCCAGGAATGGGAACAAAACCGATTGAACATCCGCGCAAAACAGGAGCAGAATAAACGCATGACAGATAACCTGGAATTGATCTACCAGAAAAGCCTGCTGCTTTATGAGGCGGGACGTTTGACCTATCGGGAGATTGAGACAACCTTAATGGATTGGCAACTGGAATTGGAAGAAGCCGCTTTGCTTGAGTTTGATTTGAAGCTGCTGGAATTGTTTGAGTAAAATGCCTGCTGGCGCGAGCCAGACTAAAGCAGACTTTCAGTCGCTATAGTCTTTTAACTCGCGCCAGCTTAAAGAAATATAGAATAACCATGAATAACACGAATTTACTGAATATTGCCTTTGAGGACCTGTTTAAACTAACCGTGGGCCTGCTGGTGGACGATCTGAAAGTGCACAAGCATTTGCACCATTTGAATCTGAGCGGGCTGGATACCACTCCGCTGAATTTGAACCTTTACCGGCGCATTTTTGTGCTGGCAGGATTCAAGGAGGGGGATATTTCCGAAGAACTGGAAGAGTGGTATTTTGGACAGACCAAGCGCGTGAATGCCATTGACCTGCACGATGAGATTTCGCTTTATGCGCTTTCGACGGAGATTTTGGAGGGCTTGCTGAAGAAGCGGAATGAACTGTATGTTCGTAAAAGGGCGAAATAAACGTATAAATCAGGTAGGGACGTCCACCGCGGCGGACGTCCCTACCTGATGTTTTTGAATTCAATTTATTACTTCACAGCATCTGCCTTTTCACGGGCTTTTGTCATGATTCCGTCTGCTTTTTTATCGGCTTCTGCCTGCAGTTTGGCCACGTTGCTATCGGCTTTTTTCTTGGCTTCTTTGCACGCCAGTTCTGCAGCTTTCTTTTTGAGGATGTTGCTTCCTGCTGCGGCCATTCCATCGTCACAC
Source organism: uncultured Flavobacteriales bacterium (assembly GCA_946478775.1). The sequence continues at coordinate 11,470 of CAMLDR010000112.1, forward strand.
TGTTTGTTTGTTTCAGCAATGATCTGATCGCCGGCTTTTCTTGCCTCAGCTTTCACTTTGTCTGCTTCTTTCTGAGCATCGGCCATGATCTTGTTCTTCTCCGCGATCAGGTCTTTTTTCACTTCTTCGACTTTCTCTTTGACCACCGTTTTCACGGAATCTTTCGCTTTGTTGATGATCTCTTTTCCTTTTTCCTTCAGGTTGTCTTTCAGGTTCCCGGTTGCTTTCAATAGGGCATCCTTGAAATCTGTTTTAATAACCGGTTTTGTTACGGTTCCGCCAACGAGGGCGTTTACCGGGATGATATCCGGAATGGAACCTACGTTTAGTTTCGGAGCGATGCCGTTCACTTTGGCAATTCCCTGCTCAGCGGCTTTGATAATTCCGCCCGGGATCATTGCTTTCGGTACCTGCAAGAGCATTTTGTAGTCGATCTCCTGCGTGAATGAAGTGGATCCGGTAATTTCACTGTCAATACCGCTTAATTTGATCTTCAAGGGCTTTTTCAGGCTCATTTTCCCATCCTTGAAGCTGAAGAATGCTTTCACATCCTTGAATGTCTGATTGGAAATCTTGTCCATGCTCAGGGCATCGCCTAATTTCTTCAAAGGTTCAAATCCGCTTACTGTTACGGCGTTGGTGAAGAAATCTCCGTCTCCCGTCAGGGTGTTGTATACCGGTTCCAATGCTTTAGTCAAATCGCCCTTCATATTCAGGTTGGAACTGAATTTTCCTTTTGCGTATTTGGCAACCGGGGCTAATTTCCCGATCGTTAAGAAGTGGGAAGTGATTTCCTGGATATCGATCTCTTTCAGGTTGTAGCCCAAATCAATTGCCGGTTTGTTGTGGTCTTTCGAACTGTAGCTTCCGCGTAAACCAACGGTTCCACCCATGGTATTCATGGTGAGTCCGTTCAGCGAAGCCACTTCTTCTTTGACGTTCACATTTCCTTTGATGTTGTTGATATCAATGCCGTTGTAGTGCATTTTCTGCACATTGGTATTCAGGTCGAAATCTACGTTCTCAGGAATCAGCAGCGGTTCTGCATTCGGATCCACCGGAGCAGGTTCTGCTGAAGCCGGGTTTGCAGCTGCAGGAGCATTGGATACACCCATCAACTGGTCCAGGTCCAGGTTATTGCTGTTGAATGCAAAAACGCCTTTCAGCAATTGGTCTTCTTTTTTATTCCCGAACAGGTATCCCAGGTAGTTATCGATTGTCCCGTTCATGGAGAAGTCTGATTTACCCATGGTGGCATTCATCTTTTCCAAGGACAGGTTCTGCGGACTGAAGCGGAATGTCAAATCTTTTACGTTTACGTCCTCATTCAGGTCTTTTGATTTATACAGGAAGTCGAATAGTTCGATCAAGCCTTTTGCGTCAAATTTCTCGTACTGTTCCGCATAGATGGAACTCATACGTCCGTTCAAAGACACATCTGCATTCAGTTTTCCTTTGTAGGATTCTCCTTCAGCCAAAGGCATGACTTTACCGAGTGTTGCCAGGTTTACCCTTGCTTTCAGGTTGGAATTGATCAATGGATCCGTGATCGGGTTGCGCAGTTTTAAATTGGCGTCGATCAGGTTGCCCACGAACTCGGAATGGAATTTGGTTACATCCAAAGTCATTTTGTCCATGTTTGAACCGCCTGCAAATTTAGAACCTGCATCTACAACGATGTTATTAATAGAACCCAAACCTGCATATTTGATGCTGGCATTTTTTACATTCAACCCAACATCCCATCCCGGATAGGTTTTTTCGTCCAGGCGGCCTTTTACTGCTGCGTTCATTTTCAAATCACCTTTGGCAATCATGCTTTCGTAACCGCTTTGGTAGAAGCTTGGAACCAATGACAACAAGTCTTTGAAGCTGATCTCTTTGGTGTTGAGTTTCAGGTCCATTTGCGCATGGTCTTTCAGCATTTGGTAGAAACCATCCAGTGACAGGTGGAAGTTATTCAGCGCAAAGGTGTTTTCCTTCAACGTGAATTTGGAATCGTTTTCTTTGAATTCCATCAATAAGTTCACATCTGCATCTGTTTTCACTTTGGATAAGTAGCTCAGTCCTTCCATTTCCAAAGTCACTTCATCGATTTGTGTGCTTGTAGCGAAATCAATAACGTCTGCTGTTAAATCCCCTTCACCGGTGTGGTTCAGGTTTTTGATATTGGCATACATATCCGAGGCCTGGTCGTCATAAACGATCTCAATGTTCTTCAAAGAGTATTCTTTTAGCGACATTTTAAATTTGGATGGTTCCGTATCAACCGGTTTTTCGTCTTCCGGAATCACGATATCGTAGTTCGCTTTTCCTTCCGGATCCACGCGTACATCGAACTTTGCGTCGGAGATATGTACTTCGTCAATTTCGATTTCGTCTCCACCGATTACATCCCATAAACCTACATGTGCCTCAATAGTTTTGACACTTGCCAACTCTACGCCCTTAAATTCCGTTCTACCTGTTACCTTCGTGTCATATAATTGGATAGTGACATTTGGGAACGTGGACAGAAAGGTCAGATCAAAGTCTTTGATAGTTACATCAGCCTTCAGGGACTTACT
>CAMLDR010000113.1 GCA_946478775.1 uncultured Flavobacteriales bacterium
TTTCCCACAATACCAGTATGGGATATTGGTACGACGGCAAAGCTTCCGGTTGGTTAAATAATCCCGGACATCACGGCTTTTCGGAAATGTTGTATGAATATACTTCGAGTGCCGCCAATAACGGAAGTGGTTTTGAAGGATTAGCTGATAATAACCCATTTTGGAACATGACCACCGGAATTGTCATGTTGTTAAGTCGTTATTTACCAATCATCGGGCCTTTAGCGATTGCCGGGTTACTTGCCGGTAAAAAACATATTCCGGAAAGTGCGGGAACACTGCAAACGGACACACCGATTTTTGGGGTTATGATCTTCGCGGTGATCTTCATTATTGCAGCGCTGTCTTTCTTCCCTGCACTCGCATTAGGTCCATTCGCTGAATACTTCAGTCAAATTCATTAGAAATCATGAGCAATCAACAAATATCTTTATTTGACCGGCAACTTGTTAAAGATGCTTTCAAAGAATCTTTCATTAAGTTGAAACCACAGATCATGTGGAAAAATCCGGTGATGTTTACGGTGGAAATCGGAACAGCAGTGATGCTTGTAGTCTGCATTTTCATTCTTTTCGGAGCAGAAAATCAGGGAGGTTTCGGTTACAACATAACCATCTTTTTAATTCTACTCGCTACCTTACTTTTCGCCAATTTCGCGGAAGCCCTGGCAGAAGCTCGCGGTAAAGCACAGGCCGATAGTTTACGCAAAACCCGTGAAGAAACTCCGGCAAAACAGTTGTTGGAAAACGGAGAGATCCGAAATGTGAACTCTTCTCAATTAAAAAAAGGAGATGTCTTTGTCTGCGAAGCCGAAGATATCATTCCCACGGATGGTGAGATCATCGAAGGAATTGCAACCATTGATGAAAGTGCAATCACCGGTGAATCTGCTCCTGTTATTCGGGAAGCCGGAGGTGATAAAAGCAGTGTGACAGGTGGAACGAAAGTACTCTCCGACAAAATCAAAGTTCAGGTGACAACAGAACCAGGTGAAAGTTTCCTGGACAAAATGATCGCATTAGTTGAAGGTGCAAGCCGGCAGAAAACACCGAATGAAATTGCATTGACCATTCTTTTGGCAGCGTTCACGCTCATCTTTATCATTGTGTGTGTGACTTTAAAGCCTTTCGCAGATTACGCAAATACTCCGATTACGATTGCGGCATTCATTTCCTTGTTCGTTTGCCTGATTCCAACCACTATCGGAGGACTGCTCTCTACCATCGGGATTGCCGGAATGGACCGTGCATTGCGTGCCAATGTCATTACCAAATCGGGAAAAGCAGTAGAAACTGCCGGAGACATTGATGTACTTCTATTGGATAAAACGGGAACGATCACCATTGGGAACCGAAAAGCAACCGCCTTCTACCCTTCCAATGGCCAGAATGAAAAACACCTAATAAACTGTGCTATTTTATCGTCTCTGAAAGACGAAACACCAGAGGGGAAATCGATTTTAGAACTTGCCCAACAGTTGAATGGTGAGGTAGAAACACTTCGGAAAAGTGCAGCAGCGGCAACGTTTATCAAATTCACAGCAGAAACACGCAGTTCAGGAATTCAACTGGAAGGAACAACCATCCGCAAGGGAGCTTTTGATGCCATTCGCAACATCGTAGAATCCGCCGGAAATACTTTCCCGGGCGAGACCGCGACAGACGTGACTACTATTTCCAGTAACGGCGGAACTCCATTGGTTGTGTGTGAAAACAATCAGGTAGTTGGAGTGATCGAATTGCAGGACATCATCAAACCCGGAATTTTGGAACGTTTTGAAAGACTGCGCAAAATGGGAGTTAAAACAGTGATGGTAACCGGAGACAATCCGTTGACAGCCAAATTTATTGCTGAAAAGGCGGGTGTGGATGATTTTATCGCAGAAGCTAAACCGGAAGATAAAATGGCGTATATCAAAAAAGAACAGGAAAGCGGAAAGCTGGTTGCCATGATGGGAGACGGTACAAACGATGCTCCGGCATTAGCGCAAGCCGACGTGGGCGTAGCAATGAACAGTGGCACACAAGCAGCAAAAGAGGCCGGAAACATGGTGGATCTGGACAACGATCCGACAAAATTAATCGAGATCGTCGAAATCGGGAAACAACTTCTGATGACACGCGGAACACTGACGACTTTCTCCATCGCAAACGATATCGCAAAATACTTTGCCATTGTCCCGGCCTTGTTTATTGCGGCCATTCCTTCTTTGGAAGGGTTGAATATCATGCACCTGCACAGTCCCGAAAGTGCAATCCTTTCAGCGGTGATTTTCAATGCGATCATCATCCCGGCATTAATTCCGCTAGCATTGAAAGGAGTTGCTTATAAACCAATCGGAGCCAGTGCAATTCTGCGTCGCAACCTGCTTATTTACGGATTAGGAGGTGTAATCATTCCTTTCATCGGGATCAAATTACTGGACTTATTTGTATCACTCTTCATTTAAAAAATAGAAATCATGATAAAGAAAATTATCTCAGTTAACCTATTCACTTTCTTATGTATGATTCTGCTCTCCCTTGCTTATCCGCTTTTAATTTCAGGGATCGGGAAACTGGCTCCCGGACAAGGGAAAGGCAGAACCGTTACTTACCAAGGAAAAACCGTTGGTTTTGCACAGGAAGGTCAGCAGTTTACAGCTAATAACTACTTCTGGGGAAGACCTTCGGCAGTCAATTATAACGGAGCCGGAAGCGGTGGAAGTAACAAAGGACCTTCCAACCCGGATTACCTGAAAGAAGTGGAAAGTCGTATTGATACTTTCCTTCAGCACCATCCTTACCTGGACAGAAAAGCGGTACCTGCTGAAATGGTTACGGCTTCCGGAAGCGGTTTGGATCCGCATATTTCACCCAAAGCAGCAGAAGTACAGATCAAACGTGTAGCGCAGGCCACCGGATTGAAAGAGCAGGAACTTCGTTCACTAGTCAAAAAACATACAGAAAGTCCACTTATCGGAACCTTCGGACCTTCAACAGTCAATGTCCTGGAACTCAACCTTGCATTAGAAAAATTTCAAATTAATAAAAAGTAACATGAAAAAAATCACTACTTGTATTGCAATTGCAATCAGTTTACAACTTGCTGCTCAGAAAAAAGAAGAAGCAGAAAAGATCCCATTCGACGGAATTGACATGACCTGGCATAACGGAAATGACCGCCGGGATTCCACTATCTGGAATACTAAATATTTCACACCGGTTATTATGGTTGATGTGAACTACAATTACTCTTTCAATAACCCAATCGATAATACGGTCGTTGGATCAACAGCACTGGCCCGACACAATGAAATCCAGTTGTCTTCTGCAAATTTGGGAGCAGATTTCAACTATAAAGGTGCGCGTGCGCGTATTGTTACGCAATTCGGAACCAGATCGACAGTCGTTCCGCGAAACGATTACAGTCCGTACAAAGGACAGTATGAACTGGCAAATGTTTATCGCTATTTGAGTGAAGCATATGCCGGTTACCACTTCAAGAAATGGTATGGGATCAACGTGGACGCAGGAATGTTCATGTCTTACATCGGGCTGAACTCTTATTACCAAAATGAGAACTGGGAATACCAGGCTTCTTTTACCTCAGACAACACACCCTGGTTTTTCAATGGTCTGCGTGTTCAGATCTTCCCTTCCAAAACACTGAAAATTGAGCCTTGGTTGATCAACGGATGGCAGAGTTACGGGAAATTCAACGCAATGCCGGGAGTTGGAGCAAACATCACCTGGGTTCCGAACAGCAATGTAAAACTCTTGACGAACGATTATTACGGTACGGATGCAGCAGGATTGAAAGACCGCAAACGTTTCCACTCGGATAACAGTTTGTTGGTTAGATATTATAACAGCCCAACTTCAAAAGGAATCAGCCGGATGGCCTTCTCATTAACTGCTGACTTTGGTTTCGAAAAAGGCGGTGGTGTAAACGGGTTGAAAAATAACGATAGCGTTGCAGGTCCTGCTCAGTATTTTGCAAGTGCCATGTTCTACAACAGAATCTGGTTCGGACAGAATAAATTTGCATGGACTATTGGTGGTGGAGTTATGACGAATCCGGGACGTTATTTGGTATTGTACCCGACAGGTCAGGCAAGTCCGCTTCCCAATCCGAACGATCCGACTCAAACTGCAGGAGCATATCCGTTCAGCGCAAATCCGGGTGATCAGTTCAGAGGTTGGGACGTATCCACCAATTTGGACTGGATGCCTAACCAAAGTATTACCTTCCGGGCTGAATTGATTCACCGTCAGTCCAGTGTTCCGTATTTTGCAGGACGCGGAGGAGTTACTTCACCGACAGGTTACACCACAACACCGCTTCCAACGGATTGGAGACCGGATTTAGTAAAATCTGAAACCCGTTTGGTATTCGCAGTCTTATTCAGAATATGAGTGTTGGTTAAAAGTTACTATTGGTTTAAACAGTCGCATTTTTCGGGGTGCGGCTGTTTTGAAGTTCATGCTAGTTATGACAGAAAAGGAAAATAACGTCCAGCATTTTCTCGACTTGATCAAACGATCAAGACGGGGTAAATTCAAGATTTATATCGGAATGAGTGCCGGAGTGGGAAAAACCTACCGGATGCTTCAGGAATCTCATGCCTTGCTTAAAAGTGGTATTGACGTAAAGATCGGTTACATTGAAACACATGATCGGGAAGAAACCCATTCCCTTTTACAAGGGCTTCCGATCATCCCTCGTAAACACATTTTCTACAAAGGGAAAGACCTCGAAGAAATGGATCTTCAGGCAATCATCAACCTCCGTCCGGAAGTTGTTATCGTAGATGAACTGGCACATACGAATGTGGAAGGCAGCAAGAACAAAAAGCGCTGGCAGGATATCATTGACATTCTGGAAGCAGGAATAAACGTCATTAGCGCTGTAAATATTCAGCACATTGAAAGTCTGAATACTCAAATCCGTCAAATCACCGGAATTGAAGTAGAAGAACGCATTCCGGACAGTGTTTTGCAATTAGCAGATGAAGTGGTAAATATCGATCTGACGTCTGACGAATTAATCACCCGCCTGAAAGAAGGGAAAGTTTATAAAGCCGACAAAATACAACGGGCCTTAAGTAACTTTTTCAAGTCAGAGAACATTCTTCAGTTGAGAGAACTGGCACTCAAAGAAGTTGCAAGTCAGGTAGAACGAAAAATAGAAATAGAAGTTCCCGCGAATGTTTCCTTCCGACATGAGAAATTATTGGCCTGTATCAGCAGCAATGAGAAAACTGCTAAGAAAGTGATCCGGAAAACGGCACGTCTTGCCAGTTATTACAACAGCAAATGGTTTGTCCTGTACGTCCAAATACCTGCTGAGAATAATAATAAGATTCCTTTGGATAAACAACGCCATTTGATCAACAATTTTAAATTGGCAACTGAACTGGGAGCGGAAGTCATTCGATTGGAGGCAAAAAATGTAACGGATGGGATTATGCAAGTGGCCGAAGAAAAAAAAATCACCACACTTTGTATCGGAAAACCGCATTTCAATCTGCTCAAAATTATCCTTGCAACATCCATTTTCAATAAACTGCTCACTAAATTAGTTGCTTCGGATATTGATTTAGTTATACTTTCATAAGACAGAACGAAACAATGAAAATAAAAACAAAGCTTACGCTTGGTGTTGGATTACTCCTTTTGCTGATTATTCTGCTTGCAGTTGTTTCCGCAGGATATGTCCTCGCATTGAAAGAAGACACCAACAACATATTGGTTGCCAACTACAACAGCCTGGATTATTCCCGGAAAATGCTTTTGGCAATTGATGAAGAAGCGAATGACAAAACTGCTGAAAAACGTTTTCGTGAGAATCTTGCGCTTCAAAACAAGAATATTACAGAAACCGGTGAACGGGAAATCATGGAGCGTTTGAATGATCATGTTCATCAACTGGACACCAATTTCACGGTAAAAACCCACACGCATCAGTTGGTTCGCCAGGATATCCTTGAAATCATGCGGCTCAATATGAGTGCAATTCAGCGTAAAAGCAATTTTGCCAATCAATCTACCAATAGTGCGTTATTTTGGATTGTCGGAACAGGAAGCGCTTGTTTCCTGATCGCGTTCATTTTATTGGTTCAATTGCCACGGAATATTGCTCGCCCAATTAAGGAATTGACAGAAAGTATCCGACAAATTGCTTCCAGAAACTATAAGCAGCGTGTTGCCTTTGAAAGTCCTAACGAATTTGGTGACCTGGCAAAATCTTTCAATATCATGGCTGAAAAACTGGATGAATACAACAGCACCCAACTGGCGGAAGTCCTTTATGAAAAAAAACGCATCGAAACGTTGATTAACAGCATGAATGACCCGGTGATCGGATTGGACGAAAACAAGCTCATCATGTTCGTGAATGACAAGGCGATTAACATTCTCGGATTATCCAAAACAGATCTAATGGGAAAATCGGCACAGGAAGTGGCACTGTCTAATGATCTTTTTAGGTCATTGATTCGTACTTCTACAGATTCAACGGACAAAGAAGGAAAACAACCTGCACCCATCCGAATTTTTGTCAATGGCAAAGAACAGTATTTCGAAAAAGAGCAGGTAACCATTTCAATCACTCCGACAGGCGAACGCGAAAAGCACACTATCGGTGATGTGATTATTCTCCGGAACATTACTTCCTTCAAAGAATTGGAATTTGCCAAAACCAATTTTATGGCAACTATTTCTCATGAATTGAAAACCCCGATTTCGTCTATTAAAATGAGTTTACAACTCCTTGAAAAAGAAGCCGGAGGTAGCATCAATCCGGAACAACAGCAACTCATTTACAGCATTAAAGAGGATAGCGAACGTCTTTTGAAGATCACAGGTGAGTTGTTGAATTTGTCGCAAATCGAAACTGGAAATATCCAACTGGTGCTGCAGTCTTCTAGTCCATACGAACTGATTTCCCATGCGGTAGAAGCCGCAACCAAGGAAGCGGAACGTTACCAGGTAAACATCCGGGTCAATGAAGCGGAAAAAGTTTCCCGAATCTTCGTAGATACGGATAAAACACAATGGGTACTTATCAATCTATTGGTTAATGCAATACATTATTCACCTGCTGGCGGAACCGTTACCGTTAGTTTAGAACAACAGGGAACCAATGTGCGGTTTGCTGTAAGTGATAAAGGCAAGGGAATCGATCCGAAATATACCATGCGCATTTTTGACCGCTATTTCCAGGTTCCGGGGAGCAGTAAATCCGGAAGTGGACTTGGATTAGCAATCTGCCGGGAATTTATCGAAGCACAAGGAGGTACGATAGGTGTAGATAGCCAGTTAGGAGAAGGCAGTACATTTTATTTTCTCATTGAACAAACTAATCCTTCATAAATCCATTCCTTTTCATTTTGACGAAGAGAGCGAAATCTTTATATTTTCTTTATACCTGCGAGTGTACTTTTGTATGTGATTCCCACGAAGGGGATTAAATAAAACATTCAATCGCATTACCATGTCAAAAAACCATCATCACGCACTCTCTTTCGCGGGATTGATCATTACAGTCGGAATTATTTTTGGAGATATCGGAACTTCTCCGCTTTACGTATTAAAGGCCATTGCAGGCGATCGGGAACTAACGGAACAATTGATTCTGGGAGGGTTATCCTGTGTCTTTTGGACACTTACACTTCAAACCACCATTAAGTATGTCATTATCACACTTCGGGCCGACAACAAAGGAGAAGGAGGAATTTTTTCTTTATATACACTCGTTCGGCAGCGAAAGAAATGGATCGTAATACCTGCAATGATTGGTGGAGCCGCATTGTTAGCAGACGGGATTATCACACCACCGATTTCCGTATCCTCGGCAATTGAAGGGTTGACTTATCTTTACCCGGAGATCCAGACACTGCCGATTATCATCGGAATAATTATCGTGCTTTTTGTCATCCAACAATTCGGAACTTCTGTAATAGGCAGGGCATTCGGACCAGTCATGATGATTTGGTTCCTGATGCTCGGTGCACTTGGAATCTCACAACTCGTGACTGACCTTAGTGTGTTAAAAGCTTTGAATCCTTACTATGCTTTCGATTTATTGGTAAATTACCCGCAGGGATTTTGGCTTTTAGGGGCGGTTTTTCTTTGTACGACCGGTGCGGAAGCTTTGTATTCGGATTTGGGACATTGCGGGAAACAAAACATTCGGGTGAGCTGGATATTTGTAAAAACAATGCTCGTGATCAATTATTTCGGTCAGGGCACGTATTTATTACATCATCTTGGAAAAACAGTTGACGGAGAAAATCCATTCTTCCTGATCGTTCCTGACGAGTTCCGTTTAATCGCCATTATTATTGCAACCGCTGCAGCAATTGTCGCTTCACAAGCATTAATATCCGGATCATTTACGCTCATCAATGAGGCTATTCGTCTGAACTTGTGGCCACGTGTGAAAGTACGCTTTCCTTCCAATATTAAGGGGCAAATTTATATTCCGTCAGTGAACTGGTTCATGATGCTGGGCTGTATTGGTATGGTGCTCTACTTCCGAAAATCAGAGAATATGGAAGCCGCTTATGGATTGTCCATAGTATTGGCAATGATCAGTACTACAATGCTGTTGTTTTTCTATATGACACGCAGGCATTGGAATCCGATACTTCGTTATACATTGACTGGTATTTTCCTGATAGTGGAAGGTGGATTCCTGATTGCTCAAATTGATAAATTCCCACATGGAGGTTACATTACCCTCATTCTTGCCGCAACCTTGATTTGTCTCATGTTCGTGATTTTCAAAAGCAAAAAGATTCGAAACAGCTACGTGGAATATGTGAAGATCAAATACTATCTGCCCTTGCTTCAAAAATTATCCATTGATGATCAGATCCCAACCACAGCAACACATTTGGTCTACCTGACAAGTTCGGAAAATGTGGATCAGGCAGAATCCAAAATATTTTATTCTATCCTGGAACAGCAGCCGAAGCGGGCTGAGCGTTATTGGTTTGTACATGTTTTTACTACTGACGAGCCTTATACGATGGAATATAAAGTAACTAAACACGATGAAAACGATTTGATTCGCATTGACTTCAAATTGGGTTTCCGGGTGCAACCGAAACTGGATATGATGTTCCGGCAAGTGGTTGCCGAGATGGTAGCAGCGAAAGAAATTGATATTCAAAGCCGTTATGCCTGTGAGTATCACCGAAGTGATAAAATCGGTGATTTCCGTTTTGTGATTATCCGTAAATTCCTATCTAATGATAATGAACTGCCATGGTTCCAGAAGATCATTATGAATATGTACTTTTTCATAAAAGGACTTGCTTTGACTGAAAAGAATGAATTCGGATTGGACCCAAGTAGTTATGTGGAAGAGCAATTTCCTTACGTCATATCAAAATCCCCTCAGTTAACCATGAAACGTATGGATTAAATAGTGTAAATCAAGGCCTTTGTGGATGCAATTAATCATCTGCACCTTATTGATTGTTATTCCTGCGTCCTTATACGAATACATGAAAGCATGAGTAAAACTGAAATTCTGATTATCGACGATGAACCTCAGATTCGCAAATTACTTGAGATTAATCTGGAGAACAACGACTATAAAGTGAGTATGGCTGAAACAGGTCAGGAAGGTTTACTAAAAGCAGTTAATCATCCGCCGGATCTGATCCTGCTTGATCTTGGACTTCCGGATAAAAGTGGACATTTGGTGCTGAAGGAACTGCGAGTATGGTACCACAAACCAATCATCATTCTTTCTGTGCAGGATGACGAAGAGAGTATTGTGAAGGCGTTGGACAATGGTGCAAATGACTATCTGACCAAACCATTTCGGTCGCAGGAGTTACTTGCACGAATCCGTTCCGGAATTCGCCATTCGGAATTGCATCCGGTAAGCACTATTTTACGATTTGATGCCATTGAACTGGATCTCACATCACGAGTTTTAAAAAAGGACGGCAACGAAATAAAACTAACTTTTACAGAGTACTCGCTGTTGTCTTTACTGGCAAAATACGCCGGAAAAGTGCTGACTCATCAGTTTATTTTAAAAGAAGTTTGGGGACCGGGATACCAAATGGAAACACAATATTTGAGGGTGTTTGTCGCTCAAATTCGAAAAAAGATTGAGGACAACCCCAATGAACCAAAACATCTTCTAACGGAAAGTCGGGTCGGGTACCGGTTTATATGACTTTACTAACATACAACTCACAAAGGCTTATGAAATACTTAGCACTCATTTTTTTAATGATTCATGGTCATTTATACGGCCAGGTTGTCAATACAGGTATGACAGCGAACTATGACTCATTGGAAGTTGGAAAATTAAAAATCGGGGGGTTAATTGACACCTACTATGGCTTCGATTTAAATCAGCCCGAAACTTCCGACAGACCTTATTGTGTTTCTTCTGCCCGTCACAATGAAATCAATATCAACCTGGCTTACATCGAATTGCAATATATCAATAAACGTGTGCGTGGCAGATTGGTTCCCGGATTCGGAACATACATCAATGCCAACTACGCAAATGAAAAAGGAAGTCTGAAAAACCTGATTGAAGCAAACGTAGGAGTTCGACTTTCGAAAAAAAGAGATATCTGGGTCGACGCCGGAATTCTGGGATCTCCTTTCACTAATGAAACAGCTATTTCAAAAGATCACTTGATGTACACACGCTCATTCGCTCCGGAATATGTACCCTATTATTTGACTGGTGTGAAGGTGAGTGCCCCCATTGGGAAAAAAATAAAGGCCTACGGATATATTCTCAACGGCTGGCAGGTAATAAGCGATGTTAATAATCCACTTTCCGTGGGAACACAGATTGAATACCGGCCCTCTCAGACAGTATTGATTAACTGGGATACTTACGTTGGTGATGAATCTTCCAAATTAACCCCGGAGAATCGTACACGCTATTTCACGGATGTTTATTTAATCTATAACTCCACGAAGAAATTTTCAATGACCTCCTGAGCATACATTGGGATGCAGGATAAAAAAGATTCACTGGGTGTTAAATCTCAAGCCATTTGGTGGCAAGGGAATGTGATGGCCGCTTACCAATTTACCAAAGCTATTTCTTTGGCAGGTCGAATAGAGTATTATAACGATCTAAACTCCGTGCAAGTTGTTCCGATTACCTCGGTAAAAGGATTTGATGCATTTAGCGCGGGTTTATGTCTCAATGTGAAAATCGGTGACAATGCTTTATTTAGATTGGAAGGAAGGTCGTTCTTTTCAGAACGGAAAATGTTCATCGGCAAAAACGACCAGGAAACAACCAGCAGCAATTTATTAATCACTAACCTGACCGTTTGGTTTTAGTGTAAATCCGGAAATGGCGCCTTTTATTGAATCAATTATAAAAAGTACCAGGATTCCTCTTTTGAAATAGAATTTATCCGCGAAGACTGTTCTTTGAAAGCGGCTTCGACAAAGGTCTTAAACGAACGAATTGCAAAAACAAAATCCCGAACAGAACCACAGCACACAACAAATGAGACACTTGTACGAATCCTGGCATATCTGCGTAAGCCAGTAAAACTCCGCCTGTCAATTCGATTGCCAGTACCAGAAAGGCCCAGTAAACGGATTTCACCTTATCGGTTTTGTAATTCAGGAATACCAGTAAGACCATGAGCACCAACACAGCCCAGGAGAAGGAACGGTGGATGAAAAATGTCCATCCGAAACGGCTGGTCCAGGAATCCCTTCCCAAGCCCTGCTGTGTCAACTGATCGATGTATTCTCTCACCTGCGTTCCAAGAAACATCTGGTAAGCCGTAATCGCTAAAATGATTGCGATCAGCCACTTCATGGCAACCGGCAGATTCAGTGTCTTCTGCTGTTTCGGACTGATCCTGCGAATGAGCAGCAACTGCAGGCAGACAACCAAAAGCGCCAGGAACATGTGCACGGTAATAGTCCAGGGTACCAGATTCGTGGCTACCACGATGGAGCCAAACCATCCGTTCAACCCGATCGCAACCAGGTTAATGAATGAGAGCCACACCAAACGACGGTCTTTCCTGTATTTCAGGAATCCCCAAAGGAAAATGATCAAAACTCCGTTCCCCGCAAGGAATCCCACCAGGCGATTTCCGTATTCCGTCCAGGTTCTTTGCGCATTGAAAGGCTCTTCTTCGTAGGTCCTCGGGTCCTTTTTGATCTTCTCAGCCGTTTCTTTCATGCCCAATGCGGTTAGGAACCGGGCAAACTTCTCGACCTTAGCTACCCGTTTTTCTCCGTAAACTTCGCGGTAATTTTCAGGCAGTTGTGCTTCACTCGTTGGCGGTACCCAGCTGCCAAAACACTTAGGCCAATCCGGACAGCCCATGCCGCTTCCTGAAGTTCGGACAACGCTTCCTGCAATAATTACCAAAAAGATAAATACCAGCGTAATCCAGTTTAATCGTATAAAAGCCTTTGAGAACATAGTCGTTGTTTGGAACCCAAAATTAGGTATAAATGACGGTGATAAAGTTGATGCAAGTCATTTTTTGAGTGATTCATCCGGAAAATTAGTGTTTAGACGCTTCATTCATCTCCCCCTTTGAAGGGGGATAAAGGGGGATGGCCACCCCTCATGATCTCCCACTCAAGGAAAGAAAACACCACCAGCACATCCGCAGCAACAAACTACTCGAAGCGAACAGAATACGACAAATGCATTATTGCAGGGAATGATTTTCCGCCGTTACTTTGTTTCACTAAATTATTACGACATGAAACAGATTCTTTTAATCATCAGCCTGCTTTTCACCTCCATCGTTTCTTTTGCCCAGTTAAACATTTCTACCAATTACCGTCAGGACGGGGTTTGGAACGAAGAAACTTCGAAATGGGATATTTTGTCTACGGATGAAGCCGGAACATTGTTCGAATTCAACAAGGAGTTAACGACTTTCCACCACATTACGGCAAGTATCTCTTCCGATTACTTCATCAGTAAGTACGATTACAACGAAGAGGAAGTGAAATACACCATGACTATCAAAAGCGACGTAGGGAATGAATACGAAATGATCATTGACGGAGTCAATAATTGCGTATGCTTCTTCTACTGGAGAGACAGCAAATACTATTTGGTGCGCCACTCGATCAAAAACACGTGGATTAAAGAGAATTGAGAATGAAAATTGAGAATGAGAGGAATTTCTGAAATTCTAACTTCAACGAATATATTCCCCTCATTCTCTTTCTGTTTCTCATTCTGATAATTACCGTACATTTACCTCATGAAGATCGGAATAATCGGATTGGGATGGCTCGGACTTCCTCTCGCCAAATCACTATTAAATAAAGGGTTCCAGGTAATCGGAACGACAAGATCACGGGCAGTTGGTCTTTCACACGAACAGTTTTCGCATGTGCTGTTCGATCCGCTGGTAAAAAAACAAGTCAGTACCGCTTATTTCGGCGATCTGGACGTGCTTGTCCTGGCTTTCACGCCTTCCAAAGCAGATGAAAAAGCATACGCCAAAGATTGTGTCCGACTGCTTGACCTCGTTCCTGCCTCCTGTAAAGTCATCCAGATCAGTTCTACAGGCGTTTATCCGCAGCGGGACGGAATCTTCAATGAAATTGATTATCCTGCCGGTTCCATTAAAACAAATGCTATCGGTTACGCAGAACTAGCTCTTAGTTCCATGCTCCGCGACCGGCTGACAGTTATTCGTTTAAGCGGATTGGTTGGTCCTCATCGGTATCCGGCAACTGCGATGACAAAATCAGGGAAAAGGTACCAATCCTTTGATCGTGTGAACTTAATCCACCTGGAAGACAGTATCGGTTTGATCGAACACGTGATCCAAAACAGGATTTGGAATAGAACAATCAACGGATGCGCGACCGAACACCCTTTTAAAGGACCGTTTTATAGCAATATGGCTTCTAAACTGGGAATTGAGGCTCCTCTTTTCGAAGACAAAACACGTTCTGAACGCATCATTTCGAACCGGCTTTCCATCGAACTGGGATACAAATACATCTATCCTGATCCGAATG
>CAMLDR010000114.1 GCA_946478775.1 uncultured Flavobacteriales bacterium
AAACTGCGAATAGCAAATCCGATCATAATTTTATTTAGTCAATTGTTGCGATACACTTTAATTCAATGGCGATGGGAGTGGGAAGCGAATTGATTTCCACTGTGGTTCTGCAAGGTAAATTATCCTTAAAATACTCTGCGTAAACACGATTGTACACATGGAAATCACGTTTCATGTTCACCAGGAATACGGTCACATCCACTAACTGGTCCCAGCCTGAGCCTGATTCTTCCAGAATGATGCGCACATTGTCAAACACACTGCGGCATTGTGCTTCAAAATCAAACTCCACGAAATTTCCGTTTTTATCCAACTTGAGTCCCGGAACAGCAGAGTCGATATCATCAGATCCCGCTACTCTTGGCCCAACTCCCGATAAAAAAAGAAGATTGCCTACTTTGCGTGCATGAGGATACAAACCAACCGGTTTCGGTGCCTTGTTTGTTGAAATACGAGAAACTTCTGCCATAAATTTTTTTAGCAAAGATAGTGCTTTCTGTTAGATTGCATAGCGAATTATTTTACCGGTCCGAAAGAGCGGGTTTGAATGCAACGAAGAATTATATGTACATTTGTCGGGACTATGAATAAGCGCATGAAAACCGTTGGTGTCATTGGAGGAGGTAGCTGGGCTACCGCTTTGGTGAAGATACTGTGCAATAATTTTGCGCAGGTAAACTGGTTTGTTCGAAGGGAAGACCAGGTTGCTCATATCATGAGGTACAAACACAATCCTACTTATTTACAGTCAGTTGAGTTTGACCTCAATAAAATCCATGTTTCCAACGACCTGGAAGAAATCATAAAGCGCTGCGACATTTTGATCGTAGCAACTCCGTCTGCGTTTTTGGTCGATCTGTTTAAAGACACCACGCCTGAACTTTTTAAGGGTAAAATCGTTTTTTCAGCAGTGAAAGGGATTGTTCCCGAATACAATGCGATCCCGGCCCGTTTTTTTCATAAAACGTTCGGAACTCCATACAAAGATATCGGGATCATTTGCGGGCCTTGTCATGCGGAAGAAGTAGCATTGGAGCGCCTGTCCTACCTCACTATTGCTTGTCAGCACGAAGGAATTGCAGCAGAAATGGCACACATGCTTGCATGCCGCTACATCAAAACCACCACTTCGGATGATTTGTTCGGGACCGAACTCTCTGCTGTTTTGAAGAATGTCTATGCACTTGCCTCCGGAATTTGTGCCGGATTGGGTTACGGAGATAATTTTCAATCCGTATTGATTGCAAATGCCATCCAGGAAATAGAAAACTTTATTGATGAAGTAAGTCCGATCCACCGGGACGTTAAGTCCTCAGCTTACCTGGGAGATTTATTGGTGACGGCCTATTCCAAGTTTTCGCGCAACCGAACTTTTGGTTTCATGATCGGGAAAGGGTATTCCGTGAAAACAGCACAATTGGAAATGGAAATGATCGCGGAAGGATATTATGCCACCAAATGTGTGAAAGAAATCAACAAGAAATTCCAGGTTGATATGCCGATCCTGGAAGCGGTTTACAATATTCTTTACGAAAAGATCTCACCGGTGATCGAAATGAAGATCCTGACAGATAAATTGACATAGATAATGACGAATTAAACGGTAAATAATTAATTATAGTAGGGGCGGAAAATTTTCCGCCCCTACTAGTTATTTTTCTCCCTAAATTCCTTTGGTGTCTCCCCGGCATGCTTTTTAAAAAATAAATGGAAATACGGATAGTTCTCAAAACCCAGTTCATCCGCAATCTCCTGGATACTTTTTGAATCACTGACCAGTTTTCGTTTTGCTTCCAGAATCAGGCGTTCGGCAATTAATTGAGAAGTACTTTTCCCCGCACAGGACAAACAGATCCGATGGAGATGCTTAGTAGTCATTGCCAGCTCAGAAGCATAGAACGAAGCGTTTTTGTGCTGTATGTACTTTTCATCCAGCAATTTGATAAAGCGATGAAAGTGATCCTGGTAAAGGTTGTTCTTTTGAACCATTCCGGTTGCCTGTTCCGCATAAACCCGGGCAAGGTCCGCATAGATCAATTGGCTCAGGCTTGCAATTTTAAGGAAGGAATGTTTCGTATTCTCCTTATATTCCAGCATGATTTCTGCAAAGCGCTGTTGTAGAATAACTGCTGTTTCGGGTGAAATATCCAATGTTGGATTCGCGTCCCTGGATTGAAAGAAAGGCCATTGGTATAATTCAAAGTGTGCAGCATACAATTTGTAGAAATCTTCGGAATGGAAAAAGATCCATCCTTCCGCTTCTTCATCGAATTCCCAGTGGTGAATTTGTTCAGGCTGAAGAAAAAACACACTGTTCGGATGAACGGAGTAAGACTTGAAATCGATGGCATGCGTTCCTGAACCCTTTTCAAAAAAGACGGTCAAATAGAAATCGTGCTTGTGCGGATGATCAATGTCCGAATGGTGTTTTTTGAGGTGTTCGGAAAATCGATTGACATAAAAAGCTTGTAATAAGCCGTTTTCATCAAATTTTTCAATTGGAAGCCGCGGAAAATCCATGTCCTAATATATGAAAAATGTCCGAATAGTATAATTATGTGCGGGAAAGAATTAAGAGTAAAAAGATAGTTCCACGTAACTTTGTAAAAAAAAGAGATGTCAAATTTTAAATGGATGCTCAACGGAACTTGTCCGATCTGTGGAAAAGGAAAGGTTTTTGAAACAAAGGGATCACTGCTGCGTCTGAAAGCTCCCAAAATGCACGAACGTTGCTCGGAGTGTAATTACCGGTTCGACAAGGAACCCGGTTATTTCTTTGGAGCGATGTATATCAGCTACGGAATGGCTATTGCAGAATTGATTGCTGTCTTTTTGCTCATCAACTGGTATCTGCCGCTTGGATGGCTTTTTGCGATCATGTTTACCGTTTTGGTGCTAACCATGTTTTTCAATTACAGGGTGTCACGGATTCTTTGGATCCATATTTTTCATGAATAAGAAGGGCCACATATGTTAAATTCGGGTTACTAAATCCATTTTCCTTCCTACTGATTTTCAGGTGTATAAAGAATTGAATATATTAGTTCCATACTACTGAATGAAAACGTATGAAGAAAATCCTACTATTCGCAAGCTGTTTATTCGGCTTTACTTCGCTGGCCCAGACAAGTCAGGCGGATTTTGAGAATTATTGCCTGCAGGCTTACAGCACTTATCCTGCCGTTCCGAAGGGAATCCTTGAAGCAGTATCCTTCGCCCAAACCAGGATGTCCTATTTGACGGATTCAGAATTGGAATCGTGTTCCGGTTTACCTAAATCCCGTGGATTTTTGGGGATGGTTGCAAAAGGCAAGGGCTACTTCAAAGAGAATATGAAGCTGGTTTCTCAACTTTCAGGTATTCCTTTGTCCCAAATCAAACAGGATCCTGCGGCTGAGATCAACGCCTTCGCGAAAGCCGTGGATGGATATATGACCGAGTTAAAAGGTACATCGCTCCAAAATTCACTAAAAGAGATCTTCAGCCGGCTCTCTTACCTTTCGGATTCCGGAAAAGTAAACGCCTATGCAAGAGATGCGGAGTTGTACGAATTATTCCGCTTCCTGAATAAAGATGAGAACTCAGCGCAGTTCCATTTTCCAAATTACAATTTTGATTTGGTAAGCCTTTTTGGTGCTCAAAACCTTTCAGTGTTAAGTGCCCAAAGAGTCATTTTTTCAGAACAGGGAATCCGTTCAGGTTCCGGGATTACCTATACTCCTGTTAAAAAGGAAAGTAGTCAGAAATCCATCGAATATGGTCCGGCTATTTGGAATCCGGCACCAAGCTGTAATTTTAGTTCCAGAAGCGGTACCGCCATTTCTGCAATAACTATTCATACGATCCAGGGAACGTATGCAGGTGCAATTTCCTGGTCCCAAAACTGTTCTTCCAGTGTTTCCTACCATTATGTGGTTCGCTCATCGGATGGACAAGTGACCCAGATGGTGCTGGAAGCGAATAAGGCCTGGCACGTTGGATCTGAAAATCCATACACCATCGGATATGAACACGAGGGCTATGTCAGTCAGGCGCAATGGTACACCAGTGCTTTATACAACGCATCAGCCGGTATTACACGCGATATCTGCCAAAGCGGATATGGAATTAGTCCGCTAAGAACGTTTTCAGGAGCTGCGACCACGGGCTCCAATGTGCTGGGAGGTTGTATTAAGATCAAAGGACATCAGCATTTTCCAAACCAAACACACACGGATCCCGGAATTTACTGGGACTGGGCGCTTTACTATAAATTAGTCAACAATAATCCCACACAAAATACCCTGACTGCTGCAAGCGGAACGTTTACAGACACCGGAGGAAGTGGTGCAAATTACAGCAACGATCAGCGTTACTTTACCCTGATCCAACCGGCAAACGCAAGTTCCGTGACACTGAATTTTTCCAGTTTCTCACTGGAAACGAATTGGGATTACCTCTACATTTATGATGGAGCGACTAATAGCGCGCCTCTGATCGGAACTTATACGGGAACGGCTTCTCCCGGAACAATTACTTCTTCCAGCGGAGCTTTACTAATCGAATTCCGGAGTGACTGTGCCACAACTGCTGCAGGATGGGTAGCAAACTGGACAAGTGTGATCACCAATCCGACTTTAGGAGATGCAGTTGCTCCGATGACGACTATCAGTGTTCCGGTAACCTGGATTACGCAAAACTTTACCGCCAGTTATACCGATACGGATAATTCCGGAGGAAGCGGAATAGATAAATCTTTTTACCAGGTGACGGATCGCAATGGAACTGACTGGCGGTCGAATGGAACAAAGGGTTTTTTCAACGATAATTTCGATCAGGCTGCCATTCATTCCAGCTGGACTTCTCAGTCCGGTGTATGGAGTTTGAGTGCCGGTAATTTGGTTCACAGTGATGAAACCAATGGAAATTCGAATCTTTGGGCAAGTGTTACAAGTAACCTGAGTGACCGGTACCTTTATCATTGGTCCGGAGCGATGTCCGGAACAGGAACGAACCGCAGAGCCGGTTTACACTATTTCTGCAGTGATCCGACCTTAGCTAACAGGGGCAATTCCTATTTTGTGTTTTTCCGTTTGGACAGCGACAAAATTCAGATTTACGAGGTTACCAATGATGTTTTCAGTTTGGTGGATGAAGTGAGTTATGACTTTAACGTAGACCAATGGTATGATTACAAAGTGGCTTACGACCGGATTACCGGAAAACATCAGGTATATGTCAACAATGTGTTGGCACGAACCTGGACGGATCCGACTCCTTTAACGACCGGGAATTACATTTCTTTCCGCACCGGGAATTGTGTTTATAAAGTAAACGATCTGAGAGTGTACCGCTCACGGGGCTCGAGTACTCCGATTACTGTCGGTTCAACAGGTGATATGCGTTATGAAAGTCCGAATTCTTCTACTGCAGCAGGTCGCATTAAATCCATTGTTCAGGATGTAGCGGGCAATCTGTCTGCCATTTCATCCCAAGATGTAAAAATTGACTGGACGAATCCGTCATCGATCCAAACCGTCAATGATGGACTGAATACAGATGTTTCAGTAACAACCAGTAACCTGATGCTGGAAGCTAATTGGACACCCTCTTCTGATACCAATTCTGACATCGCAAGCTATTGGGTGGCAATCGGGACGGCACCGGGTTCTGAAGATATTGTTCCGTGGACGAATAACTATTGGAATACACATATAAGCCATGGCGGCTTGAATCTCGCAGTAGGAACAACTTATTATGTTTCTGTCAAGGCGGAAAACGGGGCTGGAGTTTTTTCCTCCATCCTATCTTCAGACGGGCAGACAGTTATGCCTCCGACGAATCCTCCTTCAGCTTCATTCTTACTTCAGAATACTTATGTCTGTTCAACGGATTCTTTGCTCTTCCAAAATACTTCGATTGACGGCACCGGTTATTTGTGGACTTTCCAGGGAGGATCACCGGCTACGAGCAGCGAGGTGAATCCGAAAGTGCAGTTTCCTGCTTCCGGTTCCTATGAAGTTCAATTGATTGTTTACGGGCCAACTACTTCTGATACGGTGCAGCAGCTGGTGGATGTTTTGGTGAGTTTACCGGTAAGTGCGCAATTTGATCTCAATGAAGACACGCTCTATTTGCCGAATGCGGTTCTGAACTGCACGAATCTTTCATTGAACGCGAACGGCTACAACTGGAATTTTGGTGATGGCACACAAACCCAGGATGAAAATCCATGGCATACTTATTCTTCAGCCGGAATATATGAATTGACACTGATTGCGGTAAATGATGCTTGTCCGGGAGATACGCTGAACCAATTCGTTCACGTAGTGGATGTGGCAGGAATGGCTGAGGCGGGCGATTTTAAATTCAGTGTTTATCCCAATCCTGCAACGGATCACTTGATCATTGAATCGGATAAACCGGGAGGAACGGTTGTTCTAACCGATTGTTTGGGAAGAGTTGTTTTGGAGAGAAAACTGAGCACGGAACTAACAGAAGTAAGAATAAGTGATTTATCGAACGGAATGTATCAACTCGTTTATCGAATAGAAGGGGAAATTCTTCTGAAATCAATTATCAAGCACTAAATGGAAGGATTGAAAAATCGATTTTGTTTAAAACCGACGGTTTAAAAACTGAAAACTGCTTTAGAGAAAAACGGGAGGGCGAAAACAAAAGTTGCTCAGTAACTTTGTTGTAACCTAAGTAGGTAAAGAAATTAGAACCTACTCCTAAATCTAATAGTTAGTTTGCCATCTTCGCGTAAAAGTAAAGGTGGCTTTTTTTATGGCGTAAATGATTGAAATAAAAAACCCCCGAAGTGATGGAACATCTACTTCGGGGGTTTTCTTTTAGATATTAAGAATCTTATTCTTCATCTTCGTCATCAGCTTCTGCAGCTTTAGAAGCTCCACGAGCCATCTTAACAGAAACTACAACTGCATTTTTCGCTTCAGAGATAGTTAAACCATCGTTTTCTAAATCTTTCACACGAACAGATTGTCCGATACGCAATTTCGTGATATCGATTACGATAGCCTCTGGCAAATCTGCCGGAAGACCAACTACACGTAAACGACGGAAAACCTGCATCAAACGACCTCCCGCTAATACACCGCGAGAAGCACCTGTTAAACGAACTGGCAACGCCACTTTAACCGGTTTCTTTGCATCCAACTCCAAAAAGTCAATGTGCATTACTCTATCCGTGATAGGATTCTGTTGAATCTCCTGGATAATCGCATTTGTTTTTTTACCGTCGATATCCAATTCAATTTTGAATACATCAGGGTTGAAAACTAATTTCTCAACTTTAATGTCCGGAAGAGAAAAATGTGTCTGAGTTCCTTGTCCGTAAAGAACACATGGAACCTGCCCTGAGTCTCTCAAAGCTTTAGCATCTTTCTTCCCTACGTTCGCGCGTGGCGAACCGCTCAATTGTGCTACTTTCATGTTTGTTTTTATTTATTATATCCGCCGTGGCGGATTAGTTATCGGAAGCAGTACTTCCTCTTGTTTACTTTATGAAATGATAAAATGCGTACTGATCGATTCGTTTTTAATCAGGCGATCAATTACATCTGCAAACAGATCGGCTACACTAATGACACGAATCTTGTCACTTTTTTCTTTTAACGGAATCGTATCTGTTACGATCAGTTCCGTTAATTTCGAATTATTAATACGTTCAAATGCAGGTCCTGATAACACAGCATGTGTACAGAATGCACGAACACTTTTTGCTCCTTTTTCGATGAATAATTCAGCAGCTTTTGTTAAAGTTCCCGCTGTATCACACATATCATCGATCAAAATCACGTCTTTTCCTGCAACGTCCCCGATAACAGTCATTTCCGCAATTTCATTTGCTTTCTTACGGTGCTTGTGGCAAATTGCTAAACCGGTATCCAATTTCTTGGCGTAAGCATTGGCACGTTTTGCACCACCTGCATCCGGAGCAGCCATAATCAGGTTCCCGTTGTCTAAAGCTTTCATTTCGTTAAAGAACAAAGTAGAAGCAAATAAATGATCTACCGGAACTTCAAAGAAACCTTGAATTTGATCTGCATGTAAATCCATGGTCATCACGCGGTCAACGCCTGCTGCCATTAACATATTCGCAATCAATTTTGCCCCGATTGCAACCCGTGGTTTATCCTTACGGTCCTGGCGTGCAAACCCGAAATAAGGAATCACAGCAATGATTTTACGCGCCGAAGCACGTTTTGCCGCATCCACCATCAAAAGCATTTCAAATAAATTCTCTGTTGGAGGCATCGTAGACTGAACGATAAATACATCCTGACCGCGCACTGTTTCTTCAAACGATGGTTGAAATTCACCATCACTGAATTCAGTAACTTTTACATCACCCAAACTAGCACCAAACTTGGTAGCTATTTGTTCAGCAAGCGTTTTGGACGCTCTTCCCGCAAAAATTTTGACGCCGTAAGACATGGTTTTTACCGTTTTAAGACGGCAAAGATAGCACTATTATCCGAAATTCCAGCTTTTTTGCCTGGCCCATACCGATTTAATCTTTGCTTTTTTTCTTTTTCGATAACCACCTCGGAAGAATAACGGACCCGATAAGTAAATAAGGGAAATAGGAAATCAATCGCCACAAGACGGCCATCGTCCCCAAAAGAATAATGCTGGCACTGAATTCGGAAAGCAATTCACCGAATGCCCATTCTGCAACACCGCTTCCGCCGGGTGTGGGAGAAATCCGCAGGAACATCCATAATACAAATTGTTTGGCGAAAATCTGCATGTGCTGAAGTAATCCTAAACTTAGAAAAGCCTGCATGATAAAATTGATGACCAAAAAACGGGACGACCAGGAGAAAACAGTAGTTCCAAATGCCTTTAGCCAAAAGGAGAAAGGTTCTTTCTTCATCTCTATGGCTGTAATACTTACATCGTTACCGGTTTTTTCAGCACCTTCCCGAAAGCGTTTGAGAAAAGGAAGTTTTGTGATAAAAGTAAGGATGTGAAAAACCAGTTTCGGGTAGAGTGCAATGCATGAAAAAAGTACCAGACAAAGAAGTGCAAAGACCGAAAATCCGGTCCAGAAAACAGCCATCATGGATTCATTTCCCGTGCTTGGGAATAATTTTCCTGCCGGAATGAAAAGGAATAGGAGCGGAATGATGATCACGTAGAATAAATTGTCCAGGAATGCCGTGATGATCACGATGGCTGTTGCTTTACCCAAAGCAATTTTTTCACGGTGTAAAATGAACATGGCCACCGCTGCTCCGCTCATGACTCCGGGAGCAAGCGCCGATGCAAATTCCCATAACATAATGACATGGAAAGACTGCCGCCAGCTTAATTGTTTTTTTGTCAGAATGCGGATTCTCAGAATATAACCCAAATCCCTTCCGACCATTCCCACCAATGCCAGGAAGATCCAAAAGAAGGTGTTACTGTTCCAGGAAACATCCGAAAGTACCTGGTAAGCAGATTTTTTCTGATAGTTTCCTGCCGGATTTGCAATGAATTCATCACTGTCTGAATAGTCAATGCGTTTATTTTGGTTGGCGTCTTTCCAAATGTATGAACCCGTTCCTTTATCTACTTCGTGAAATTCAGAGCGTGTAAAACTGTAAATGAGTATTCCGCCTGAAATTGAAATTCCAATCAGTAAAGCGAGATAGATTTTCCACTTACTAAAGGCTTTTTCAATGGAATCACTCATTTGGTTTCATTTCAAGTGTTTCTTCGATATCCCAGTTTGGACGGAGTTTGGATTTAATGTCAAAACGAACAACTTCTTCCGGCTGCGATTTTAACTCCCAGATTCCCGGGTCCCACTTTCCGTTTCCGTTTACATCCCGGATACAGCGGATCTGGTAAACCGCCGGAATTAAATTAACCCACTCAATAACAGAGTCTGAATCCTCCTTGATGAAAGTACGAATCGGATTTGTTCCGTCCATTAATTGGATGATCCAGCGCCCTTTCAGACTGCCAATATTGACTTTCAGATTGGAAAAGTCAGAGGTTCGATAGGTTTTGAGTTCTATTTTGATGGAGTCATTTTGATTCGTTTTGCCTTTTAACGCACCCATTTTGAAATTGACGATCAGATCAAAAGCAATTGCCGATTTTGGAATGATCCGCACCTGATTTCCGGAAAAGAGGTAGTCGTAATTCACTTTCAGCTTGGTCTTATCTTCAAGGATTACCAGGGAAGTGTCCATTTGATCAATCCATTCGTTCGTTTCAAATACCAGGGTGTCGCCAAGTGTCCAGGCACTTTTGTATACCTTGTTTGCGATGGAAAAATTCTTGCTGCGGTCCTTCAGGGCAATGATTTTGGTAATGGTATCCGGTCCTGAAATAAACGTGTATACATCATTTGAAGCGCTCGGAAGTACTACCAATGCAGAATCCGCAGAAAAACGCTTAATAATCTCGATGGGTTGAGAATTAATGGTCAGGTTCGTGTCACTGATTGGTTTTCCATAGGCAAAGAAAGTTCCGGGATTCAGGATTTTTACCTGCAGCTGTTTGAGCGGACTTTTTGGCTTGGATGCAAGGATGTGTGAAAAAGTGCTATCGGCACTTGCAACCAATTTACTGGAATAAGCAATATCTTCTCCAATGGAAGGCAGGCGGTCTTTATTGGAGTCAAGGAAAGCGAATAATTGATATTGGCCGGGCTTCAAATAAGAAAACTCGAATTCTCCTTTGGCATTGCTTTTACAGATATAATTGGGCGCTTCTTTGTAAGGGTCTTTCACGGAATCATATAAGCCGATGGTAAATGCTGCGGAGGGCTTGTTGGAGAAACCATCTGTTACCAACCCGTTGATACGCAATGAGTCAATGATGTCTCCGGTAGAAAACACAAACTGGTGAATGGTATCATTTTTCTCGTTTAAGTCTTTGATCGTCCCGTTGAGTTGAATAATGTACGTTGTATTGGGCTGAAGTGTACCATCCCATTTAATGCTGAGGTCCCGTTTAGTTGATGTAATATCCAGTTTTCCGGCATTGGGATTCATCACCGCAGTATTTGCAGGATCATTCAGTGTGAAAAATTCATTGAATTTAACCTGAAGTTCGTTTTGGTTCACGTGTAAAGCACCCTGCTCCGGATTTTGGGTTCCGTCTACAGGAATTGCTGCACGATCATCAGAAGGGCCGCCCGTTAAAGGAACGATTTCGGCACACCCGGCTAAAAAAAGTAAAAGTACTAGAAACAGTGAGTGCCTACCCATTCGCAAAGTTCATTTAAATAACGTGCATCAGTCTCATCAAAATCATTCAATGCATTGCTGTCAACATCCAGGACAGCAATAACCTGACCGTTTTTCCGGATCGGGACCACGATTTCGCTTTTGCTTTCGCCGGAACAGGCAATGTGTCCGGGAAAGGCTTCTACATCGGGAACCACCAGTGTTTCATTTTGTTTCCAGGAAGATCCGCAAACACCTTTTCCGTAAGCGATCCGTGTGCATGCAATGGGTCCCTGGAACGGTCCAAGTACTAATTCCTCTGATTCGACCAGGTAAAAACCCACCCAGAAAAAATCGAAGGTCATTTTCAGAGCAGAAGCAACATTGGCTAAATTGGCAACGAGGTTTGGTTCACCCGTACATAAAGCTTTCACTTGGGGAAGTAAAACCGTATATTTTTCCTCTTTGGAAGTCTGAGCTATGAATAATTCTTCTGCCATATGTACAAAAGTAAGGAATACTATTCCTTATGTTCAAAAAATGATTTTATTCCCGAAAAAAAATGGAAAAAAGCTTTTTGGTAAATGATATTTTTACATAACTTAAATGGAAAACGAAAATTAGTATGCTTGATTTGAGCCAATTGGACAAAATCCTTTTTTTAGACATTGAAACAGTTCCCGAAGTTTACAACTATGCCGATTTGGACATAGAAACCACTAAACTATTTGATGCAAAGAATGCACGTTACCTTACCGAGGACAAAACAAAATCAGACGTTTATAATGAGAAAGCGGGTATCTATGCCGAGTTCGGTAAAATAGTCTGTATTTCCGTTGGATTTGTGCACCAATCCGTTACCGGGAAATCTATCCGCATGACATCCTTTGCACACGAAGACGAAGAAACGTTGTTAAAGCAGTTCGTGCGCTTATTGGAAAACAATTACAATACTCCGAAACATGTTTTGTGCGGTCACAATTCGAAAGAGTTTGATATTCCGTTTATCTGCAGGAGATTATTAATTCATGGAATTGGTTTACCCAATGTGCTGAACCTCGCTGGAAAAAAGCCCTGGGAAATTCAACATTTGGACACCATGGAGCTGTGGAAGTTCGGCGATTACAAAGCTTACACCAGTTTGGCATTGCTTTGTCATATTTTTAAAATTCCAACCCCGAAAGATGATATTTCCGGCGCCGATGTAGCAAGGGTTTATTATGAGGAAAATGATTTAAACCGGATCCGGATTTATTGCGAAAAGGATGTTGTTGCATTAATTCAGTTATTTTTGAGAATGAATGGAGAACCTTTGGTAGACGAAGGCGAGATTTATATTAAGTAAGAGGAAGCATTGCTTCCGAAAAAAATATCCGCGGTAACGGATAATGAGAAACGAATCCACATGAGCGGATAAAGAATAAATTTAAACTACAACAAACAACTACAATTTATGATGCTAAAACAAAAAGCGATCCTTTTTGGGATCTTCCTAATGAGCCTAAATCACCTGAATGCCCAGGAAGTGATTAAATTCGGTGATAAATCAATCACTATTCATGGTCCCAAATGTTTCTTAATGGATATCAACGGATCGATCCTGGAGTACCATCAAAAAATAGTAGGTGACGACTTGTATGCTACTGTTTTAACCAAGCGGGCAGATGGTACTGTTCGTGAATTGACCGTTCGTAAAATTTCCGTAAAAGTGATCACCGACAATGTTTTTAAGATTGAGCACTTTGATAAATACGGTGAAATGTATTCCTGTAATATCTTAACGGATTTAGACAAAGTGAATGCCAGCGTCTACGAAAAATCAGGATCGAAAATTTACCAGGAAACAAACTTTACGGTTTACTTTGCTGATAAAAAACAGCTGACCGATTTTATTGACGAAATCAAAAAGAAACGCGGCTTTTAAACAACCATAAAAAGAAAAACCCCGAAGCAGATGTCGCCATCGCCTCGGGGTTTTTTATTTGGTTTCAGTTTACTAATTACTTTTTCATGAAAGTCAATGTTTTTTGACTTGTTCCGTCAACCATCCGGATCAGGTAAGTTCCTGCAGAAAGGGTTTCAGTTGCAATAGATACCAGGTTATTTCCTTCGTTTGCATGGATTACATGTTGTTGAAGACTTTTCCCTGTTAAATCAGTGACATAGAACGTGATCTCATTTGCAGTTTGTGAACTGAATGAAACCTGAACTTCATTGTCAGCCGGATTCGGGAACAAATTGATGTTTGCAACCGTTCCAAGATCTTCTAAACCTGCAGTAACAGGTGTTTCAGATGGTGCTCCCGAATAGATATTGATATCATCCACATAGATGTTGTTACCACCACCGGATGTCATTTGCAATTTACAACGGAAGTTATCGTTCCAGTAAGACGTTGTGATATTAGTCACGTGAACAGTCACCCAGTCAGCAGCAGTTGGTGTCCATACACTTGTTGCTGTATTAGTACCCGACATCGTAGATGCAGTCAATGTTCTGCGAATATCCCATATATCACCGCAATCATCAGATGCGAATACTTTTAGCACATCTGTATTAGTAGAAATACGCTTTCTGTAGGCATATCGGAATGACATGGTAACTCCTGTTCCGGATGTAATGCTTGACAAATCGATCGGTCCTGACATTAATTCGTCTACCTGACCGGACGTTTCACCAAAGTTGGTGATTTTTACTGAGTTTGTACCTGTTTTGGCAGCCGTATTGGTTATTGCCCATGCTTGTCCACCCGCGTTGGATACAAACCATTTCGGACTGGATAAAGTCATCGTGCCTTCAAAGCTTTC
>CAMLDR010000115.1 GCA_946478775.1 uncultured Flavobacteriales bacterium
CACCTAGTTTATTACATCCACCAGAACTACAGGTCCCATTATTTTTACAGCCGCGAGGTGTACCACCACCGCTACTACACGAGGAACATCCCATAGTTTTTGAATTTGAATGTAAAAATACGAAAATTACCAGTTGCGATTTGCATTTTCTAATCTGACTTGACAACAGTGGGTTGTGAATAGTGAAATGATCCTTTTAAAGGAAAATCCAATTCGTAATGAGGCATTCGTAATTCGCAATTATTAAATGGTTATTTTCGGAGTCAATTTAAACATGATCTACGTATGAAATTTGGAATTATTTTTTCTCTGGCAGCAGCTTTGTTGCTTACAGTGTCTTGTAACAGCGACAAAAGAAAATCATTTGATGATGTGGTGGAGTACAATGATTTTATTGTAGACCATATCAATTCCCTTGACTCTGTTTATATGCTTGCATTGGCAACGGATAACGGAATTGAGAAATGCATGAAAGAATGTGATGAACTGGTAAAGCTGTGCGATCAAACAGCAACCGAATTCAAAGGAATTCAACCGTATGAAGGAGACAGCACTTTAACCATGCAGGCTTTGGCATATACACAGTTCATGAGAAACAACGGGGATAAGGAAATCAAAAAACTGTTGAAAATGATCGACACATTCGAAGACGCGAGTATGGAAGAACAGGAGAAATTATCCGAAGAAGTTCAGGCAAGTGCTGAGAATATCGACAAGCAATACGATATCGAGATCAATAAAGTGGATGCAGTTCAGCAGAAATTCTCCAAAAAGCACAACTTTACGATTCTGAGATAAGAGAAAGCACTGCTTTCGATAGTCAACCGCGTTCCGCGACGGAAAGACTAATCATGATTTTGGTGCCTGCTAGCGGGCACCTTTGTTTTTTCCGCAAATACACAGATTTTAGATTTAGTTAATCCCGGGATCTAAGCTCTGTGAATAAAGCGCATGACTTGAAAGCAGAGCTGTGTAAACAACAACTTTCCGAAGGCATTCCGGTCTAAATGATAATGGGCATCATTGAATATTTCCATGAAGTCCATTGCATTATTGTTTGAAATGAAACGCGCGAATTTTTCCAGGAAATCGGCTTCCTCTTTGGAAACGCGGGTAAGCATATCCTGTGTGTAATTCTTCAGCAGGCTTTGGCGGACCATGTGCAATGCATATTGCACAAATTGCTTTTGTCCCTCGCGGGAAAGAGCGGATACCTCCTCTGTCCAGTTCAACATGGCATTCACGTCTTTTTTGAAGCAGACGCGCATGAGCTGGATAAACAATTCGCGGAACAGGTTTGCCTCGGATTGATCTCCCATGATCTGTTGGGCATCAATCAGGTTCCCGTTGCTCCTTGCCGCAATACTTTCTGCCAGCTGGCGGCCAATTCCGCTTCTTTCCACCACGTGCTGGATCACATCAATCGGGTAGGATGGAATGCGCAGGATCTGTGTTCGCGAAAGAATGGTAGTGAGCAGTTTGTCCGGGCTGTCCGTTACCAATAAGAAAAGCGTTTTTGCCGGTGGTTCTTCCAAAATTTTCAACAACTTATTGGCACAGGTTGCATTCATTTCTTCCGCCATCCAGATCAGCATCACTTTGTAGCCGCCTTCATAGGATTTAAGTGAAAGCTTTTTCACAATCTCCAGGCTTTCTTCCGTCCCGATGATCGGTTTGCGTTCCTTGTCGTCCATGCGTTTGGTCCAGTGGTACAGATCAAAAATGGGCTGTTCCTGGATTTGCGCTCTCCAAAGTGCTAAAAGCGGGTTGGTTGTTTTTGAAATGGTTTGGACCGTTGGAAAAGAAAAGTGCAGGTCCGGGTGCTGTAGATCCGATACTTTTTTGCAGGACGCACAGGTTCCGCAGCTGTCTTTTTCCTGTTTATTCTCGCAGAAAATGTACTGGATAAAAGCCAGGGCCAACGGAAGCGTGGCATGGCCTGATTTTCCGGCAAATAACTGGGCATGACTGATCTTTCCTCCTTTGACCTCTTCAATCAAATGAGATTTCAGTTCTTCCTGACCGGGTATTGAATTGAATTGCACGCCGTAAAGTTAAATCTTATACTCACAATTAAAGACAAAAAAACGACAAAAATAGCAGGAAGTGATGCAAACAAGGTACCTTGTTGGAAATAGAAAAACAGGATTATGAAATTAGCTTTATTGTTTGTTGGATTTGTTGCCCTTTTCCCAAATTCCTTTTGGGCTCAGGAAGTCATTATGAATGATGAAGTAGTTGAATTTTCATCCGGATCACATGATGCGATTGTCGTGGTTATTCCATTCGCAAAACGGGATGTTATTGAAAAACAGTTAAAAGAGGAAATGAAAAAGTGGGGCGGGAAATTGATCGTCAGCGGAGATGAATACAAGGTAGTCCAGGGAAAAATGAAGATATTTGGAGAAAATCGTATTGATGGGTATGCCAAAATCATTGAAACTGCGGAAGACACGAAAGTTGCTTTTGTAGTTGATTTGGGAGTAAGGTATATGACCAGTGCAGAAGATCCGATTGAATACAAGGAGATTCGTGAAAGAGCGAAAAATTTTGGAGCAAAAACAGCAACTGCAGCTATCGGTGCAGGTGTTGATTCGGATAAAAAAGTGTTGAAGTCCCTGGAAAAAGAAGAGCGAAAGATTGAAAAAAGCATTGAAAGCTCGAATGAGGATATTGAAAGTTATCAGAAAAAGATAAAACAGGCTGAAAAAGATATTGAAACTAAAAAAGCCGAATTGAGTGCGAAACAGGAAGAGATCAAAAATCGAAGTCTGCTGATTACTGAAGGCAAAAAAACAGCGAAGAAAATCAAATAATTAGATGCAGGATCGATATATTTATGCATGAAATAAAAACAACTCATAACTAAAACAACATGAAACAACTAACACTTTTCGTTGCCACATTAATGACCACCTGGGTAATGGGGCAGGAAGTAAAGACATCAAATGACAAAGTCAGCTTCTCTCACGGATCTTTTGACGCGATCGTGGTAACCATTCCATACGCAAACAAAGATGCCGTAGAAAAAGAACTGAAATCCGAAATGAAAGACTGGGGCGGAAAATACAACAGTTCAAAAGGCGAGTACACCGCAAAAGAGGCCAAAATGAAAGATATGGGCGACAAGTATTTCGACGGATACGCGAAGATCATTGAAAGCGGTTCCGAGATCAAAGTAGCTTTTGCTGTTGATTTAGGCGGTGCTTACATGAATCAGGGTGAACACAAAGACCAGCACAAAATCATTGAGAACCGTGCAAAGAAATTTGCTCAAAACGCTTCCAAAGAAAGTATCAACGGTATGATCGAATTGGAGACGAAAACGCTGAAGAAATTGACCGATGAGAAAGAAGACATGCTGAAAGACATCGAAGATTCTAAAAAAGACATCGAAGACTACAAGAAGAAAATCGCCGAAGAAGAGCAGAAGATCAAAGACAACGAAGCTGCCAGCCAAAAGAAAGAAGGCGAGATCGCAACGCAGACAACGAAGCTTGGAGAAGTTCAGGGCTTGTTGAAGAAGGTGAAGTGATTTGAACAATAAATGATATTAAGCCGATTCGCAAGAGTCGGCTTTTTTATTTAGCAAATTGTCATATCCCTTGGAGCATAGGGGTCATGGATGCTAATGCACCGATAACTATCAGATAAAGGGCGGCCGTAATGAGACAAATAAATGAAAGAGCAAATAGAAAGTGAGTCAATCCTTTATTTTTATAACGATTAGGGTCACGACGAATCCTGATTACAGAAATTAAAGAACAAACAAACATCGCAATCATCAGACAGGTGATTAAAATACCTGCTCCGACAAAAAGAATAGAACCATAAGCCGCAATAATTCCTAAAGCAATTCCAGCTACAAAAAGAAGAATCAGAGAAACCCAGGTTAGCGGTTCTGTTCTTTGTCTGATCTCAATTTCAGGCTCTTCTTTTTCGGACAAAGGTTTCTTTTGAATACGTCGCCCTGTAACTTCTATGGGTTCGAATACTTCATCTTGGTTAGATTGATTAGAAACGGTTTTATCCGTTTCGAATTCTTCTTTGGGTTCAATTTTCAGTGAACTTAAATCAATTGAATCAATCGCCGGAGCGATATCCTTCAAGTCTGTTTCTGCTTCTTCCGGAACATTCTCTCTTAAATCGGACAGATTTGTTTTCTCCGCTTCGTTTCCTTCTTTGGAATGAGATTTCTTCCATTCCACATGATAACCCGGTCCAAAGTGGCGTTTGGTAATAGTGCAGCCGACTAAAAGCAAAATCGATAATAAAGTAAACAGTAGTTTCATAGCAATCAGTTTTCACAAAAGTGAGCAATTGATTTGAAAAATCTGTTGCGATTTTCCGTACTTGATTAATATTCTAAAAAAACCTCATTCGTTATGCCGGGTTGGAGGAAGAAAGTATCGATATAAGTAGTTACTTGATTGTTACGAGTAACTTCGATTTGGTAAACATGATGACCAGACAAAACGTCATTGTTTGTATGATCTACAAATGAACCACAACCATTAAAATAATTTCCCCACACATAAATATTTTCGAAGGTCTTAGCCGGAAATTCATCTAGATTAAAAGTTTTAAAGCGCATTTTATCATTTCCATCCAAGCAATTCACATTTTCAACTTTGAAATGCATTCCACATTTTGGTAATGCTCTAATTTCAAAGTTTTGTTGATCATTCCGCGATAGAGGAACGTAATTTGGTGGTCTTATTAAAGAATAAATTCCGGAATAGTTGGCAAAATGAATATCTGAATAATCAAAGGTAATGTCATACCGGTATTTCATGTTTTTTTTTGGTGCGAATGAAATACTTGCATTGCCACTTGCATCAGTTGTTCCTTCAACTACAAAGTCTGTATATTCAATATCACTCAATATCAATTCCTGTTTTGAGCGATACTCCCTAATTGTATACTTGACCCCTGAAATAGGTTCTCCACTGTAAGGAATGTGCGCTTTGACCTTAAATTCAATGGGATTATCCTTGTCCAGTTTTTTGCAGGAGGAAAATGAAAGCAACAGCCCCAGGATGATTACTGTTCTATTAATATATTTTTGGTTGTGCATACTCCGCTCTTAATTAATTTAACCAAATAAAAGCCCTGCTTTAACTCATGGAATATTGGTTCCTCTAAAGATACGTGCTTTTTAAATACTTCTTTCCCGGAAAGATCTAAAATGTGGATTTCAATGAACTGGTCCGGTAGTGTTTCTCCCCAACGAATTGAAAAACTGTTTTTGGAAGGATTGGGATAAATCCAAACTTGTTCCGGATTTTCAGTTCTCTGATCCAAAAAGGAAGCACCTTCTGAAGATGCATTTTCGGAACTCACAGTTGGATTCGTATTGGAGATCGCTTTTTCACAAGTAATATCCCCTATGTAGGCATGTAAGTCCGAACCATTTTTGATATGAACACCCGGAGTAAAATGAATTTCAGTCACTGCCTGAGCATCTACAATGGCATTTGACTCTACCACCAAATCCAGGAAATCGGTTTTTTGAGTAACGTGATTTCCTAATAGTATGGTATTTCCGGCCTCGTAATCCACCCGGTAAGTATAATTGGGCCGCGCAAAGAAACCGATCCGCAGATTCTGCAGGAAAATAAAATCCGGTTCTGCCTCTTCCACTACGAAATTTTTAACCACCGGCTTAATAGGTGAATCCATGCCTGCATATTCATTGGGGTCCTTTCGATTCCCCACCAAATGCTCGGTGTTTTCATCCCAGCAAAACAAGGCATCAAAAACCGTGTAATCGTAATGATTTCCGGGATAACCTAAATGAGGATATCCAAACTCATTAGAGGCATTGTTAGGATTATTTGTATTTGCATCAGCTTCATTTTGATACAACAACTTGTGTTCTTTAAAATTATATTCCGGGTAGCCAGTATTCAAGCTGGCACTTAAATCCTTCACATCGTGTGTTAAAACCGTTGGTGTGAATGAGAATAAGAGGTCTCGGGTAATATCAGGAGCTCCGGTTAATTCAGACTGCAATTCATTGTTAATTTGAACGATAGGGTTTTGATCTATGAAAATGATTCCTCCCGGGGCATTGTCTAATACCAATGGATCTTTTGTTATCGCTTCGTATTCGACTTTCCAGGGCTTAAACAATTGTTTGTATTCATAATAAAATACCCGGTGAGTTCCATGCTTTAAAAAAGTGGCTTCAAAACGCCGGTTTACCCAGCCCATTAAAGAACCATTTTGTTTGAAGAAAATTGCTCCTGTTTCAACAGGGTATGGAAAATGATTGCTTGAATAATTCGAAAAATCATAATCAGGCGTAGAAGAACCATTGGATAAGGAAATCATTCGCTGAAAAGAAGGATAGCCCAATCTGGCTCCGTTCTTAGAATGGTTATAATAGGTGTGTTTTCCCATATAAGAGGTACGCAGATCACCTTGACCTTGACCAGGAGAATCCCCCGAACCTGTTTCGGTAAAGAAATAGTGAAGCAATTGTTCGGATAAAGGAGCATTGAGAATATAATGCAAAGCATAGGTATCCCCATCAAATGGATTTACACCTAATGTTCCAACTAATATAATCGGGGAATTGTATTCATATTGCCACAAATACTCTACAGCATGCTGCATTCCTAATGGAATGTTTGCCCCGCCATGTTCTCCGTCATTGGAAATGTACAATTTGGTATGTGGGTGTGGGCCATTTGCATTCAAATGCTGGTATTCCATCTTTTGCAAAGCTAATCTTGTAGCCAAAGAACCGGCGCTGAAACCCATAATGATGTTTTCCTGATAAGAATCGTTTTGCATTTTCCGGTTATTTACCAGAAGAATCAGTTTTTCCAATAGTTCAGCATTCTTTTCCACATAGGCATTGGGTGGAAAGAATTGACAGATGATGACATCAAAACCTTCATCGTGCAAATTTTCAATCAAACCTTCCTGGTTGAACTGGTTAGCTAGTTTTCCTATTGAAGAAGGCCAATTTACATAGTTATTAATGAAAGCATTATCCGTATGTGGTCCCCAGCCGGCCACCATGATGAAGGGTTTGCGCAGTTTATTGTCGGCACAGGCATAATAGGTAGAGAATTTCAAATCGGGAGAATAAATGGAGGAAGAAGTGTAATTATCCGGATAAAGCGTTTCGTGCCATTCGAAATGCTGGTGAACAGTTGACTTTGCAGTTGATCTTTCGTTCATCTCCACTTCCTGTTTGAAGACAACTACTTTTTCATCGGAGAAATGGATGGTAAACTGGAGCTTTTGCTTGCCGTTCAGCCAATCGCTTAAATCCACACTGGAATTAAAGTACAGCAGCTTGGTTTCCGTACCGCTTTTTAGTTCCACGAAATCAATGGTTCGGTTCGTATTGGTGAAGAAGGTTTGATCATTCAGTTCCAGGATTACGTTGTTGTAAGCGAACGAATCGAGGAATAGGGCCGCATAGAACACCTCATCTTCTGTTAGATCAGTTGCAAGGATTTCACGATAAGGGTCTGAACCCGTGCTGGTCCGGAACTCGTCTGCCACAACGGGAATTAATGACTGGATGTTTAAATCGACTACGTAAAACGGAATGCGCAACTGACTGTATTCATCCAATGAATAGAAATGATCGTAAACCGGGAAAAGCACGGAATCCCGGTGAAAAGTATGCGACATATCCCACCAATTCATCAACGAGAATAAACCGATGATTCCTTTTCCGCTGCATGGAACGGGCTGATCTTTGTAAATCAACTGATTGAAAACAGAATCTTCCAGTTCCAGTGTGGCATTTCGGAAATAGCTGTTGGGAAAATGACTGAAATTGGTGTTTGAATACGCATATTCCATCATTTCCCGCGGGTTTTTAAAGACCAAAGTGTCCGTTTGTCCCAACCCATTTAACCCAATGAGTAAGGATATTCCAAGAATGAAGTTTCTCATGGCTTATGGTTTTTCTTGTTGTAATTGAAGGATGACTTTCTGCTGATGCTGCAACAGTTGTTTTTGTTCCTCCAATTGCTCTTTCAGTTGAATCAGGTACAAAGTCAGTTCTTCTACCTTTTCCATCAGCATCACATTGCTTTTCGCCACATTGATCCCTGTTTCTTCCATTTCACAGGCACTTGGAACATTCGGCAAATGCTTGTTTTGTTGAATAAACGTTTGCAATTCACTCAATGGCATCAATCGATAGTTCGCATCAAATACGTAATCAGGCCAGGCATCCAGGTTTACTTTTATTTCACGTGCATAAAGCAGTCCGTTGTTATCCAGTTCCATTAATTTATACGGAGTTGGAGTTCCCTGGATCCGCTTGTCGATAATAAGCGGGTGAGTTTGCTTATCTAAAGCGGTAGTTATATGCAATTTGGAATCCGGGTTATTCTGTCCGATGCCCACCTTTACGTCCGGTACACAGTGGCGGCTTGTATAGATCTTACCGGGGCCATTTAACCAAACCGGAGAAGCAGGGGTTGTATTTCCTCCATTTTCATCTTTACAAGGAATATAAGTTGTTTCGGAATAGACCAGGCTCTTCAACTCTCCGCCTCTTTTCAGGTTTCCGGTAGAATCGATCAGGATCACTTCGTCGTCCAACAAGGTAGAATCACGCAGTAAATTCAAGGTCAGGTTTCCTTCAAGGGTCGTATTTCCATCTACTTGTAAGTTGCTTCGGATGTGAGCATCTCTGTCAACGATCATGGAATCCCTTACAGTTAAGGTAGAATCAATGCGTGCTGAGCCATTTACCGTAAGCCGCTCTGATGGTGATGTTGTGCCAATTCCTACGTTTCCGTTAGCCGGAAGGGTGTTTGATTGAGAAAAAGAGTGAGTAGTAAGTGCTGTAAAAAGCAGTATTAGTGTTGTTCTCATAGTGGGTGTTTTAAAGCTTAGTTCAAATTTAAAAAACCAGAATGCTAAAAATCAACCGTATAAATACTGAAAATGCAAAAACTTTTAAAATGTGGTTTTCCGCAATGGATTGTTTCTGTAGAGGCGTAAAATTTTACGCCCCTACAGAAACCTGATCTTTTTCCTACCTTTACTCTCATGAAAATTCTCGTTGTCCGTTTCAGCTCCATTGGTGATGTGGTATTGACCACGCCCGTTGTGCGCTGCCTCAAACAACAAGTGAAGGATGCCGAGATTCATTTCATCACCAAAAAAGCTTTCCAGCCGGTTTTGGACCACAATCCCTATATCGATCAATTGATCACCATTGAGAAATCGGTGGATGAGGTGGTGGAACGCCTGAAAAATGAACGCTACGATTTTGTGGTCGATCTGCACAACAATATCCGCACCCTGCGTTTGAAACGCGCTTTGAAAGTGAAATCGGCGGCCTTTCCGAAGAAAAATTTCTCCAAGCTTTTACTCACGACCTTCAAGATCAACCGCATGCCGAAAGTGCACGTGGTGGACCGGTATTTTGAAGCGGTCAAAGAACTCGGAGTTAAAAACGATCACAAGCCTTGCGATTTTTTCCTGACGGATTCGGATATCGTTTCGCTGGAATCGATTGCACTGGTTTCAAAAAGATTTATCGCGGTGGCCATGGGCGCGCAATATGCTACCAAACAACTCCCCGTTTCTTTAATGACAAAAATCCTGGAAGGTGCACAACTACCGGTTGTTTT
Organism: uncultured Flavobacteriales bacterium; assembly: GCA_946478775.1. The sequence goes on from CAMLDR010000115.1 coordinate 9,621, forward strand.
ACTGGGCGGACCAATGGATTCGGAACGTGCAGCGGAACTGATCCGTCGGCTTCCCGATCAGCGGGTTTTGGACCTTTGCGGAAAATTGTCTTTGCGGCAATCTGCCTTTATGACCAAACACTGCGCAAAGCTGCTTACCGGCGATACCGGATTGATGCACATTGCCAGTTGCTTCGAAACTCCAATCGTCAGCGTTTGGGGAAATACCGTTCCTGATTTGGGAATGTATGCGTATGCACCGCAGAATAAATCGCTTTATACGATCCATGAAGTAGCAGGATTGAGTTGCCGGCCGTGTTCAAAGATCGGCTACCAGGAATGTCCGAAAAAACATTTCAACTGTATGCACCTGCAAAACCCGGAAGTGATCAAAAAAGATCTTTGGGAATTGAAAATGTAAAATGGAGAATTGAAAAGAGGATTACTCAATCTTTACCTCAACTACTTTCTAAACTTTTCAATTTTACATTCTCAATTGTTTTAATCCACAAACAATTTCCGCAGCTCGCTCGCGTCCTTCGGGCTCATTTTCTTAGCCAGGATCAAAGCCAGCTGTTTTCTGCGCAATGCCCCCTCAAAACGTTCAATTTCTTCCTCTGTTTCAGGAATTAGTTCCGGGACCTGGATCGGACCGCCATGCTGATCAACCGCAACAAAAGTATAGATCGCTTCATTGGACTTGCTTCTTTTCCCGGTAATGTTGTCTTCCACAAATACATCCACAAAAATCTCCATGGAAGAATTGAAAGCACGTGAAACCTTTGATTCCAGCGTAACAATGGATGCATGATTGATGGGAGAATTGAAACTCACATTGTTCACGTTTGCCGTTACAACTACCCGGTGGCAGTGCCGGTGTGCAGAAACACTCGCTATTTCATCCATCCAGGCCAGCAATTGGCCTCCAAATAAATTTCCTAACGTATTGGTGTCATTCGGAAGAACAACTTTTGTAGTAATAGCAAGGGTTTCCGATGCAAGTCTGGGCTTCATGTTCCTTTTTTTGTGTAAAAGTACACTAATTTATTCCCGGCGCACGTTAATTTATTTCCAATTTATTCCGGGGAAGATTTAAAAATTTCTTCTGTTAGAAAAAGCCTTACTATATTTACAAACTTCAAAGAGAACTATGGAAAAACTCATTCAGGAATTTTCGTCCAACATCAGTGAAGCATTGAAAATCGCTGCTGGGGCAACTTTTGCAAAACCAAATCAGGAAATCCGGAATATCGTCATCTGCGGTATGGGAGGATCCGGAATTGGCGGAAGAATCGTGGCTCAATGGGTTGAAAAGACCTGTTCGATTCCTGTATTGTCTGTTCAGGATTATTCGTTGCCGGCATTTGTAAACAAGCACAGTTTGGTCATCGGTTCGTCTTATTCGGGGAATACAGAAGAAACCCTGTTTGCTTTGGAAGATGCAAAGGCAAAAGGAGCAACGATCATCGGGATTTGTTCCGGCGGTTCTCTGGCTGAATTTTGTAGAGGAAATAACTATGAGTTTGTAGTGGTTCCCGGAGGGAATCCGCCAAGAACAGCATTGGCTTTTTCGCTGGTGCAATTGAGCAATATTTTCTCACAATTGGGATACGCTCATCCGGGAATTCTGGATGAGATTTCGAACGGGAAGAACCTGATAGATTCCAACCTGGACCAAATCAAGGCTGAAGCCATGCGAGTGGCACAGGAACTTCAAAAAAGGACCATCGTGGTGTATGCAGGATCCCAATACGAAGCAATTACCATCCGTGCGAAACAGCAGTTCAATGAGAATTCAAAAGAATTGTGCTGGCAGCATGTGATCCCCGAAATGAACCACAACGAATTAGTTGGATGGGGCGGAGGAGATAACCGGTATGCGTGTTTGTTTATCCAGACAGGTGATTTGTCGGTTCGCAATCAAAAACGCTTTGAGATCTCCATTGAACGCACCAAATCTAAAACAGATAAAGTCGAAGTTATTTCAGCGAAAGGAACTACTACGGTTGAAAAGAGCATCTACCTGATCCACCTGATCGACTGGATTTCACTTTATTTATCCGATTTAAAACACGGAGATCCGATCGAAATCGAGATCATCGATTACCTGAAAGCAGAATTAGGAAAAATCAAATGAATTCAAAATGCAAAATTCAAAATGAATAACGTTTTGAATTTTGCATTCATAATTTTGCATTAATCTACGAATTTCCCGCCCGCATAAACCTGGAATTCAAAACCTCTGTCGGTATGAACTTCAAAGTTCACTTTCACGTGTGCACCCATGTATTTCTCCGGGTCACTAGCCAGAATATTTACCAGTTGGTCTTTGTAATCCAATCTCAGGGCAGTAGTAAATCCGTTCGGATCATCCGCACCTAGAATGATGTAGCTAAATACATCCTGGTTCACAAATCCCTGGAAAGTAGTGGCAAATTCTCTTTGGGAATTCAATGCATCCATAGCCCTGTCCGAACTGATCGCATGCAATGGTGCGGGTTTGTATTTCATGCCGTTGATATCATCCTGGAAAGAAGCCCTGCGCTCTTTTGTTTTGATAACCTTTCCTTTTTCATTGTAATAAGAAATGCGGTCAATAAAAACAGCCTCACTTTCCCCATTCACCTGGTCGATTAACTCTTGCGTCACAAAAGGTTTTCCGTTGTTCAGGAAATAGAAGCGTGTTCCGTTTGTTTTGCCGTTTCCTTCGGAAAATTGCTCCTCGATAATTTGAAGCACATTGGCCGTGTCCAAATAGCCGATTACTTCCACCATTTGTCCGTCACCCTTTTCGTAATGCAGTGAATTGGCAACCAAGTCGGAAGACTCCGTTATTTTTTTCAGCTCCAGCACTTGTTGATCCATCTCAGCTTCATTTTTGAAGTGCTTTACAATGGTCTTTTTTTCTTCGGTGCTTTTCTCCGTGGAATTATCAGAACCACAGGATACTAATCCGACAAGTAATAAAGGGAAAATATACTTTTTCATAACGTTTGTTTCATTCAAAATGACGTGACTTGTAAAAGTAACAGGTTTATAACAAACGACACCCTTTTTTTCACTTAAATTAGGACTCAAAATCGACACAAAAGATGGAACGAATAGTAATAGCTGGAGGATCCGGATTGATTGGATCCGGATTGGCAAATCATTTAAGAAAAGCAGGACATGAAGTTTGGATCCTGTCACGCAAACCATCAGATCCGGATCGTTTTTTTCTGAATTGGAATCCCGATATGAAAACCATAGATCCCTTTGCACTGGAGAAAACAACCGTTCTGATCAACCTTTGCGGAGCGGAACTGGCTGCAAAAAGATGGACCAAATCACGGATCAAAGAACTATACGATTCGCGGGTAGAAACTACTCGTTTTTTGGCCGAATCGTTTAAAAGTTCTGCAGATCTGAAGCATTATATATCTGCTTCGGGTGCTGTTGCTTATGGATTTGAGCACCCCGAAAAGGTTTATAAGGAAGCAGACTCCTTCGGAGAGGATATCATTTCAGATATTACCCGGAAATGGGAAAAAGCTGCCGACCAATTTTCCGCGATCTGCACCGTTTCAAAAGTCCGGATTGCCGTAGTGTTGAGTGAATCGGGTGGGGCTTTGCAAAAATTGAGCAATCCGATAAAAAAAGGGTTTGGAGCCATTTTGGCTTCCGGAGAACAGGCAATTCCGTGGATCTACAGCGAAGATCTTTACCGGATCTTTGAATGGATTATGGAGCACAAACTGGAAGGGGCATACCATGCTTCAGCCGGGAATACGAGCAATAAAGAACTGACAAAACTAATCGCTAAAACCCTGAAAAAAAGGCTGCTGCCTGCAGTTCCTAAGTTTATAGTCCGGATCCTTTTTGGAAAAATGGCCATGATGCTGCTCTATGGAAATAAAGTCTCCAATGAGAAAATCCGTTCCGAAGGATTTTCTTTCCTGCACGGAAATCTTAATTCAACAATTCAACGTATTTTTGGGTAAAAAAAATCCTCTGCCAGAAGACAAAGGATTTTGCTATTAATCGAAAAAACAAGAGCACCCCTACTCCTGTTACTCAAAAGAGTACATTTTAAAACGAATGATTGATGAAAATCATTCGAACAGAACAAAGATGAAACAGACCATTGATTATTCGAAATCAATGTTTTGAATATTTACGATAACCAAACGACAACTTGAAAAGCTTATAAAACTGTAAATCAAAGAATTACGAACATTATTTTAAGTATAAAATTACAATGTCCACAGGGTCAACAGATAGTTTAGTTCGTTTAATTTCTTCCTTATCAAAGGCTGAAAAACGAA
>CAMLDR010000116.1 GCA_946478775.1 uncultured Flavobacteriales bacterium
TCCAGGCAAAAAGTACTCTACTGTAATCCCAGTAAAAAGCGCCTTCTTCAAAATGACGGTCGTAAAGATCGGTTGTCAGGTGATTGAAACTGAGGTAAACCGTTGCTCCACTGTCTGCATAATGCAGAATGGAATCGTAGTAATCGCCCGGTGCACCGAATTCATTCCCGATGAATAAATAGGTTGCTTCTTCGTGATTGGGAATGCTGTCCAGATCGGACCAGTATTTCAGGTTGTAGACAGAGTCTTTGACATGTACATCCAATAAATCCATGAAAAACGAGATATTCCGTGGATTTTCATCTGCTAGTTCATAGGTTTTTTCCCAATTCGAACTGTATCTTTTCTGAATGTTGCTGCCACCGCCACCTGTACCGTCAAGCAGCCAGACTAAAAGTCCGATGAATAGCGCAAATGCCAAAAATCCTATGATGACTTTTCTATTCATTACGCTTTTTCAATTTTTTGGAAAGCAGCTTTCAGCTGTGGTTCGATTACCTGGTAACTATTGGAATCAATCGTATAATCTCCGTACCAGACCAGGTCGTAAATCGAAACAATTTGTTCGAATTCACGGGAAATGGCTTGGCCCTGCACTTCGATAATGTAATGCATATTCGTTTTTTCCCTTTTCCAGAAAATCCATCTGCGCTGGATCAGTTCTTTCATGGCAAAGAGGAAATAGATCCGCACACATTCCTTGTAATTACCGGCTGCGGTAGCCTCTTCCAGGCGCAATTCCAGTTCTGTTTTACTGATTTCTGCAGGATTCAAATCTTCCACCAATGCTTCAAAAGGAATGGTTTTTCCCGCCGGGTTTCTGTTTTTAATGATGAAATAGATCAGAACAGCTAATGCAACGATCAATAAAATGATGCCGAGTACTTTCCAAAAACCGGTAGAAATACTCGGGGTATCTACATTCGGTCCTCTTGGCGGGTCAAATTCGGGAATATCAACCGATTCTGCCGGTTCAATGTTGGGATCTTCTTTGATAGTTCCGGTCCCTCCGGTTCCGTCTTTCCCTCTTCCGCGTTCGAGGTCTTTTGGTGAATAAGGAGTTCCCTGGTAAGGTTTTGTCGTACCATTCGGACTTCCCGAACCGCTTGAATAGGATTCGTTGATGGAAGTCGGGCTCTGATAATAATCCGATTCCGGTCCTTTGTACTTTTCAGATTGCTTGTAACCGTGCTCTTCCCGGATCTGATTCCATTTTTCGCGCGTGGTAACTTCCTTTTCCTTCTTCGGGTCCTGTGCAAACAGGAAAACGGGAAAACAACAAAGGACGATATGTAAAAGGACCTTAATCAAAATCGAGAGAAGTTTCCTGGTACCGTTTACGCTTCCCGAAGTTTTCGAATTGTTTTTTCAAACCTGTTGATTGCGTTTGCTCGCGGAAAGTAAAGAACATGAATCCCATCATGATCACAAAGAATGGGAGTGAGAACAGGATAAAGATGATGTAAACGATCTGCCGGGCAATGTTTGCCGGAACTAAAAAGTCTGCGGTATAATAGCGGGAAACATTCTTTACAAAATCAGCAAATTTATCCAGGAAATCTTCCATCACCGGTTCTCTCATGAAATTGACCTCCTGGTAACTCAAAACACAGGCTATTGGCTGCGCGAAGATAAAAAGCACCAAGCCCATGAGTGAAATTCCAAGTAAGATGTTCCCGTAATTTCGTGCTCCGTATCGGAATCCGTTCCCAAAACGTGTTCCAAACCGCTCTTCGCCCAAAATGATGGATGCTCCCTGAAGCCAAAAGAACGGGGCAATGAATACCACTAAAAACATCCAGTACCAGGGAACGTAAAAGAGGAACAGGAACAGGAAGCTGAGTCCAAGCCACATAGCAGGAAGTTTTTGAAGCATGAACGGAATGAACAGCTTCAGGTTTGCTTTTTGTTCCTGGTTCTTAAAATGGTAAAGAATGGAAAGTGTAAAAATGGACAGGATAATGGTCCATAGTAAAGTCACTACAAAATCACTGAATGACCGGATATCGAATCCCATGATGATGCTGAGCTGCGCAGACCAATCGTATTCGTACTGATGCGTTAAATCCTCGTAATGCATGATATCCTGAAACACGACCACTGCAATGATAATCGGGATTGTCAAAACCAGGTTGTACCGCAGGATTTTTCCAATGTGTACCCGGTAAAACGAGAAGGTGTCTGAAAATATCTGGCCGAAAGTGCGGATCTTGTTTAAGTCAAAGACATTGATATAGGTTTTGAGCGGAGGATCGCTTTCGTGCACCAATTCCGGGTGCCGTCTTGCCACAACAATCGGGAAAATGATGTAGTAGAAAATAATGATTGCGAATGAAATGCAGATAATTGCCCATTTGGACCAATCTGCCAGTTCCTGGTAATTGTGGGTCACATAACTTTCCAAAAATCCGGCTGCAATCAGGAAAGGAATGAGCGACATCATGATCTTCAAGCCTCTTTTAGCCGAAAGCTGCAGACTTTGCAAACGGGTATAAGATCCCGGAAAGAGCAACCCGTTCCCGAGTGTAATTCCGGCACCGCCTGCAATGGCAATCGAACTGATCTCAAATGCTCCATGAATCCAGATTCCAAGGAAGGAGACGATGAGCAACCCTTTCAGGTGAAAGAAATATTGAAATGCACCCAGCATGATCGAGTTGTTGAAAATCATGATGTGCGTACCGATCGTAAAGAAAATCCCGAGTATGAAGGTGTAAAAAGAAACCTGGATGTTGTTCAGGGTGATTTCCAGGAACATACTGACCTGTGATCCGCTGTGGTAAACACCCAAAGGATCGCCTTTCTCAATGTTCTTCAAAGTCATATTCACATAATCGTCGCCCAGGATCATGCGTGGGAAATCCGGGTTGAAATGCGTAGAAATTGCCCCAACAATGGTCCAGAAAAGAAATACGAACAAGGCAAACAACAAATTTTTGCGTGATCTGTAAATCTCCAGTGGAATGGAAACCCTCCAAACGGTAAAGAGTTTTTTGAATGAATCTTTGCGCTGCTTGTGAACCAGGTTGTGAACTCCCTGTGCGATCTGGTTCAGGTAAACGCGAACCGTCCGTTTGTTATAGAACGTTTGCGCATAACTTAAATCGTCTGTAATATCCGAATATAAGTCCGCAATTTCTTCAGGATCACTAGTTTGATTTGAAGTCAAAGACTGGAATTTCTTCCATTTTTCTTTGTTCTGTTCTATGAAGGAGGTTTCTTTCATCTGGAAGGATAAAAATAGCTTTTTTCTTGAACAAGCATCTTATTCCTCCTGAAAAATTTAAAATGGATAATTGAGAATTGACAAGAGAAGAAAGTTCGTTCCGAAGTGAAAGCCAGGTTCTCTCTTTTCAATTTTACATTTTCAATTTTCACTTCTTTTTAGAAGACTTATGCGAAATCTCGAATTTCCCGATTTTGACAAAGAATCCGCCTTTTTGGGTGTCTGTTGCTTTTCCTGTTTGGAAATCAACCGGAGTTTTTGTTTTCTCCGTGAGGGTACTGGTGATCACCGGAATGGGATTTTTCATGTTTGAACCGCCTGTATGTGACGCCAAATCCTTACTTGGGGCTTTGTTCACATTTTCGTTCAATGTTGGAGCAACCGGTTGTTTATCGTCTTTCACCTGGGGCAAAATAGTGGGTTGATGCGGTTTATTGTCCGCAACCGGGGTTTTATCCAATTCAGGCTGAACAGGAAGCAATTGATCCGAGTCCTTTTTCTCTTTTGCTCCTTCGCTGAAGCTAGGACGCAAGCGTTGAAGCGTTTTTTCACGTTTATCCGAATTCAGTTTAGTAGGTGTGTTCGACTTCGTAAGGTTCTTTTGAGCAACATACGTGCTGTTTTCGTTTGTCGGATCTGTTGAAGGAACCACTTCTTTCACCGGTTTCTTGTCGCCGGATGTTGTTTTTGGTCCTTTTCCGTTATTCAGGGCAACGGTGTTTCCGTTCGTTTCTTTCGTACCGTTAAATCCTAATTGGAAGAATAAAAGCAATACGGCTGCTGCTGCTGTAATTCCACCGATCATTTTCCATGGAATGAATGCCACTTCTTTTTCTTTCAGCTCTTCTTTGTTCGGGTAACTCACCACGGAAGGCTGTAAACGCGTTTCCATATAAGCAGCCAGGACTTTTTGTGCTTCCGGATTTGCTGCTAAATACCCGTCAAATAATTTTTCTTCGTTGTCAGAAAGGACCTGTTCCACTTTTCCAATCGCAAAGTAATCCAGGTTTTCATTGGTAACGATTGAAAGGTCTTCCTTTTTCAGTAAGAACTTTTGCAGCGGGTCCATCTTTTCCGCAGGTTCGTCCAGGAAAACCAATTCTTCGTCTACCTGTAATTCCGGGTGAGCAGCCAGGAACTCTTCAAACGCAATACGCTCCTCTTGGGAAAGAGTTCCTTCCAGGTAATCCAGGTAAAAGGATTCGTAATTGTCGGTATGAATTTGTTTTCTCATGCTACTAATTCTGTTGATTTTAAGTAGTTCTTCAAGGTCTGACGAGCTCTAAAGATATACACTTTTACCTGTGATTCGTTCAGGGCCGTAATTTCTGCTATTTCATTGTAATTGTAACCTTCATAATCCCGCAGCAAAATCACCGTTTTTTGAATTTCCGGCAATCGGTTGACCGCTTCCTGCAGTGTTTTCTGCACATCGAACAAGTGACTCAATGGGTCATCCTGCTTAATGTCATCACTCTCGAAGCCGGTTGAGCGTTTTTCTTTTTTCAGTGTATCCACCATTTGATGGTAAGCTGTGGTGAATAAATACGACTTGGCTTTTGACGCATCTACGCTTTCGTGCTTCTCCCAAACCTTCGCAAACGTTTCCTGAACAACGTCTTCAGACAACATCCGATTTTGGGTGTGTTTGACTACAAACCGATAAAGATTATCGGCATACAATTCAACTGCTTCATTGTATTCTTTTCTAGTCATGTAGTCGTTTAACAATCGTAAGACCGTTTCGTCTCTGTAAAGTTACAGCGGAATTCGATTTTTTTTGAAAAAAGTTCAAACCCCTTGTTTTATAGCGATTTGAAAAGTGTACTATTGTACTGATTTTAATACTTTTCCTTATGAAACTTCTAGCAGTCATTTTGTTAACTTTTTCCGGATTTTCAATTGCAAGGGCGCAATGTGACACAGATGTGCGTGAAGCTTTCGGAGGAGTTTCTTCCATCACCATTTACAACACATACATTACAATTGGCGCCATTGCAGATGCGCATATACATGATGTATACGATGCTGACCGCGTAAAAGGATTAATGAATGAGCAAGTTTCGATGATCCAGACGGTGATCGGGATGTTGGACAAATGCAAGGTGGCAAAAAGTAACGGACTTACAGAGGACGACGTTGTTTACATCAAGGATTTGATTGTTTGTCTTGAATCTTTAAAAGCGGAAGCACAAGGTCTGAGTGATTATGCGGTTACCAAAAGTGAGGAAGCCCAAACCCGTTACAATACCAACCGCGATAAAGCCTGGGGTAAGATAAAAACGCTATTGGGATTGGAATAAAATTCCCAGGATTTGGTTGATCATTTCAAGATGACAGAAAAGAAGGAATTCCTGTTCAATCGGTTTTGGTTCCGGGAAGTGGTTTCATTGATAATGAAATTGCATCCGGTGATCTTATTCCTGCTTGGCTGGCTGGATTCAAAGGAAAGTTTCCTGGTATTGATTCTGGGTTACCTCCTATTTGCTCTGCGGATCCAGGTAGAAATGGCAATTTCGTTCATTTACGACTATAAATTAGTGGTTCTGCAGGCAATCAACCGGTCAAAATTGTCAAAATTCAGTTCGGCAATCTCTTACCTTATTGGATTTGCATTCGTTTTGTGCGTTTGGCTTTTTATCTACCTCATTTTTTTCGGAATTTATTACGATTCCGTTGCGAGGCAGTATACATACGGAGGTCCGGGACCTTTTGAGGGGGAATCGGGTCGTTTGCTCATTCAGACACTCTGGATCAACGGGATTTACTTTTTGATACTGGAAATACTGCATCTGCGGAAATGGGTGAAAGAAATGACACCTGCGAAACACGATCTGATGCGTGCGGTCTTTTTGAAAGTTCCTCTTTTAACGCTCACCAGGTGGTCTGCTTTTCCAATGATTTGGTTAATGATCTGTTCGGCGGGTTTTATCTTTTTGGTCAGTGCCAGGGCTTTTCAGGCAGCAATCAGCTTCTATTTTATATTTGATCTGGGCTTTACTTTTCTGAAACGGCTGGAGAAGCGAAAAATTCCGTGCTAGGTTTTAGAAATTCTTTTAGTGAGAGTAAACTCTTGCTATTGGAAAATCAGATCAATAAACAAAATCTACAGATGGGGTTTTCTTCCAGAGTTGGTTTTGAGAAAATAGTAAGTTTGGATTGATGAAGGTTCTGTTGATTTTCTTTTTGCTAGTGAGTGCAAATGCGTTTGGGCAAGATACTTTATGTGCTGGTTCGGATGAGCAGGCTCAATTTCCCGGAGGGCTAACAGCCTTAAATCATTGGCTTTTGGAAAATCTGCAGTATCCGCAAGATGCCATGGAATTAGCTCTTCAAGGCAAATGTTATGTAAGGTTTGTCATTGGTACAGATGGCGTATGCCGTGATTTTAAGCTTATTCGGGGTGTAACTGATTGTAGGAGCTGTGATGAAGAAGCTCTTCGTTTGTGCAAACTTATGCCAAAATGGAATCCTGCAATGAAATGTGGTAAACCCGTCGAGGTATCGGTAAGTCTTCCTATCACGTTCAAACTTAATTAATCTTTTCTAGTCATTAAAAAAACAGGTGTATGAAATCCAACATGAGAAACCTTCTTTTGATTCTTCCGATTCAATTTGTTTGTGGAGTTATTTTTGCGCAGGTGGAAGAGGTGACTTCCTGTGGGCAGGCAGTTAAAAAGGAAATGCAGCAGGGAGATATTTACGATTATGTGGATGAACCGGCTGAGTTTCCGGGTGGAATGGCTGCTTTGCGTCAATTTCTTGCGGATAACCTGAAGTATCCGGAGCGTCCAATGAAGGATAGCGTTGAAGGAAAATGTTATGTCAAACTACTTATTACGGATAAGGGGGCGATTCAAAGTGCAAAAGTATTCAAGAGTACTACAGATTATCCGGAGTTTGATAAAGAAGCTTTGAGAATAATGTATTTAATGCCGAAATGGAAACCTGCTAAGGTGAACGGTAAAGACGTGAGCAGTTATTACCGGATTCCGGTTAGTTTTAGATTAAACCAAATCAAATAGAATATGCAATTCCACCTAAAGAGCGTTCTGTTGATTTCTGCGCTTCAGTTTATTTGCGGAGGGGTATTTTCACAAACAACTAATACAGAAAAAGTTTCAGAGCCAACCAAACCTATTACTGTAGTCGCAAAGAATACTTCTTTGGAAAAGGCGGGGTTCCCGGGAGGGAAAGATTCACTTGCGAAATACCTGTCGGAAAACACCAAATATCCTAAGAGTGTTAGAAAGAATAAAATTGAAGGAGTATGTTTACTCACTTTTACAGTGACTAATTTTGGAAACATTTTAGATGTGAAAGTGGCAAGAGGTGTTCCAAACTGCACGGAATGTGATGCCGAAGCAATTCGGGTTATAAAATCAATGCCTCTTTGGATACCAGCAAACTTAGATGGTGAGCGTTTTGATAGTGTGCAAGTCCTTTCGATAGCCTTCAAACGTTAAGTTTATACAATCCGGATCCCCATCACACAAACATCATCCGTTTGTTCGTGATTTCCTTTCCACGTTTCAAATTCGTTTTTCAGGTCTTGTTTCAGTTCTGAACCGCTTTTGTCTTTGTGAGCCAGGATAAAATCCTTGAAGGTTGCATACTTGTATTTCTTGTTTTTCGGTCCGCCGAACTGATCTGCATAACCGTCAGAAAAGAGAATGATCCAATCGTTTGCTTCCAACTGAATTTGATGGGTAGTGAAAGGCTTCGCTCCATCAAACTGACCAACAGGTTGCTTATCCGGACTGGTTACCAGGATTTCTTCTCCCCGGAAAATCCACAAGGGGTTATTGGCGCCTGTCCATTGCAGCATTTTCGTTTCATGATTGAAACAGGCAAGTGAAATATCCATTCCATCTTTTACCGAACGTGCTTCTTTCGTGAGTGTCTGAACAACCAACTCCCGTACACGGTCCAATAATTCTCCGGTGCTTTGATGGTCGTTTGCAGCTAATGATTGAGCCAGTGCGTTGATGCATAAAACACTCACCATGGCTCCCGGAACTCCATGACCTGTGCAATCTGCCACTGCAAACCAGCTGGTGTTATTCCGATTTTCGAACCAAAAGAAATCTCCGGCAATAATGTCTTTCGGAGCATAATAGACAAACGCGTTCTCATCAAAACTGGCCTGGATCTCTGATTCCAAAGGTAGAAGTGCCTGCTGAATGAAACGGGCGTATTGGATGCTCTCTACGATCTCGTGGTTCTTCGATTCAACGATCACTTTTTGTTCCTGCAATTCCTGCGTTCGTTCCACTACTTTCTCTTCCAGGTTTTCATACGAATGACGCAATTTCTGCATCATCGAATTAAAATTTTTGGAAAGCAGGTCGAGTTCCAGACTCCCGGTAATTTCGATTTTTTGGTCTAAGTTATCAGTGGAAATTGTTTCGGTTTTCAATGCCAGTTCCTGGATCGGTTTGGTAAGTTTGCGTGATCGGAAGTAGACAATTACCGTCAGGATCACCAGCGTTAGCAAGAAAATAATCCCAAAGCGGAGCAGCAAATCATTGGTGAGGTTTTGATAGGGGAGATCATTGGTTTCCAGTTCCAGCACATACCCCGAATACAGTTTGGACTCTAGTACGGGCAGGAAAATGTATTCCGTAAATTCTTTTCCTTTGGAAGCCGGATCGTCATTGGCTACCGTTACGTTCTTCCCCCGATCCAAACATGCCAGATAGGCCTTTTGAAGTTTTGGATCTGTTATGCTGGCATCTGTAATGTGTTTCACTCCCAGGTACAATTCCACATGATTGATTGCTTCAAAACGTTTGTCCAAACTGCGAATCTTGGATAGCAGCAGTTGTTTGAACTCATCCGCCGATTTGGAGTAAAATCCGAGTTCGATGATGTGTTTTCCGTCGAAAGAAGTTTGGTAGCTGTATTTCTTGATCTTCCCGGTTTTGATTTCCAGCCCGAAGCGGTCTTCCTTGAATTTTTTAGATTGGAAGATCTGGTTGAAAAAGGGGATAAACGTTTGGTTGAGTTTTTTGAAATCCAGGCCCAAATCCGGTTGAAAGGTCGTATTGACAATCTTCAGGTTCCGGTCGATGAGGTAAATGTCTTCCCGCTCCGGGTCCATTCCCAAGGAAAGCTGCAGGTTTTTCAAATTGACTGATTTCGCATTTTGGGTTGTCAATACCGTTTGTATCTCACCGGAAGCATCCTGCATACGCTGGATCAGCGATTGCTCGTGTGTGCGCATGGAAAAATCGTAGTATTCGATCAAATTCCGCGTTTCTTCCACGATGTTCTTCTTTTGCTGAACGATATCGCTTTCAACCTTGTCCAGGTTGTACTGGTAAGTGAGGTAGAAAACAATGGAAAATATCAGCAATACGGGAACCAGGATGTTCACCAGTAGCTGTCGCAGGATACTTCGTTTCGTTTTCACATGGTGAATTTATGGAAATAGTTTAAGTAAAGACAAGTTGGTGGATTTTTAGAGGGATAAATAGGGCAGATGTAGTAGGAATTTGCTCTTTATTTTGAGACTTAAACTAAATAATTTGATTCGTATTCCATATTCCAATACGGAATATCTGAAATTAATTATTCAAGTTGGTGGATTTTTAGAGGGAATATATAGGGGAGATGCAGTATCTGATTTAACCAAAAAGGTAGGGGCGCAAAATTTTGCGCCCCTACCTTTATATTATTTCGTTCTCCTAAAACTCAAACGTTTCCATAAACTTCGTAGTGAAGTTCCCTTCGTTGAATTGCGGATCTTCCATCAGTTTTTGGTGGAATGGTATCGTTGTTTTAATTCCTTCGATGATGTATTCGTCCAATGCACGTTTCATCTTCAGGATTGCTTCTTCGCGTGTTTGAGCCACTACGATCAGTTTTCCGATCATGGAGTCATAGTTTGGCGGGATCGTGTAACCTGCGTAAGCGTGAGTATCGATTCGCACACCATGTCCTCCCGGTGAATGGTAGCTGGTAATTTTTCCCGGAGACGGACGGAAATCAGCATACGGATCCTCTGCATTGATCCGACACTGGATCGCGTGCATTTGCGGATAGTAGTTCTTTCCTGAAATTTTTTCTCCGAAAGCAATCTTGATTTGTTCTTTGATCAAATCGTAATTGATTACTTCTTCTGTGATCGTATGTTCTACCTGGATACGTGTGTTCATTTCCATGAAGTAGAAATCGCGGTTTTTGTCAACCAGGAACTCTACTGTTCCAACACCTTCGTAGTTTACTGCCTTTGCAGCTTTAATTGCTGCCTGACCCATAAGTTCACGCAATTCGTCAGTCATGAACGGAGAAGGAGTTTCTTCTACCAATTTCTGGTGACGACGCTGGATGGAACAATCACGTTCCGATAAGTGACATGCATTCCCGTATTGGTCACCGGCGATCTGGATCTCAATGTGACGGGGCTCTTCAATGTATTTCTCCATGTAGATTCCGTCGTTCCCGAAAGCAGCTCCTGCTTCCTGGCGCGCTGAATCCCATGCAGCTTCCAGTTCTTCTTCTTTCCAGACGATGCGCATTCCTTTTCCACCACCACCGGCAGTAGCTTTCAGAATGATAGGATAGACAACCACTTTTGCGGTTTCACGTGCATCATTTAAATCTTTCAGCAAACCTTCGGATCCCGGAATACAAGGAACTCCGGCAGCGATCATCGTGGCTTTTGCAGTTGCTTTATCACCCATTCCGGCAATTTGCTCAGGCAAGGCACCAATGAACTTGATGTTGTGCTCCTGGCACACACGGGAAAACTTTTCATTTTCAGAAAGGAATCCGTATCCGGGGTGAATGGCATCTGCATTAGTAATTTCCGCAGCAGCAATGATGTTCGCTATGGATAGATAAGATTTATTACTTGGGGGAGGTCCGATACAAACTGCTTCATCTGCAAAACGAACAGGTAAGCTTTCTTTATCAGCAGTAGAATATACGGCAACCGTTTTGATGCCCATTTCTTTACATGTACGAATGATACGTAAAGCAATCTCACCGCGATTGGCAATTAATATTTTTTTGAACATAAAATTATGTTTAATGAGTAACTAAGTTGTAAGCGTTGCAGGACAACTTGTCTATTAAGCAGGATCTACCAGGAATAAAGGTTGATCGTATTCAACAGGAGTTGCATCGTCAACTAGTACTTTAACGATTTTACCTGTGAATTCAGCTTCAATTTCATTGAATAATTTCATCGCTTCGATGATACAAACTGTTTCTCCTTTTGTTACGGATTGACCTACGCTAACGAAAGGTTCTTTGTCCGGACCTGAAGAACGGTAGAATGTACCGATCATTGGGGACTTCACAGTGATGTACTTTGAATCTTCAGATGCCGCCGCTGGTGCGGATTCTGCAGCCGGAGCAGCAACAGGTGCTGCAGCTGATACAGCCGGAGCAGCTACCATTTGAGGAGCAGTCGGGGCCGCTGCCTGTACAATAATCTGGGATTCAGATTTTTTCGTTTCTGATTTAATCGTTATTTTAAAGTCTTTTCGCTCAATTTCTACTTCCGTAACACCTGATTTTGCTACAAACTTAATTAAGTCTTGGATTTCGTTCAGATTCATATCAGTATAATTTAATAGTTGTTTTTTCGATTATATTAAGAATTATAAGCCCATTTTAAATACACGGCACCCCATGTAAATCCACCACCAAAGGCGGATAAGATTAAGTTGTCGCCTTTTTTCAATTGCTTTTCCCAGTCCCACAAACAAAGTGGTAAGGTTCCGGCAGTTGTATTTCCGTAACGTTGAATATTGACCATTACTTTTTCTTTCGGAACACCCATTCTGTCAGCTGTTGCATCAATGATACGCAAATTTGCCTGGTGGGGAACCAACCAATCTACATCTGCAGCGGTTAAATTATTGCGCTGCATGATTTCAGCCGATACTTCAGCCATATTGGTTACCGCAAATTTGAAAACTTGTTTTCCTTCTTGTTTCACAAAATGCAAGCGCTGATCGATTGTTTCGTGTGTAGGAGGGTTTGCTGATCCGCCGGCAGGCTGATATAAGTATTGTCTTCCTGATCCGTCGGATTTCAAGATGGAATCCTGAATTCCCATTCCTTCCGTATTGGGTTCCAACAAAACTGCACCACCACCGTCACCAAAAATAACGCAGGTTGTGCGGTCTTCGTAATCTAAAATGGAGCTCATTTTATCCACACCAATGACGATTACTTTTTTATGTTTTCCGGATTCGATAAAGCTTGCACCAGTTTGCAAACCGTAAATAAAACCGGAACAAGCTGCGATCAGATCGTAACCCCAGGCATTTTTCAATCCTATTTTATCACAAACCACATTGGCAGTTGACGGGAAAGGGTAGTCGGGAGTAACAGTTGCCAAAATCACCAGTTCAATGTCCAGTGGATCGGTATTTGTCTTTTCCAATAATCCTTTTACAGCCGCCGCCGCAATATCCGAACAGGCGCCTTCACGAAGAATGCGTCGTTCTTTGATCCCGGTTCTAGATGTAATCCACTCATCAGAAGTATCAACAATTTTAGCTAAGTCGTCATTGGTTACTATTTCCTCCGGAAGATAGCCACAAATGCCTGTAATTGCTGCGGTGATTTTACTCATTTTATTGATTAAAAGCTTCGTTAATGTTTTTTGTAAGATCTGATTTTGCCACTTCGTAGGAGTGCAGCAGCATACTTCTTACAGCCTTGTCGTTGGAGATACCATGACCGATTATGACATTACCTTTCACACCAAGAATCGGTGTTCCTCCGTAATTCTCATAATTGAAACGATCGAAGTATTCATCCCGGATACCTCTTTTCCGCATGAGGGTGTAGAGCCCTTCTGCTTGCTTTAAAGCAATATTACCGGTGAATCCATCACAAACTACTACGTCAGCCAAACCGGTGAACAGATCACGGCCTTCAATGTTGCCAATGAAATTGATCTCATCCGATTCAGCCATCAGTTTGTGGGCAGCGATCGTCAATAAATTCCCTTTGGTTTCTTCTTCACCAATATTCAATAAACCGATTCGCGGGTTTTCTACTCCATACACACATTTGGCATACAGACTTCCCAAAACGGCAAACTGGTAAAGTACATCCGGTTTACAATCAGCATTGGCACCCACATCCAGGAGGATGGAGTTTTTACCATCAACAGTTGGCAATACGGAGGTTATACACGGACGAATAATGCCCGCAATGGTATTGATCTTGTAGATCGCACCAACGAGCATTGCGCCTGTATTTCCTGTACCGGCAAAGATGTCGATTTCCTTCTTAGCGAGCAGATCAAAACCAACAGCAATACTACTATGCGGTTTGTTTGGAATTGCCCGTGTAGGATGGTCGTGCATGGTAATGACATCAGGCGCATGTACAATGTCATACGCTGCTGAATCTTCATTCAACGCGCTAAGGCCACTCAGAATTTGATCCTGGTCGCCAATCAACACGAGACGCACGTCCTGAGGAAGTTCTTTTCTAG
>CAMLDR010000117.1 GCA_946478775.1 uncultured Flavobacteriales bacterium
CGCGGCTGTAAAAATAATGGGACCTGTAGTTCTGGTGGATGTAATAAACTAGGTGTATTCGATTGGTTGGCAAACATGCAGTTGCCGGCGGGTCAGGCGCCTTACGATATACTTGAAATTCGCTTCAAAAATAGTCGCAAGACATTTTACAGGAATGCGAAAAACCTCTCACTTCAAGTGGGTGATGTGGTGGTAGTTGAAGCAAGCCCAGGTTTTGATGTGGGTGTTGTTTCCGTAATAGGTGAATTAGCCAGAATTCAGGTCAAAAAGAAATCTCCGGGTTTAAAGCCCATGGAGACCAAAAAGATTTTGCGCATAGCAAATCAGGACGATATGGACAAATGGGTCCAGGCCCGTTCATTGGAGTCGGAAGTGATGTTCCAGGCTCGAACTTTAGCCGTAAATATTGGCTTGGAAATGAAAATTTCCGATGTAGAATACCAGGGCGACCTAACAAAAGCAACGTTTTATTACACTGCTGAAGGACGCGTGGATTTCCGCCAGTTGATCAAAGATATGGCCGACAAGTTCAAGATTCGGATCGAAATGCGCCAAATCGGGTCGAGACAGGAAGCTCAACGCTTGGGCGGGATTGGTTCCTGCGGACGCGAATTGTGCTGTTCAACCTGGCTCACAGATTTCCGCTCGGTATCTACTTCTGCAGCCCGTTACCAGCAATTATCCCTGAATCCGCAAAAATTAGCCGGACAATGCGGAAAATTGAAATGCTGTCTGAACTACGAATTGGATATGTACTTAGATGCAATCAAGTCTTTCCCAAGCACGGACGTCAAATTACAAACCGAAAAAGGAACTGCTTTCCATATCAAGACCGATGTGTTCAAAAGACAATTGTGGTACATGTATGAGGGAGAAGCTTCTATCGGAGTGGGATTAGTGGCGCTTACACCGGAACGGGTTCAGGACATTATCGCTGTAAACAAAACGGGTAAAAAACCAATTGACCTGAAGGATTTTGACAAGCAAGTTGTTTTACGCAAAGAACCGGATTACGATAATGTGGTGGGTCAGGATTCCCTGAACCGTTTTGATAATAACTTCAGCAAAAACAACAAGAACCGCAAGAAGAAAAAACCGAAAGGTCCGCGCGCTGAAGGTGAAAGTGCAGTGGCAACTCCACGACCTGTTCAAAAAGACAGGCCGCAGGGAAATAAACCGCAGCAAAACCGTCCGCAGCCACAAAACAAACCGCAGCAGCCAAAATCGGTCGAAGGTGTTGATGGAACTGCGCCGCAAGCACAGGCAAATCCAAATAAGAAGAAAAACAATCGTCGCAGACCACCACGTAAAAATACCGGAGGAAATGAAGGCACTGAAAAATAGCTGGATATTGGTTTTATTGGTTTTTCTTGGCTCATGCGGAGAAGCACCGCTTTACAACAAGTCGTATTCTTTTGCGAATAATTCCTGGGACCAGGATGTGAAGCCGGTGTTTAAAGTCAATATCGCTGATACAACCTCTTTCTATACCGTTCAGATTACGATTCGCACCACAACCGATTACGGTTTCAATAACCTGTGGTTCTTTATTCACTCGAAAACTCCGACCGGTCAGGTAGGCAGAGAGCCGGTTGAAGTGAAGATTGCAAATCCGGACGGTTCCTGGATAGGTGAAACTTCCGGAACGATTGTAGAAAATACGGTCTATTTCAGACAGGTTCAATTTCCGCATAAAGGCAATTATACTTTCACCTTTGAGCAGGGAATTACGGAGAAAAGTGCAAAGAATGTAATGGATATCAGTTATGCTGTGACCAAAAATCCAACAACCAAATAATTCAATGGAAATAAAAGTCATCAATAAATCGACTAACGAATTGCCGCATTACGCAACTGCAGATTCAGCAGGTTTGGATATCCGCGCTTTTTTAAATGAGCCGGTTACATTAAAACCGCTGGAACGCAAGCTGATACCGACAGGCTTGTACCTGGAAATCCCAAGTGGATTTGAGGTCCAGATCCGTCCAAGAAGCGGGTTCGCCTTTAAACAGGGTGTCACCGTATTGAATTCTCCCGGGACCATTGATGCGGATTACCGCGGTGAGATAGGCGTTTTATTGATTAACTTATCGAATGAAGACGTAACCATCGAAAGCGGTGAACGCGTAGCACAAATGGTTGTAGCACCTTTTGTACAGGCACAATTAAAAGAAACAAATGCACTTTCAGCAACCGATCGCGGAGACGGTGGTTTCGGAAGTACAGGAAAAAATTAAATCATACTATGAAAGTTATCGTTCCAATGGCGGGGCGTGGTAGCCGATTAAGACCACATACATTGACAGTTCCAAAACCCCTGGTGCCTGTTGGCGGAAAACCGATCGTTCACCGGTTGGTAGAAGACATTGCTGCGCTGTGCAGCGAACCGATTGATGAGATTGGTTTTGTAATTGGTGATTATGGCCCTGAGATTGAAGCTGAACTAATTAAGGTAGCTGAAAAATTAGGTGCAAAAGGAACTATTTTCTACCAGGATAAACCACTTGGAACTGCTCATGCGGTACTTTGTGCAGAGAAATTGCTGGAAGGCCCTGTAGTAGTAGCATTTGCAGACACCCTTTTTAGAGCAAACTTCAAAATTGATCCGGAAGCAGACGGGATTTTGTGGGTAAAGCAAATCGAGGACCCAAGCAATTTTGGTGTGGTCAAATTAAATGATGCAGGTCAGATCATCGACTTTGTTGAAAAACCGCGCGATTTTGTTTCGGACCTGGCTATGATCGGAATCTACTATTTCAAGGATGGAGTTGCTTTAAGGAACGAATTAAACTATTTGGTAGAAAACGGCATCATAAAGAGCGGCGAGTACCAGCTTCCGGATGCCTTGCGCAGACTGACAGAAAAAGGAAAGCGCTTTAAACCCGGAGAAGTGGACGAATGGCTGGATTGCGGAAATAAAGAAGTGACTGTTATTACAAATCAGCGCGTGTTGGAATTCGATCAGGAAAAAGGAATTGACCTGGTTGATGATTCGGCGAAGGTGTTGAATTCGATCATTATTCCTCCATGTTACATCGGGAAAGATGTGATTTTGGAGAACTCGGTAGTTGGACCGCACGTTTCCCTTGGAAAAGGTTCTATGGTTACCAATTCGATCATTAAAAACAGCATTTTGCAGCAATATTCCATCATTATCGATGCGAATTTGAAAGACTCCATGCTGGGTTCGCATTCAAAGTACAAAGGTTTGGCTCGGGATTTGAGCTTAAGCGACTATTCAATAATTAGCTGATGAATTATTTCCTTTACATCTGTGCATTGCTTTTTGTTTTCACTTCCTGTGGAACCAAAAAAATAGCTGCCACCGGGAAAACGAATTCCCAGGAAGACCTGGCTTATATTCAGACTTTTCACAGTGCAATGCGCTACAAAGTAAAGGGACAAACACATAATGCCATCCAGGCATTCGATTCCTGCCTGATGATCCGGCCAACGGATGACGCGGCGGCTTTTGGGCTAAGTCAGTGTT
The DNA here is from genome assembly GCA_946478775.1 of uncultured Flavobacteriales bacterium. Next base: position 3,491 of record CAMLDR010000117.1, read on the forward strand.
ACCTGCAGCTGGACAATAAAACCAAGGCAGCAGAATACACCGAACTGGCAAGTAAATTGGATCCCAACAACATTTGGTACACACAGGAACTGGGATACATGTATTACAACCAGGGGAAATTTACGGAAGCGGAAAAATGCTTTGCCAAAATGGTCAAAGCACAACCCAATAACGTAGACTGGTTATTTGCTCACGCTGAGATCCTGAAACGCCTTGGCCGACAAAATGACGCAATCAATTCTTTGAACAAAATGGAAGATCAATTGGGTGTTTTACCCGATTTATCGATCCAAAAATTTGAATTGTACCTTTCATTAAAACAAGATGAAAAGGGAATCCAGGAAATCCAGAAAGCCCGTGAAGTCTATCCGGATGATCTGGGTCTGATCGGAACACTGGTAGATTACTATTTTTCAAAAAGAGAAATTGCAAAAGCACAATCCATGTTGGTTGAGCTGGTAAAGAACGACCCCTCTAATGCACGTGCAAACCTGGCATTGGGAGATTTGTATTACCGGCAAATGAATAAACCGGAAGCTTACAAATACTTCAAGGCAGCTTTCGAAGGGACCACCATTGATCTCGATACGAAGATGTCTGTGCTCCTGGAACTATATGAAAAGCAGGTAGTAATTGATAAAGAACTGGTCGAAATGGCAGATCTGTTGATTGCCAGCTATCCGAACGATGCAAAAGGTTACTCTGTAAAAGGAGATTTATTGCTTCGGAACAATCAGAAAGAAGAAGCCCTTGATGCCTATAAAAATGCCCTGAAATACGAAGATGGCAAATTCCCGATCTGGAACCAGGTTTTGATCCTGGAATACGAATTGATGAAATTCGAAGACCTTTACAAAGATGCGCGGGCCTGCAGCGCTTTGTTCCCAACGATTTCCAGTGTTCAATTACTCTACACGATCGCTTGTGTTCAAATCGACCATTTCCAGGAGGCCATTGATGCCGCCGATATGGGGAAAGATTTAGTGGTGAACGATCCGGCGACAGAATCCGAGTTTTATGCTCAAAAAGGAGATGCTTTATTCGGGTTAAAACAATACAAGGAAGCTGCTGAAGCTTACGATAAAGCATTGGCTATTTTCCCTTCCAATTCCCTGACGAAGAATAATTATGCGATGCGCCTGGCGCTTGCAAATATGGATCTTCCGAAAGCTGAAAAACTGATCAATGAAGTACTGGAAGGAAATTCAAACCAGGCACCTTATATCGATACGAAGGGTGTTGTTCTTTTCAAACAAGGAAAATTCAAACAAGCGCTTGAGCAGTTTACGATAGCCGATGAACTGGATAAGGAAAACAAGAACTATGTGGAGCATATGGGAGATGCTTTCTTCAAGTTGGGCGATACCGCCAAAGCACTCGAATTATGGAAAAAAGCACTAACCCTGGGATCAAAAAATAAATTACTTTCCAAAAAAATTCAATCAAAAACGTATGTCGATCCGGAATATTAAATGGTTTGGAATTGCTTTACTGGTAGTTTTGGGTTCTTGTGCAAGAAGAGCCGCTGCAGATAAGCCGGTTAAGCTTGAAAAACGAAAAACCAGTGAGCTGATCCACGTCATGGACAGCCTTTCCGGGATTCGTCCGAATTCATTTTACACAAAAATCAAATGTCATTTCTCCGATACCAATCGGAGAGTGAGTTTTAAAACTTCCATCCGTGCGATTCGGGACAGTGTCATTAATCCTATTATTACTTACGCAGGCATCCCGATTGTAAACTCATTGATCAGACGGGATTCTCTATTTATTTCCAATCGGAAAGATAAGTGTGCCATCCGAACCAATATGGGGTATATCAAAGAATCATTCGGAGTAGACTTCGACTTCCGGAACATCGAAGAACTGTTACTCGGTCTGCCGGTTGCTTATGATACCACGCAAAAATATTTCCAGATCAACGATCCGTACCATTACATCATTTCTTCTCACCGCAAACGAGTGATCAAAAGAGAAACCCGGAACAGGCCTGAACGGGATGGAATTTTGCAGCAGCGTGACAGAAACAACGATAACAACGAAAATAATGATAGCGACAACAATGTGCTGATTCGCTATTACATCGATCCGTCCCTGAAGAGCATTCAAAAACTGGTCATTGACAGTCCGGATGATACGACCCATATTTCCATTGATTATCTCGGCCGCGACACGGTAGACACTTACCTGCTTCCAAAAGAAGTTATTATTGATATTGTAACGGCCCGGAATCATATCGTTCTAACAATGGACTATGATAAAACGGAAATAAACACACCTCAGGAAATTTATTTTGTAATACCGGAAGAATATGGTAACTGCAATTCTGAAAAATAGCCTGCTTATAGTACTATTAACTAGTACGGGCTTTGTTTGGTCGCAAAAAAAAAGTGACCAGCTTCAAGCTGAACAAAATAAGCTGGAGAAGAAACTTTCCACTACCAAATCCTTGTTGGATAAAGTAAAAAAAGGAACGGAGTCTTCTCTGAACGAATTGAAGTTAATTGAAAACCAGGTGAAAAACCGGGAGTTGCTCGTTCATAATTTTGATAAACAGATTCGCAGTGCAGAGCTCACAATCTCTTCCAAAGGAGATCAGATCAAAGAACTTCAAAAGCGATTGGTCCGATTAAAACAGCAGTACAAAGAATTACTTATTTACGCATACAAACACCGCAACAAATCTGCCAAAATGATGTATATTTTTTCCTCTTCGAATTATTTTGAGGCGGTAAAAAGAACCTCCTACCTGAAGCGTCTTTCAGAAATTCAGCAAAAGCAGTTCAAGGTAATTCTTCAAAACGAAAAAACGATCCATAAAGAGATCCGCACGATCAAACAGGAGAAAGACCATAAAAAAATACTGCTTGAAGAAAAGATCGTTGAAAAGCAGCAAATAGAAAAAGACAAGTCCGCAAAACAGCTGGCATTGGAGAAATTGCGCAAAGACGAGAACTCATTGATGGCAGAACTGAAAGAACAGGAACGCCAGAAAGCAGAATTGAAACGCCGCATTAAAATGGCAATTGAAAAGGAAATTGCAGATGCTGAAGCGAAAGCTAAAAAAGAAGCTGAGAAAAAGGCTTCACTGGCTTCAAAAAGCACCACAGCTTCCTCACCGACTAAAACCACAACTGTCAATACTCCTGCAAAAACTGTAACATTTACCGATACAAAGGAAAATATAGCTCTTGGCAAAAATTTTGAATCGAACCGCGGAAAATTACCCTGGCCGGTATCAAAAGGTTCCATCACTGAAAACTATGGGAAAAACGCCCATCCCACTTTGCCGAATGTTTACACCAATAATAACGGAATTGATATTGGAGCACCAAAGAATTCGCAGGTAAGGGCCGTTTTTGACGGAGAAGTAACGAGTGTTCTGAATATTCCGGGAGCCGGAAAAGTGGTCATTATTAAACACGGAGCATACCGAACAGTTTACAGTAACCTCCAGGAAGCTTATGTTTCCGTCGGAGACAAAGTAAGTTCCAAACAATCCATCGGGTCTTTGCTTGCAGATGAGGAAGGAAATCTTTCGACTTCTCATTTCGAGATCCACCAGGTGGTAGACGGGTCCGTACAGCGCATCAATCCGACTTTGTGGCTGGCACAGTAAGCTAGAATAATTGGCAATGGCTTAATTATGCATTATCAGGTGAAGAGAGATTTTAATCTTGATAATTCCTTTATTTATAATTACTCTCTGTACGGTTTTCCGCAACTGCCTTAAATTGAGTAGCAATAAGTGCCCCATTTATTCTGTGGGTATCCGCTAGCTTCGTCCAAAAAACGATGAAAGCCAAAACGAGCTTATTTCTAACACTCATACTCCTTATTGCAAGTTCGTGTACTATAGAAAAGCAACTTCATTCCAGGGGTTTTCATGTTGAATTCCATAAACGGCAGCGTTCATCGGATTCGCCAGATGCAATTACCGGCCAGCCGGCAACTAAAATCGCGGAATCTGAGCTAATAACAATTACTACAGATTCTATCATTGCACCCATCCTGCAGGAAAAAGAAGAGATCGTAGTTTCAGAATCTGCAAATGAGCAAGTCATTCCCGCAACCAAAGTGATTTCAGGTACGCTGAAAAGGAAAATAACTGCCGGTACCAGCAGGATCCGAACCGGGATTTCCATTCAAACACATTTCTCCGAATCTTTGATGAGCAACTCATTAAAAGAGAATCAGAAAAAATATTCGGCAAAGAAAGGCAGAGAGATCGATTGGGAAGAGGTTTCGGTTTGGTTGTATCTTGTTTTAGCGCTTACTGCATTAGTATTTTTGACAGCCTCACTTCCCGGTGTTAGTATTGGTGCAGCCTTACTTGGGGTTTTGGTAGGGGCTGTTATTGTAACCTTAGTCTGTCTTCTAATTGCAAGTGCTATTGGAGATTTCGAATGGTTTTGGAGCGGCCGTTAAGGGAGAGATACTCGATTTTGTTGAGGATCAGTTCCTTAATCTTCACTCACAATGCTCGCATAGTAACCCGGGTAAGCAATTGGGTCATTTAACGTCTTTTATGCACCACCATCCGACTTTTTGACTTAACTTTGCACCTGCGTAAGAGACCACTATTTGCAATAAATTTAATGAATGGTGTAATGAACAACTTTTCCTCCTTAATTCTCCTGGGTGCAATATCCGTATTTTCTTCGTTCGGACAAACCGGTCCTGCTGGTGTAGGAAGCCCTGCAACGAATGTGCTCTGGCTAAAAGCTGATGCCGGAACAAGTACTTCCACCAATGGTTCTCCTGTTTCTTCCTGGACTGATCAATCCGGTAACGGGGTGGTATTAAACCAAAATACAGCAGCTCAACGGCCTTTATTTGTAAGCTCTTTGATGAATGGCTATCCTTCCATTGAATTTGACAACAACGGTTCTTCCGGACAAAACGATTATTTCATCGCTCCGGATAATCCCATTTTTGACAATACGAACGGCTACAGCTTTTTTACAGTAACACGTATGAAAGGATTTGGGGATGCCCAGGCCATTATCAGTAAACGCAATAATGTGGGAAACGAAGAAGCTTTCATGCTTTTCTATTATACTGGGAGCCGATTCTATTTGGATATTGACAACGATAACAACCGCTTTTCAAATGGCGTTGCAAGCACAATCAATACCAACAAAATCTACGATGTTTTCTACGACGGGACATTACTGCCTCCTCAGCGTTCTACCATTTTCGACCAGGAAGTATTACAAATAACAAGTACAGAAGGCAGTGCCTCAATTGCAGATAAAAATTCACCTTTACTGATTGGAGCAACCCATTCAAATGACCCGAGACCATTCAACGGATACATTTCTGAGATCATTATGTACCGCACGAAATTAAATGATGCACAACGCACCATTATCAATAATCACTTGTCCTCAAAATACGATATTCCCCTGAGTTCAAATGATTGGTATGCAGGTGATAACCCGGCTAACGGAAATTATGATCGCGATGTTTCGGGAATCGGAAGAGATGCAACAGGGTTGACAAATCCATCCTTCGATCCGTCCACTTCTGCAGGAATGGGAATGCAATCTGTTTCGGGTCTTGACAACAATGATTACATCCTTGCGGGACATGCTTTCCCTACAAACACCGAGATCACCACAGACATTGCCGGGATCACAGGAACAAATATTTCCCGCTGGCAGCGCATTTGGTACTTTGATGTGGCCAATACCGGTGCAGCCAATGTTGTGAACATCTCATTTGATATGAGCGACGCAGGAATGACCGGTGCAAACCTCGGAGCTACTTCCAATTACATTTTGGTTTACCGTGCTGCGCAAACAGGGCCATGGACAGAAATTGCAGCAGCCAACTCCATTGCAGGAGATCAGATCCTGTTTACCAATCAAAGCATTACACTGGATGGGTATTATACCCTGGCTACCAAAGATTACATTCTAAGCCCATTGCCGGTTGAATTGGTTTTGTTCGATGCTGTTTTGGTAAATGACCGCCAGGTTGCCGTAAGCTGGCAGACTGCAAGCGAATTCAACAGCAGCTATTTTGATGTTTTGAGATCTGATGACGGTGAAAACTGGTCAAGTATCGGAACCGTTCCGGCTCAAGGAACTTCTCAAACAGTTATTGATTATGCATTGATGGATCAGGCACCATTAACTGGAGTTTCATACTATCGTTTGAAGCAGGTTGACCAAAACGGCTCGTTCCATTTGTCTGATATTCGATCCGTCAATAACAGCCCTAAAGTAAACCAGGTAACCATTTACCCGAATCCAACAGATAAAGGCTTGGTAACGATTGTTTCCGATGACCCGATTTCGAGCTTATTTGTTTACAACGCACTCGGACAAGTGGTTTTCGAAACAAAACTTGATTCGGATGACACGTATTTATTGGATGCGCAAACCTTCGAATCCGGAATGTACTGGATCAATCTGAACGGAGAGAACTATAAACTGATTGTCCGATAAATATTATCAATACTCCTCCTCCAATTCAACACTTTAAAAGTGTGAGTGTGAGGAGGAGTGTGAAGTGTTTAAATCTTAATTCCAACTACACAAATATCATCTACCTGTTCCTGCTTTCCTTTCCAGTTATTGTAGTGAAAAAGCAGTTCTGTACGTTGTTCCCACAATTCAAACTCACAAATGGAAGTCAGCAAATTCCGGAATCGTTGCCGGTTGAATTTTTTGACATTCTCCCCACCGAACTGGTCTGTATACCCATCTGAAAACAGGTAAAACTGATCTCCTTCCTGCAGGTCGAAATGAATGGTCTCAAACTCTTTCGTTTCCTTCGAAGCATGCCCGATTGAATCTGCTCCTTTTTTAAATTCTACCAATTCACCGTCTCTTACAAGGATCATAGGTCTTCCTGCACCGCAAAACGATCCTTTCATTTGAGAGAGATTGAACTTACAAAAAACCAGGTCCATTCCATCGCGGGTAGTTCCTTCGGTTAAATGCTCATTGAAGAGACTCGTTAATTCACAGTCCAGTAATTCCACAATTTTTGCAGGATCAGAAAGCCCTTCCAGACGGATAATTTGTCGAAGCAGGGCATTCCCGGCAATATTGACCATTGCTCCGGGGACACCGTGACCGGTGCAATCACCTACTGCAAAATAGATGTCATCGTGGTGTTGGAAGATCCAGTAGAAATCGCCGCTTACAATGTCTTTTGGCTGAAAAATCACAAAGGCATCTGAAAAGATGTTCTGAAAAATTTGTTCGTTGGGTAAAATACTGCGTTGTAAGCTGCCTGCGTAGCGCATACTTTCATGCAATCTTTCAGCCTGTTGTTCCAGGTAGGCAATTCGACCGGCAAGTTCTACGGAAACCGAAACGGAGTCTGATAAGGGAACTTGCTCTTCCAAAACGAGCGTGTTCATCGTGTAAAAAATAAAATTGAAAAAATGATTGTTTGTTGAGGTGTTTTCAGAGGTTCAACAACCTCCATAGCGTTTTAGACCCTGCAGAAATGGGTCATGATACGCATTCGCCAAATGGAATGGCACGTAAAATTTCGATATGATGAAATGAAATTCACGAAACAAAACTACACAATTTTTCAATTGCTCTACCCTTTGGATAGATTAAAAATAGTAGGGTTGATCCCGTGCGTGCGGGATTCCGCCCCTACCGGTTGAATTATTCTTATACGTGATGAATCGCGCACCTACTATTTTTGGGTCAAAACCTCCTTGATCGTCTGTTCAAAATGTTCAATTGGCTGAGCTCCCGAAATGGCGTATTTCCGGTCGAATACAAAGAAAGGAACACCGCGAACACCGATTTGCTGCCCTTCGGAAATATCGTTCCTTACGGCATCTGCAAAGCGTCTTTCATCTTCCAGAACCTCTTTAATATCCAAAGCATTCAATCCAACTCCAACAGCCAATTCCATCAACGTGACCTGGTCATTCAGATCTCTTCCGTCTGTGAAATAGGCTTTAAAAAAGGTTTCTTCCATGGCATCACCCAAGCCCTTTGTCTTTGCCAATTGAATGATGCGATGGGCATCGAATGAATTTGAAATGACTGCTTTTTCGAACTGATAGTCGAGTCCTGCTTCAGCGGCACGGTTTACCACCCCGGAATGCATTTGCCTGGATTCCTCCAATGAGATTCCTTTGCGTTCAGCCAGGTATTCGTAAACGTTCTTGCCCGGCTGAGAAGTCATTGTCGGGTCCAGCTGGAAGCTTTTCCACTCAATTTCAAACTGTTCATTCGGAAATGCCCTCAATGCCGCTTCCAGATGTCTTTTCCCAATATAGCAAAACGGACACATGATGTCCGACCAAATTTCAATTTTCATGGGAACAAAGTTACTTCAATTTACCCTGGTCAATACGAACTTAACAATTGTTCTGCCAGTTCCTCAGAGGAAACCAGGTTTATCGGATGCTGCCACTCTTCCCTTTCCAGGTAGACTCCATTTCCGAGCAGGTGCTGCACTTCCATTGTCTCCTTTTCCGTTACCATCGTGTCATTTGAGCCACGCATCAATAGAACCGGAATCTGGATGTGGTGAAAGTCATACGGTTTTAATGACGGTTTTTTTCCAAGTTCCAGCATCATTTTTGCCGTTTTTTGAAGGACTGTTTTCCATTCGCTTTCCCCGTGAATGGATTTCAGGTAAGCTGCAAAATCAGGTACTTTTTCTTCGATCTTTTCGGCATTCAGCATTTTCGCTTCTTTTTCGGCACTTTCGGGGTTCCAGTCAAATTTGGTTCCGAGCGTGACGATTTTTTCAAAGCTGTTTGCTTCGAGGCTTTCCAGTTTCAGGGCTACATAACCACCCATGCTGTATCCGAATACCAGGGGTTTCTCCAATTCATTCTGAACCATGAACTCTTTCAGGTTTTGCGCAAAATGTTCGATTGAGTAATCCATCTCCGTGACAGCCTTAGTTCCATGGCCGGCGAAATCAAGCGTATAGACATTGAAATGGCTGTTCAATTGGGAAATCAACTGTTCGAATTGAGATTTGGCCCCAAGCGCGCCGTGAAGAATGATCAAGTTTTTCATATGCGAAGATAAAAAGAAATCCGCCTGTAAGCTTACAAGCGGATTTACTATTTGTTTTTATTATTGTTTTACAACTCGCTGAACGTGGTGTCCGGTCGAATTTTTGAGATCAAACAAATAAGTTCCTCGTTCAAAGTTCTGCAAGGAAATTGTTTCCTGGTTTTGAATTTTATGTGCTAATATCACTTTCCCCTGAACATCGTAAACCGTCAATTCAGCATCTGATCCTGAGAAAGAGACATGAACAACTTCAGTACTTGGATTCGGATAAATCTCAAAGAGATTCTTACCGATATCTGTTAATCCAGCCGTGGAAACCGAACCGTTGTTGAAGTAAATGGCTTCCGTTACCGTAAAATATTCTCCTGCCGATTTAAACGGACAGAACACGCTTAGCTGCAGCCAGTAAACTCCGTTTCCGTTGTTAAGAACGTAAGTCGTTGTATCGAAATTCGATCCGTTCGAGTCTACAATGTTCCAGATTACGTTTACGGTATTTCCGGTTGCCCAGATCGAATCGATGTAAGCGGTGTCAATTCCATTGTAATAAATATCACAGTTCGTCATCGTGATACCCAAAGAATCCAATGCCAGGGAATCAATAAACGGATTGTTGAAGACAAAATTCGAATCTACCGGAATCACTACCGGAATTGAAAGCGTATCTCCACAATTGTCCGTTATGTGTAAATCATATACACCGTCACACAGATCCGCTACCAAGGAGTATCCGCTTGAAGTAAGGACTTGTGAACCATTATCGAAATCCAGTTCGAAGTCAGTATTTCCGGAAACGGTTATCGCTGCTTCTCCCACACAGGCATTTGCATCGGAAGGGAAAACAAATACATTTTCAACAAGCAATTGAAGAGATGGGATGATTGTCAGGTTCAAAGTAACGGTCGAATCGCAACCCGCTGCATTCTGCAAAACAACCGTTGGTGTATTCGTAGAAGCTGTGTAGGTGTTTCCATCAATCCAATCATACGAATCACAAGCAGTCTGAACATCTGTTCCCGAATTGGAATGTGTGATCGTTAAAT